>JBAXOP010000692.1:0-1507 GCA_037133195.1 Verrucomicrobiota bacterium | reverse complement strand
CGGCATTCTCCAGACCCTCGCCAATGTTTTCCAGGCCACCGTGGAAACCATCGCCGTCCAGGACTCCGCCGCCCTCGGTGCCGCCATGCTCGCCGCCCACGTCGTCGGCCACCACAGCTACGAGTCCCTCACCAAGGGGTTAGCTCCGGCCACCGCCACCCTCACCCCGGATCCTGCCACCCACCAGATCTATCAGAACCTGCTCGGCACCTATCTACAACTCGAGGCCTCCGCCAAAAGCTAGAAACCGCTGTGCGATTTTCTAACGGAGCGCTGGCTTCAGCCGGCGCGTATGCAGGGCGTAATTGCAAGCGCCAGCGAATGGCTGCCTCAGACCCAGGCGCTTACGTGCCATCCGCGGTTTTTTCCACACCTGTCCCGCATTGGCAACGACACGACACCCCCTTCGAGAGCATTTACGATCTGGCCACAAGGAGCGTCACAGTGATCCTTGCCGCAGCGCAGTTAGATCATCGTTAGAGATGCAGCAGGGGTCGGCGGCTAGCCAGTGACCGGGAGCAATCTGGCCGAGCGAAAGATCGGCACCGATCGTTTCGGCGTAGCGCGGGTGGCTCATGCGGTGACCAAAGGCACTGCCCGGTGGCGGATCTATGGGCGAGGGCACGTCGCCTTCCAGCAGAATCTTGCTGCGCTTCACCTTGGGATCCGGCGAGGGAATAGCCGAGAGCAACGCCTTGGTGTAAGCGTGGCGCGGGTCGCGATAGATCGTCTCGGCCGGCGCTAGTTCCACGAGTTTTCCAAGATACATCACCGCCACCCGGTCGCTGACGTGTTTGACGACGGATAGATCATGAGCAATGAAAAGATAGGATAGGCCAAAATCGCGCTGCAACTCGACTAACAAATTAAGAATCTGCGATTGGACAGACACATCCAGCGCGGATACCGGTTCATCACACACGATGAGTTTGGGCTTGAGGGCCAGCGCCCGGGCTATACCGATGCGCTGGCGCTGGCCGCCGGAAAATTCAAACGCATAGCGCTCGCCCGCGGCAGCCGGCAGACCGACCCGGTCCAACAATTCATAAACCTGCTTGCGGCGGCTGGCGCGCTCGCCCAGGCCGTGGATGATGAAAGGCTCCTCGATGATGGCCTGCACACTCATGCGCGGATCGAGCGACTCCGCCGGATCCTGGAAAATCATTTGGACGTCGCGCCGCAGCGGGCGCAGCGCGCGCTGGCTCAATCCGGTGATATCAACGCCCTCCAGATGGATGCTGCCGGACGTCGGCTTGAGCAGGCGCACGATCGCCTTGCCGAGCGTGGACTTGCCGCAACCGGACTCGCCGACCAACCCGAGCGTCTCGCCGGGTTGGATGTGCAGCGATACGCCATCGACGGCTCTGACAAACCCGGCGCGGTGCGGGATGATGCCGCTGCGCACCGGGAAGTGGACGCGCAGGTCGCAAACCTCCAGCATGGGAGGTTGAACATCGAACATTGAACATTGAACATTGAACATCGAAGTAAGAGTAAGAAGTCTAGT
>JBAXOP010000691.1:0-1513 GCA_037133195.1 Verrucomicrobiota bacterium | reverse complement strand
GGCGTGGTTCGTCATAACCGATACCATCCATCTCAGATGCCTTGCGACAATGATGATTGCGCGTCCTGTTATTGCCGCTAGCAGCAACTCATTTGGCGTGTTCGGCAAGCGACTCGTGCTCACGTTCGTGGATGGAAATGACCCCGGACAGGGACGTCAGAGCATCGAGAAATTCATGCAGGTGGCGCCGTGGCAGCCGCAGTTTGAGTTGTGCCAGCACGGTTCCATCGGGCCGAGTTTCGTATATCAAGGCCTGGCCGATGACGTGGAATTCCTCGCGCAGGCGCTCAATTTTGATGCGTGTTTTGCCATGGTCCGGATCAAATTCCAGATCGATGCCGACGGAATTAATGCCACCCAAATGACAGACCTCCAATTTGAGCAGCAGCACCAGAACGATGCGCACCAACAAACTGATGGCCAGACCCGCCGGAGCAAACCCCGCGCCGACCACCATGCCGATGGCCGCAGTGACCCAAATGGTGGCGGCGGTGGTCATGCCGCTCACGCCGTTGCGGGAATGCAGGATAGCCCCGGCACCGAGAAACCCGATGCCAGTGACAATCTGCGCCGCCACCCGCCCGGAATCCCCGGTGCTGCTCGTAAATACAAATGACAAGATCGTAAATACCGTCGAGCCAAGGCAAACGAGGGTGAGGGTGCGCAAGCCAGCCGGCTTGTCATGCCGCTCGCGCTCCGCCCCCACAATCGCGCCGCAGATCACGGAGGCCAGTACCAGCACCACCTCCAGCCACGGCGAGGATAGCCAGTCGCGCAGCGATAAAACCGTCAATTTAGTTAGACATGGCATCGTATTACGTCGGGTCGTCGTTGTTGGGTTGCACATTTCATATCGCAGGTGGAGCACTTCGTCAACGCTGCAGATAACACGCTGCAGATAACGCTGCCGGTGGCTGTGAATGAGTAACCAAACCGTAATTCGCAGCACGCCCATGCCTCGCAAGCGCCCGCCTGCAAGGTCGCCGCCGCCTGCCTAGCAGTCAACCCGGCACTGAATGGATTTGCGGGAAAATGCGATGAGGCTTGCCTGAAGCCATGTTGTTCCGCTAGATAGAACCAACCCCAACTTCATCCTCATGCCCATCAAATTCCTCCACACCGCCGACTGGCAACTTGGCAAACCTTTTGCCCGGGTGAGCGATGTCGCCAAACGCAGCCGCCTTCAAAATGAACGCTTTGAGTGTCTCAAGCGTGTCGCCGCCGCAGCCAAGCAACACCACGCGGTCTTCGTTCTCGTCGCGGGTGATTTGTTTGATAGCCCCACTCCCGTCAATGCCACGGTGGCGAAAGCTTGCGAGGCTATCGGTGCGATGGAGGTACCGGTGCTGGTTATTCCGGGAAACCATGATCACGGCGGTCCGGGCAGTTTGTGGGAGCAGCCATTTTTCATCCGCCAGAAAGAACGACTCGCCCCCAACCTCCGCCTGCTACTCACCCCGGAACCCGTGGTCTTGGATAGCGCCGTCATCTTCCCGGCCCCCCTGATGCGGCG
>JBAXOP010000690.1:0-1536 GCA_037133195.1 Verrucomicrobiota bacterium | reverse complement strand
CGGCCACCCTCTACTTCGGTGGCAACACGCAGCGGCGCATGCGTTCGTGGACGGCGCAGCGGAGTTTGTTGCTAGAAACGCGGCGCTTACCGGAGGGTGCCAACGTGGCCACCTACGCCGGTTGGCAGGCGGCTTGGAATAAATCCCGCGAGGTCGATGGCGCCGCCTTTGTGCCGCTCA
This sequence comes from Verrucomicrobiota bacterium, assembly GCA_037133195.1. Classification (GTDB taxonomy): domain Bacteria; phylum Verrucomicrobiota; class Verrucomicrobiia; order Verrucomicrobiales; family Akkermansiaceae; genus Luteolibacter. Next base: position 1,356 of record JBAXOP010000690.1, on the reverse strand, counting down.
TTTTCCACGGGGAGAACCCTTTTGGTGAGTCGCACCATTTTATGAGCCGCTACACCGGCTTGCTGCAAACCGGCGATGGCGGAGACCTGAAGTTTTACACGCTCTCCCACGATGTTTCCTATGTGATGATCGATGGCCACGCTGCCCTCCAATGGCAGTCTAACACCCCACCCCCGCTCGCTCCCGAAAAAGTGCCAGCCGTTAAGTTGCGTGTGCCACTGGGCACGGCGAAAGTCGAGTACCTCCATGCCGTCGCCGAGCCGCCAGCCGCGATGGTGTTAGGCTGGGAGCATGCCCGTAAACTCGGCTCCGTGCCACCCGAAGCATGGGTGCATCCGGGCAAGGTGAGTGCCGGTGCCATCGAAGCCCGCGACTCCGCTCCGGTGCCCCTCGCCTCGCTCACTGCCGAGCGCTACCTCGGCTACGGTGGCGAGTGGTATATCATTGTTAGAGGAATCGTCGCCACGCCCGGCGAGGGCTGGGAGGTGGAGTGGCAATGGCCGGATGGAAAAAAGGGCGTAGAACTAGGCCCGGACGTCCGCCGCCTCTGGATGAGCCTCGACCCATTGCCAGTGACCCTGCGCTTGAGCAACGGCCAACGCGTCATCGAAGGGCATCAAGTGCTGGTGATCCCGCGTAACTTGCCGGAAGCTTCTATCAACAATGAACGGCAACTCGCGGAATTTACAGGATTGCTGGATAATGCGGATCCTAACAAGCTTCCCGAGCCGGCACGGCGGGCCGGCTTCGTGCTCGCAAGCGCTTTCCTGCCGACACCCGCTGCGCTGCGCTGGGCTGAATCATGGCTCATGTTAGCCAAGCCGGGTGGCGAGTTATGGGTCGCAGCCATGACGCTGGCGATCCGGGAAACCGCCAAGATCGACCCCAAGGCCGCCTTGCGCAGATTGCATGATCTATCTAAACCAGAGGTGGCAGCGATGGGCCGGATGGCCGGTTTGCTAGAACTCGACGTGCTGGTGTTTAGCCTCCAAGATGCAGCGGTACTTGGTTTGGTTGAGCGCCTGCGCAAGGGCGGCGACAAGCCACTGGCGACCTTAGCAGTGATTCGGTTAGGCGACTATCATCTGCTCAACGGACGCATTGAGGAGGCGACGCGCTGTTTTGCCGAGGCGGTGCCGGTACGCGAGGCAGCGGCTGGCAAGGCACCGGTGATTGACCGCGCGCATTCGCTGGCTATCGAGGACTTGGTCAATAGTAACCACCTCGATGAGGCCCGCGCCAAATTAGACGCATGGGAACTCCAACGCCCAACCGCCAAACTCGAGGCCGACCAATTGCTGTGGCGGGCACGCGTCATGTTCTTGGCCGGTGAGTGGCAGCGGGCCTTGCAGGATC
>JBAXOP010000689.1:0-1543 GCA_037133195.1 Verrucomicrobiota bacterium | reverse complement strand
GATCGGAGGACCCGGCACCATAGCCCGACCCGCTCGGCCGGGACGCCGCGCAGCGCTTGGTGGCCGCCTGGCATAGCGTAAACCCTTTGATGGTTAGGTAATTTATGCCTGTTTTCTCCGGATAGAAAACACATTGGCGTACATTCATTTCCACCAATTTTTCGTTAGGATCGGCCCCCTTAAACTGCGCCCATAACGTGGTGGTGGCCGCCTCCACCTGACCGAACCACAGCGGAGTGGCCGCTGCGGGCGCGAGCACTGCGTCGAGCTTGGCCGCCTCGGTGAGCCACTCGCCGTCAAGATAGACCGCGCCCGTGTGGTGGGAGCGACCTTTACCGTGGAACCAATCGCCGTGGATCAGGTTATTGTAGGGATTGAAGCCTCCGAAAAGCGAGTTAGGCACAACGACCTTCCAGGTATCCGCCTGGACTTTTTCCCAGCCTTTGACCACCTCCGCGCCGGTGAGGGTGACAGCCTCGCCTGCGGCCGCCTGGTAGATGATGCGCTGCTGGTCGGAGGCTCCACCGCGCGGTGGAGCGACGCGCTCGCGATACACCCCGGCATGCACGGTGATCACATCGCCCGGTTGGGCGAGGTTGGCGGCCGCCTGGATGTGGCGCAGTGGGGCGGTGGGGGAACCGGGGTTGGCGTCCTTACCGGTGAGGGCGACGTGGAGTTCGGTGGCGTTGAGCGGGGCCAGCAGTAGTGCGGGCAATAACGTGAGGCTTGTTAATTTCATGGTGAGTGAGTGACAAACGGTCCGGGCTCGATGCAGCACTGAGTCAACAGTCATGGGTGTCCCCGCCGCAGGCCCATCAGCTCAGCAAGCGGTCAATGACATCCTGGGCGCGGTAGGAAGTATTTCCGGGTTTGAGAAAGCGTGCCACTGCCACCGCGTCGTCACCACCTGTTAAAAGGGGTTTTTCGCTCGTGCCGTCGGCGAGGGCCTGGCCCAAGCCGAGGGTGGAAATGAGACCGTTGCAGACGCACTGGCGGCCGACGGTTTCCTCGACCGTGCCACCTTTGCGCAGGTAGTCATCAACCGGTTCGCTAGGGCAGCGGTAGCCGACGCTGCCGTCGGGCTTGCGATAGAGGTGGCGCAGATAGCCCAGATCGCAAATCCGGATACGGTCTTCGCCACAGATAGGAATGGAGGTTGCGGCACCGCCCTGGATGATCTTGAAGGGAAAGCCGGTGGGCGAGGCCACCGGATCGGTGAACACGCGCAGCACCCCGCGGCTGCTGCCGTCGAGCACTTTATGTTTGAGATCGGGTGCGATGCCCGATTCCTCGCAAAACGCGAAAGCAGTGCCGACTTGGACGCCCACCGCGCCGAGGGCCTGGGCCTCGGCAATTTTGCCTTGATCACCGAAGGAGCCGGCCAGCCAGTATGGCAGGCCGAGGCTGGCAATTTTCTGCAAATCGGGCAGATCGCGCTCGCCGTAGATCGGTTCGCCAGCGGCGTCGATTTGCATGGTGCCGCGAGGCGGGGCGTTGTGACCGCCGGCGGTCCAGCCTTCGACGATGAAGCCATCGACGCGGC
>JBAXOP010000688.1:0-1564 GCA_037133195.1 Verrucomicrobiota bacterium | reverse complement strand
CACATCGTCACACCTGAACGGGACGATACTGACCACGGAAGATCCGGGAGAGCCATGAATTTGATCCGCACCGGATTCAAAAAATATTGAGTCAAGTCGATACGTTCGTTATCTTATATTGCACATGTCGCGAAAGGATTTACCTAGGTGGCGCGCGCAGGGTACGATGGTCACGTGTCATCCGCTTCAACCAAGAGAACCTACCACGCGGCGAGCGTGGACGACCCAGCGAAGACGATTCTGGCACAACTCTATCTCGTCCAGGCAAAGCGGGGGGTCACCCGGGCAGCCTTTCGGGCGGACATGGCTGCGGCGGGAATTGTATTCAGCAAGGCGCAGTTTGACCGTTACGTTGCCGCCGTGGCGGCAGGAAGCCCGGCCATCGCCCAGGAGAAAGACTCGGGTCGACGGGCAAAGTTGACCGAGCAGCAGCAGACGATCTTGTGGGGCTGGGTCTTGGATCGAAATCTGCAAAATCAAAGGGTCGACCTGACCGGCTTTCGCGCAAAGTCTGAGGAACTTTTTGGCGTTTCTCTGTCCATGGGGAGCGCCTCGAGCTACCTGGCCAAGGGAGGCTTCGCCAGCCGAACGGCGGGAAATCGGGCGGGAGGTTTTCGCCTCGACCAAGAGAAACAGCAGCAACTGCTCTGGGATTGGGTGCAGGGGATGGACTTCCCGCTCAAACGACAGCGCCTGTGCAGCATCGACTTTACCTACACATCTCAGCGTAATTTACTCCAAAGGACATTTTCGCCCAGTGGCACCTCTCAACCCAAGGTAAACCGCCCAGTTTCCCGCTACACCAACTGCATTGTCACCTGCGTCTGGGCCGATGGCGCCAACCGCACCCCCGCGGTCCTTTTTACGTACAATAGCGCCTTCCGCACGGACCGCAAACGCACGGCGCGCCGCACGGAAATGCACGAACATCTTGAGCGCGAGGCCAATCGTCACCACGTCGACTTGGGTCGCATTGTCTACGTCGGGAAAAAGACAGGCGAGACACGGACGTTCGTTCAAGAGAGTGACGATCTTGTGAAAAGCTTCTTCATGTACTATCAAGTGCCCGAGAATACCGTCATTCTGAGTGACTGTGGACACGCATTTGCTGGTGGTGTCCTCAAGGCTCTGGGCTTCTTGCGTCACGCGCAATATCCTCCCGCGGTTCACCAATACCTTAGCCCCAACGATAACAACTTACACGGCGCCGCAAAGCAATTGTGGCGTCTGTCAGGAGTCGATTTCCGTGACGATGTTCCGTCGTCCCTGCTGCTTCTCAAGCTCCTCGACGAGCAAGCTGCCACTTACAGAAAATCCTGGTTTGGCCGCAATATGCTGAATCTCACTGGGGATGGCGCCGCAAGCCTGATCTCCGGAGCGAACGAGAAAGTTTCGGATCTGTCTAAGGAGCGAATTGTCGCATACCGCGCATATGTCGGCGAGGATGAGTGCTACTGGGACTCACCCGACTGACTCATTATTTTTTGAATCCGGTGCCGGCCTCTTCCTCCCCATTTGCGCACGAAGATTTCCGATGCGTCGGCCCTGTTGCGGCTGTTGCTCT
>JBAXOP010000687.1:0-1569 GCA_037133195.1 Verrucomicrobiota bacterium | reverse complement strand
AGTGTTCGGGCAAAGTGACACCGGTGAAGTTGGCCAAATCGCGGCGGCGTTTGGTGGGGTCGAGCATGCGGATGATTTCGGCACCAGCCAGCAGATAGGCCCCGGCACCATACACCTCAGTCGAGTCCGCGGCGCTGTCCTGTTTGTCCGGGGAGTCGCCAATTTTTTGCACGAATCCGAGCATACCGGACGGTTGGATGTTATTGGTGAGTGCATGGAAGCCCTTGAGGATATGGGGGTGGAAGGAGGCAGCGGGGAGCAATCCGCGGTTGACGCCCCAGGCCATGGCGTAGGTAAAGAAGGCGGAGCCGGACGATTCGCCCTGAGGGTCTTGGGGGTCGAGCAAGCTGGTGCGCCACAGGCCGTCGGGGTTTTGGAGTTTGAGGAGGGCGACCATCATCTCGTGATAGAGGCCGAGGTAGCGGGAGCGCGACGGGTGATCTGGGGGGAGGAAATCGAGTACATGGGTGAGGCCTCCGGCGACCCAACCATTGCCGCGGGCCCAGAAGACTTTTTTGCCGCTGGGGGTACGTTTGGTGAAAAACCGATCATCGCGATAGAACAGGTGGTCGCCGGGATCGTAGAGCACGTCGGTGGTCGTCCACCATTCGCGGTCGGCCCAGGCGAAGAATTTCGGGTCGCCGGTGAGTTTGGACAGGTGGGCCCAGACTGCGGGGGACATGAACAGGGCGTCGCACCAGCACCAGGTGAGGGAGCCGCCGGCGACGGATTTCGGGGGTTCCTTGGCGAGGGCGGCGAGCAGTTTGTCGAAGTGATCGACGGTGGGTTTGAGCTTAGCCGGATCCTTGTCGAGTTCATAGAGGTGGAGCCAAGCCTGGAGCACCGCATGGTCGTCGGCGTGGGTCAAGCGCGGGCCCGGTCCGTAGCCGAGTTGTTGGCCGAATTGGCTCACTGCGGTGAGGTAGCGCTCATCGCCGGACACCTGATGGAGGGCTTCGAGGCCGAGGAAAAACGGGGCCTGGGTCCAATCGTGGAGCGGGTGCTTGGACGGGTTGGCCAACTGCCAGTCCGCGACCCGTCGCATATCCTTGAGGATGGCCGAGGGCGTGGGGGCGGCCGCCGCGAGCGGTGCCACGGTGGCCAGCAAGAGCAGCAGGGGCAGCAAGGGCCGCAGGCAGGCTGTTCCCCGGCGCGTAATGACGGCCGGCAGGAGGCGTTGGATGGAATTGTGCATGGGTAGATTACGGGTGTTACAGGTCCAGTGTTTCGTCGATGAGGGTGAGGAGGCCGGCGCGGTCCGGGGTATGCGCATCAAGTTAAGGGTTACGACCTTACGAATTCACTGGCAGGGACCGTTTTCCGAACAGTCCGTGAAAATGAGTGGCGGATGGATCGCCATGCCGACCCCTTCATCACCTACCCATTCTCCCGGACGCCTCGGAAAGGCGTCTCTTCCCAAAGAGCCTCGGAATGGCTGCGCAGATTAACGCAGATAATCAAAGAGTTGTGTCGTTTACCGGCCTCACCTACTGGGTTAGTAGATCATTCGGCGCTCGAGTAGAAATCATTTCTCCTTTCTTGGGTACTGGCAGACCCAGTCTTGCTGCT
>JBAXOP010000686.1:0-1598 GCA_037133195.1 Verrucomicrobiota bacterium | reverse complement strand
CGGAGCCGTCTTTTGCCAAGCCATGTGCTAAGTCAGCAGTATTGGGCGTCCCGCCTGTGATGGAAGACAGCGCATCCCGCCTGTGCGTGCCTGAAACGACAGGCTGAAAGCCCTCTTCGGTTCGGCGTTCGATGTTGGATGTTCAATGTTCGTATTCTCTCGCCCCTAATCCGCCCTTGCGCAATCACGGGTGGCTGCCATGGTCGGCCGCGTGCAACTCTCCTCCATCTCCCTCGACGACAAAGAGCGCAACGACTTGTTGCTCGAGCACGCCGGGGCGATCATCTACACGATCCTGCCGGACGGGACGATGACCTATGTCTCGGCGAACTGGCCACGGGTGCTGGGGCATACGGCGGATGAGGTGGTGGGGGAGAATTTCAGCAATTTCGTGCATCCTGGCGACCACCCCGCGTGTTTTGCATTTCTGGGTGGCATCGTGGGCACGGGCGAAGCGGCCAGCGGCATCGAGTACCGGGTGAAGCACGCCGACGGCCGCCAGTTTTGGCACACCTCGAGCATCGTCCCGGTCAAGCAGCACGACGGCGGAATTATCGGCTATGTGGGGGTGGCCCATGACATCACGCGCTTGAAGGAGACGCAGGGGGAATTGCACGCCGCCAACACGCAATTGGCCGCCTTGCTGGCCAGCCGCGAGGAGGAACTGCGGCAAGCCACCAACGCAGCCCTCAGCGCCGCGGAAAGCGAAGCCGGACGCATCGGCCAGGACATTCACGACAGCCTGTGCCAGGACCTCGTCGGTTTGTCGCGCTTGGCGCAATCCGCCACGCCGTGCCACGAGCACTGCGATCCGTCATGCCGCGAATCCCTCAACCGGATCCGCGAGCACGCGGCCCGCTTGGCCGGAGTGGCACGCAGTTACTCGCATTCGCTCACCCTCCACGAGCTGGAGGTCCAATCGCTCCCCGAGGCACTCGAAACCCTCGCCCGCCGCACCAACGAGATGTTTCACACCGAAACGGAAACCAATATCTGCGATGACCTCGATTTTCTAACTCACGAACAAGCCGTCCACCTCTACCGGATCATCCGCGAGGCGCTCGCCAATGCCGTCAAACACGCCAAGGCTCCACATATCTGGATCGACGTGGTGCGCGAGCCTAACCACCTCGCCGTGTCGGTGAGCAACGACGGCCTGGCGCTGGCTGAAGCGGCCCGGCGCCGCGACGGGCTGGGCATGCGGCAAATGCGCATGCGTGCCAGCTTGCTGGGCGGCACACTGGAGTTGCGCGACAACGGGCGCCAGCAAACGGTTTTGGAATTGATCCTGCCTCTGCTGCTGAAAAGGGCAATAGAAACCACGGATTGCACGGATTGCACGGATAAGAAAGAGTTATGAAAACAGTGAACCCCCGCAAACGAATTTTTGTTGTCGATGACCATCCGCTGGTGCGCAGCGGTTTGTGCCAAGCCATCGCCGCGACGGCCGATCTGAGGGTGTGCGGCGAGGCGGACGGCTGGCATGAGGCGTTGGATAAAATACGTGCCAGCACGCCCGATCTCATCGTGCTGGATTTGAACCTCAAGGACGGCAGCGGCTGGACACTGCTGGAGCAACTCAAAGCAGACGGCGAAAT
>JBAXOP010000685.1:0-1603 GCA_037133195.1 Verrucomicrobiota bacterium | reverse complement strand
TACCTACAATTGTTTTGCCGGCCTTTGCGCCACTGCCGTGCCAGTGAAAATGGGGGCCTCCGTCGTTGGATTTTTGAAAACCGGGCAAGTTTTCACCAAAGTGCCAAGCGAGGCCCAATTCACCGAGATGCTAGGTACGCTAGGGCGCAAGACGCTGAGTGCGTCCTCCATTGGGCAACTCAAGAGTGCGTACCTGAACACCCGAGCGGTCGATCCGCAACGCTACGACAGCATGATCACCCTTTTGCAAACCTTCGCCGAGCAACTCAGCGAGCATGCGGAATCGCTGGCCATCATCGAGGAAGGCAGCGAGCCGGCAGCCATTGCCCGCGCCCGCAAATTCATCCACGCCAACGTCGATCAACCGTTGCCATTGGGCCAGGTGGCTCGTGAGGCCGGCTTGAGCGAATCGCATTTTTGCCGTCTTTTCAAAGAGTCCACCGGTCTGACGCTCACCGATTATGTGAACCGTTGCCGGATCGATTGGGCGAAACGCGAGTTGCTGCGCCCGGAAGTGCGCATCTCGGAAATTGCCTTCCTCGTCGGTTACCAATCCTTGTCACAATTCAATCGTAGCTTCGCCCGGATCGCCGGTGTGTCGCCCACCCAGTACCGGCGCCAGAGGCTGGAACTCGCCGCCTCCTAGGGCTGTGCCCGTCTGCCACCCACCTTGTAAAAACCACAGATTTTCGACACCCGGACCATGGAAGAGCGCTACGAAATCCGGGAAAAGATAGGCCAAGGTGGGATGGGCTCGGTGTATCGGGCCTATGACACGCGGATGAATCGGGAGGTGGCCATCAAGCGAATCCAGCGGGAAGGCGAAGAAGCCATACAACAAGCCACTTCGCAACAGATCGTCAAGGAGGCTGGGGCGCTCGCCTTGTTGCAACATCCGCATATCGTCACTGTGTACGACGTCGGCTCGGATGAGGAGGGCCCGTATGTGGTGATGGAATTGATCAGCGGCAAGACGCTCGATGAACTTATCGAACGGGCACCGCTGACGTGGCCGGATTTTCGCGAACTCGCCCTGCAAACCCAGGAAGCCCTCATCGCCGCCCAAGAACTCAATCTGGTCCACCGCGACCTCAAACCCGGCAACCTCATGCTCACTTGGCTGCCATCCGGTAGATTCCAAGTGAAAATCGTCGATTTCGGGTTGGCCCACCTTGCCGGAGCCACCGCGCTCGACCATCTGGAGAATGCGGAGGCCGTGTATGGCTCGATTTTTTTCATGTGTCCCGAGCATTTTGAGCGAGCCAGGCTGGACATGTGTTCGGACATGTATTCCATTGGCTGCGTTTACTACCATGCCTTGGCGGGGGTTTATCCGTTCAACGGGGAAACCGGGCTGCAAGTGATGACCGCCCACCTGCACCACCAGGTTATTCCCTTGCAGGACGTGCGACCGGACATTCCGCAGTGGGCATGCGATTGGGTGATGTGGCACGTCAACCGGTTGGCCTCGGATCGCCCGCAAAATGCCCGCGAATCCTTAAAAATTTTCCTACAGAACGCGAATGCCGGTTCCTCGGCCATGAGAGCGAAGCCCGCGCAATCCACGAGCGGGCAGGTACAGATTTCTCGTGCGAGTAGCGGG
>JBAXOP010000684.1:0-1637 GCA_037133195.1 Verrucomicrobiota bacterium | reverse complement strand
AAGTCTGGGCACAAGGCGACTTCCCGTTTTACTTCGTGCAGTTGCCGGCGCTCACATGGCAAGAGCCTGAGCCTAAGCCGGACGGCCTCAATGTCATGGCGCCATGCCGGATGGCGCAGTCCAAGGCTCTCAGGGTTCACAACACCGGCATGGCCGTGACCATCGACCTTGGCGAGCCTGAGAATCTTCACCCGAACAATAAGTTTGATGTCGGGAATCGCCTGGCGCTCTGGGCGCTAGCCAAGGATTACGGACGAAAGGATCTGTTTTGCAGCGGCCCGCTCTACAAGGGCATGAAGATCGAGGACAATAAAATCCGCATCAGCTTTGATTATGTGGGCAAAGGATTGATGGTCGGAAGCAAGACCGGCAGGGAGCCGGTCAAGGAAGTTGCCGACGGCAAGCTTAAGCGGTTCGCCATCGCCGCCAAGGACGGCGCGGCGCCGACTGGCCTGAAGTGGTTTTGGGCCGAGGCAGTCATCGATGGTAACTCGGTCGTGGTTTCCTGTCCGGAGGTGCCACAGCCGGTGGCTGTTCACTATGCGTATAACGGCAATCCTTCGGGCTGCAACCTCTACAACAAGGATGGCCTGCCGGCTTCGCCGTTCAGGACGGAGGACTGATGAGAACAGACTACACAAATTATGAAAACAACGAAACTGATGATAATGATGATAGTGGCGCTGGGGAGCCTGGCGCTGGGTGGCGCGAATGCTGCCGATGAACCCGTGACCCCGTCGCCCTACGAGGTGGTCTGGGATTCGCCCAGCCCAGACAGCAACGGCACGATGCCGCTGGGCAATGGCGAGATCGCCGTTAACGCGTGGATCGAACCGTCGGGTGACCTGCGCTTCTACATTGCCAGGACCGACAGTTGGGATGACAGCGGCCGCCTGGTGAAAGTCGGCGCGCTGCGGATCAAGGTCGGCGACGGCCCGGCGGAGCGCACGAAGAAATTCCGGCAGATCCTGACAGTCAAGGACGGCACGCTGAGCGCCCGTTATGGGGAAGGGGATGCTCAGGTGAACTTGCGCCTGTGGGTCGATGCCAACCGTCCGGTGATTTGCGTGGAGGCTCAAACAGCGAAGCCCTCCACGGCGAGCGCCACGATGGAACTATGGCGCAACGCCGCCACGGAACTGCCGGAAAAGCAGTGCAGTGATGTGCTCAACTGCGCGCTGTTTCCCGAAAAGACGGTGGTGGAACCCGACACCGTCCTCAGCGGACTCAAGGACCGCATCGGCTGGTATCACCGCAATGGCAAATCGGTCGGTCCCGCCAATCTCGCGAAGATGCAGGGTGTGGAGGAATTTCCGCGTGCCGAGCCGCTGTTGCACCGGACCTTCGGGGCGTTGATCGCCACGGGGCGTCCGCAGCGCGTGGATGACCGCACCCTGCAATCCACCGCCGGCACCAGCCACCTGTTTGAGATTGCAGTATTGACCAAGCATCCTGCCACTGTGGATCAGTGGTTAGGTGAGATTCAAACCATTCTCGACGCGGCGCGAAAGGTGAATCTAGCAGACCGGCGGGCGGCGCATGTGAAATGGTGGGCGGAGTTCTGGAACCGCAGTTGGATCCGTATCACGCAGAACGACGAGTCGCCGGATGGGGTTCAGGGCGGCATTATTCCAGCC
>JBAXOP010000683.1:0-1641 GCA_037133195.1 Verrucomicrobiota bacterium | reverse complement strand
TGCAAAACAACCGCGCTGGTCTGAGGTCTCAAATTAACTTTTTTGTCCGGCACCCGCGCAAAGCCCTCGGCGAGTATCTTTCCGGAGATCCTCTGCTGCGGCGCTTCTTCGAGTCCTTTATCTTCGAGCGCGATATCCCGGCATCAGACCGACGCCCCGATGCGGTCTATCTCGATGAGGTTCGCAAATGCGATCTCTACCTTGGCCTCTTCGGCGACGAATACGGCTGGGAAAACGAGGATGGACTCTCGCCCACCCATCTCGAATTCAACGAAGCCACCCGCCTCGGGAAGACCCGCTTGATCTTCGTCAAGGGCGCGAAGGACGACACCAAACACCCGAAAATGCAGGCTCTCATTCGGGACGTTGGCAGCCAATTGGTGCGCCGTCGCTTCAGTGATTCCACGGACCTGTTGCCCGACGTTTACGCCAGCCTCATTGATCTGCTAGAGACCACCGGCAAGCTCAACCTCGCCCCCTGGGATGCGCGCGCCGCCCGCAAGGCCAGCATCGACGACCTCGATGCCGAGGCCATCACCCGCTTTGTCCGCCGCGCCCGCAAGGCCCGCAACTTCCCGCTCCCCGCCGAGGCCGAAATCGAGGAAATTCTCACCCACCTGAACTTGCTTGACGACGGCAAACCGACCAATGCCGCCATCCTTCTCTTTGGCAAGCACCCGCAACGCTTCACCCAGCCGTCTGAGGTCAAGTGCGCCCACTTCCACGGCACCGAGGTCGCCAAGCCCATTCCCTCCTATCAGGTTTACAAAGGCACCGCCTTCGAACTCATCGATCAGGCCATCGACTTCGTCATGTCCAAGATCAACGTCAGCGTAGGCACCCGCGAGCTGAGCCCGCAGGCTCCGGTCGAATATGAGTTTCCACGCGATGTCGTCGCCGAGGCCATCGTCAACGCCATCGCCCATCGCGATTACAACAGCAATGGCAGCGTCCAGGTCATGCTCTTCAGTGACCGCCTTGAAATCTGGAATCCCGGCACCCTTCCGCCCGCTCTCACTCTCGCCAAGCTGCGCCAACCCCACGGCTCCATCCCCGGCAATCCCCTCCTGGCGGAACCACTCTACCTGACCAAATACATCGAGCGCATGGGCACCGGCATCCGCGACATGATCCGCAAATGCGTCGCCGCCGGACTCTCCGAACCGGAATTCTCCCTCACCGATGGCTTCGTCACCACCATCCGCAGACCGCTTGGGACCAAGCCGGGACCAAGTCGGGACCAAGTCGGGACCAGGTTGGCACTAAGCGGGCACCAAGTTCAGATCCTTCGCAAGTCAATCGTTGCAAGCTCCATACACGATCTGATGGAGATCGCTGAGCGAACCAACCGCACCAAGTTTCGGGACCAAGTCCTCACCCCCCTTCTCCAGGAAGCGCTCATCGAAATGACCATCCCGGACAAGCCTAGCAGCAGCAAACAACAGTATCGCACCACCGACAAAGGCCAAAGACTCATCCAGATGCTGGAACGGAAAGGTGTTGCCCCGTGAATACCAGAACCGCCAGACCGACCAACTCTCCATGGGCCTATGTTCAGGCCCATGAGGCCCAAGTCACGGCCCTGACCCCACCAGTCGCCCCACCAGTCGCCCCACCAGTCGCCCCACCAGTCGCCCCACC
>JBAXOP010000682.1:0-1641 GCA_037133195.1 Verrucomicrobiota bacterium | reverse complement strand
GGTCACCCTCAATACCTTGGCGACGAACGCGTTGACGTTCGCGACCAATGGCAGCATCCTCAATTTGGTAGCCGGCGGCTTGCTGCTCAACAGTGGGAGCAACACCGTGGGCACGGCTGTGGGCAATGGCAGCATCACTGCCGGCGGTGCGGCCAGCAGCGGCGTCCAAGACTTATATTTTTGGACAGGTACCGGTAACAACAATACCAATATTCTTCGCTCCACAATCATCGACAACGGGAGTGGTGCCCAAACCCGACTGGTGTTGACCACGCGAGGTAATGGCAATCAGCCCTTGACGATGTACAATGGCACCAACAGCTATACCGGCGGCACGGTCCTGAACACCAGCGCGAACCTTCAAGCCACCTCCGGAGTGGTCATCCCCAATGATACCACGGGGCTCACTGGCCTGGTCCTCAATAACTCCGCCTTGGTCATGACCGTGAGCGCCGGCCAGATAGGCTCGGGCAATGCAGTGACTCTCAATGGCGGTTCGCTCCTAACCCTCTTCGGCAATAACACCCTGGCCGGCCTTAAATACACGAACAACTACGGCATGACGGCCCCCACCGTTAACACTGGCGGGATGCTGACACTAACCGGTGGCATTACAACAACTTCCGAAAGTGACGGCAACACTGGGGCCGCGATCGCCGGCTTGGTGAGCCTTCCCTCAAGTGCTGCGCTATCCATCGGCGCGGCCACCTTCAATACCCTGATCATCAACCCCCTTCAGGCTGATTTCGTCTTCAACGGTGTGACGGGCGGCGGCGGTGCGATGACCAAATCAGGGACGGGGGTCCTTCAATTCAACGCCATCGGTGCCCTCAGCGGCGCGCTCGATGTCACCGCAGGCGGCCTGCAAAGCGGCGGAACCAATGGCGGCTCCCGCCTGGCAGATGTGACACTGGAAAATGGCACCTGGCTCAACCTCAATGGGAATTCCTCGCTGTTCGGTTCGCTGGCTGGCACAAGCACCTCACTGGTGACTAACTCCGGCGTGGTCAACACCCTCACGGTCGGTAGCTCCAATGCCAGTTCGACCTTCGCCGGCTCGTTCCAGCGCTTCAGCGACAGCTTGGTTACCGCGATCAACCTGACGAAGATCGGCAGCGGGACGATGACGCTCACGGGTACGACAGCCAGCACGGCCAGCGGCACCCTAACGATTAATAGCAGCAACGGCGGCGGGGTGACTTTCAGCGGCAGTAACGGCGTGAACAATTTCCGCGCAGCCGCGGTGACCGTCAATGCAGACAGCGCGCTCAATCTCGACAACACCACCCTCGTTGCCAACCGTCTCGGCAATGCAGGCGTAACGCTGAGCGGCGGCACGCTCAACGCCAGCGGCGGTAATGCGGATGAATCAGGTAGTGCTCTAACAGCAAATTCGGGCCTCAGCACCCTCCTCACCGGTGCCAACACCCTGAGCGTAAAATCGTTCGCACGCGGGGTAGGCGGCGCGCTGAATATTGGCTCGTCCACCGTGAAGGTTACCACGACCGCGCCGAGCTTGACCAACTCGATCCTGCCGGGCGTATTCGTCGGCAACGACTTTGCCACGGTGAGCGCCACCAACACGCCGGTCACGGCGTACGCCGCCTACACCACAGGGGACCTGGGCACAACGGGCGTCTC
>JBAXOP010000681.1:0-1659 GCA_037133195.1 Verrucomicrobiota bacterium | reverse complement strand
AGCAGGCGGATGCCGAGGTTGGCGCAGACGGTGCGGGTGTGGTTGCTGACAAAGGGCTTGCCTTGGTCGGTGTAGAGTTTGTGGGGCAGGCCGCGGCGCAGGACGGCCTGCTTGAGGCTGTCGAGGAAGGTGATGGTATCGCCGGTTAGATAATAGGCGGCGTGGGTGATGAGGCGGCTGTGATCGTCGAGGATGACGCAGAGCTGGGTGGTGATGGCCTTGCCTTCCGGAGTGCGCAAGGTGGGGCCGCAGGCGAAGTCGACCATCCAGAGGTCGTTGGGAGCGGGGGCTTCGAAGGCTTTCTGGGGGCCGCTGTCGAGCCGGCCGGCACGCAGGCTGCGGCGGTCGTAGCCGTGGGTTTTGAGGAAACGGCAAACGGAGCTGATGGACGGCAGATCGTGGCCGTGTTGCTGCCAGTGGCGGTGGAGGACTTGCAGCGGGGTGTGGGGATTTTCCTGGATTTTCATGAGGATCCATTCGCCGGTTTCCTTGTCGATGGAGCGGCTCTTGCCGGCGTCGGCGCGGGAGTCCTTGCCGGTTAGACCGGTGTAGCCGCTCTTGGCATAGTCATACCACCAGGTTTCCAGGGTACGACAGGAGTAGTAATTGCCATCGGGTTCGGGCCATGGGCGCGAGGAGGCGCTCCGCAGGCACTCGGCGAGCGGAATGCCCTCCTTGTGGAGGTTCTTGAGGTGGCAGATGACCTCGAAGCGCAGCAGCGCGAGGGCGGATTTGGGGTTGGGGGCGTCGTTTGGCATGACGCGGGCGAACTTCGGGCGGTTTTGAGCGTCCGCCAAACCCAATGGTTTGTGGGATGGCGCGCCGACTGCCGTTAGATCTCAAGCGGGGCTTGGCGCCCGTACCCAGTGCGGTTTCAAACTGCGGTAACAAGCCAGCAACGAGGTCTTGAAATTCGCCGCCAGATGCAGGAGGATATCCCCAAGCCTGCCAATCATGCGCAGTGCCCTCCAGAAGCCGCCGGGGTCGTTATCATCTAATACCGGCAGCATCTGGCCCAGACATCCGCGGAGGAACGGGATGCGCCCGAGTAGCTTTTTCTCAGCCCGCTCGACGCAACCCCGCTCCACTTCGGAGGCGGGCGGAGGCCTCGCGCCTTCGCCCGCCACAGGCCGCGCCACTCCGTGGGTGGCGTCGAGACTCGCCTCAAGGCGCGCGACCCGCAGGCTGCGGTAGGGGAGCATTCCCCGCGGGATGATGCTGATGTAGACGGGGCAGCGCGGGCAGCGGAAACAATGCACCGTCTCGGTGCCCTGCCCCGAGGTGTCGGCATTGCGCTGGTAGGTCTTGTGCTTGTGGAGCTTTTGCTTGCCGCCGCATCTGGCGCAGTCATCTGGCGCGCAGGGGCGCGGTTTTCCAGCCAATGCTTCTTCGTGGATTTGCACGGGCCGGATTCTAACCGATCATCCGCCGCCGCCAAGTCGCAAGCGTGGCCACCCCGGCAACCCCGCCCCCCCGGCCGCGCCGCATGGCAGGCCGCCTCCGCTCCGGGCTTTTCGCCTCCGGCTCAAAACCCTGCGCTCCGTCGGCCTGCCATGCGGGATATCACCGCATTCCATACGGATCCCGTTACGACAACCCCGAGATTATTGCGAAATCCAACTCCCCCGATTTCCCGCGATTAGTGCGGAGCGTAACACT
>JBAXOP010000680.1:0-1660 GCA_037133195.1 Verrucomicrobiota bacterium | reverse complement strand
TTCGACATCACGCAATACGACAATACCCGGCAGCCTGAGAAATTCTCATACATCCGCATATGCATTCGGAACGCCTCGCATTCCCGCTCCCCAAACACAAACCGCCGGTCCACCACCCTCGATATGCAGTGGTAAATCACCGGTTTCGTAACCGAATCTTTCCAACCCGCCAGCCATCGTGACCTGCGCATGTAACCATCATACCACCAAAAACCGCACAATCTAGAAGATACTCTACTTTTTATCTGTCACCAAGTACTGATGGAGGAGTCGGAGGGGGCGAGTTCAGATGATGTAGATTGCATACGCGACTATGTATGCTAGCTATGCCCCGCGTGGCTAGTGGCCGTCTATTGAGCGCTTACCTGCCGGCTCGTCATCGCCGACACCGCATTTGCCAAGAAGGGCGATTGCTCCGTCGGGGTGGCTCCGATGTACAACGGACGGCTCGGCAAGATCGAAAACAGCCAGAACGCCGTCTGCACCAGTCTCGCCAGCGGCCAGCGGTCCACCCTCGTCGATATCCGCCTTTATCTGCCCAAGGCCTGGTGCGACGATTCCGAACGTTGCGACAAAGCCGGCATCCCCGAGGATCAGCGTCAGTTTCTGACCAAGCCGCAAATCGCGCTTGAAAGCGTCCGCCACCAGCGCCAGCTCGGCATTGGCTTTGACCGCGTGAGCATGGACAGCGGTTACGGCAGCGACCACCCGTTTCTTCACGCGCTGGACCTCGACGGGGAACTATTTGTGGCGGAGGTCCATTGCGACCAGCACATCTGGACCGAAGCGCCCTGGCCCCACCAGCAAGGCGCCCGCCCCGGCAAGCCCCTGCTGCATCCGAAGGCGAGCCAGCCGAGCCAACGAGTTAACGCCTGGGCCGCCGCCCAACCCGACACCGCGTGGCAGCGGCTCAAGGTGCGCGACAGCGACCAGGGCTGGGTCGAGGTGAGCTACCTGGCGCAACGCGTGTGGGTGGTCGAAGGCGATGTCCAGAAAGTCTGGTGGCTGCTTGCTTGGGAAGATCCCGACGCACGGACCAACAAGGGCGGCAAAACTATGGGCCCCCGCCGCCATTACGCCCTGAGCAACGACCCGGCCGACGAGGATCCGCGCCTGCTGGTGGCCGATGGAGTCGAGCGCAACGTGGTGGAGCGCAACTTCCGCGATGGCAAAAAAGAGGTGGGAATGGCGGACTATCAGACCCGCGGCTGGCTGGCCTGGCACCACCACATGGCGCTGGTGATGCTGGCATTGCTCTTCCTGACCCAGGAGCGCATGCACACTCCGGCACCCGCCACCCCGGAAGGCCCCGTCAACATCACCAGTGGCGACATCACCTTCATTTTGGAGCGTCTGCTGCCCCGGCGCGGCCAAGGTCCGCCGGATGAGAAAGACCTCCGCCACATGTTGGAGCAACGAATAGAAAAACGCCTGAAAGACCAGGTCCGACGAAGAATCAAGACCCGAGCCAACCGCCCACCACTCTGGCCAGATGAGATCTCACCCAAATAACAGAGTAGAGCGAATGGTCAGTTACCCTCCGGTTTCTAGCCCGAGTTTCTTAGAGGGTTGTTAGAATCCGCCATTTTTGCACTTTTTTTGCCTTTTTTCAGGCCGTTTTTGAGACTCTGAAACTTAACTCGTTGATTTGCAACGAGTT
>JBAXOP010000679.1:0-1683 GCA_037133195.1 Verrucomicrobiota bacterium | reverse complement strand
TTGGATTGTGCGGTTTTCGGTGGTACGGTGGTTACATGCGTAAATCTCGATGGCTGGCGGGGTGGAAGGATTCGACGACGAAGCCGGTGATTTATCACTGTATCTCGCGGGTGGTGGATCGGCGGTTTGTGTTTGAGGAGCGGGAGTGCGAGGCGTTCCGGATGTTTTTCCGGATGTATGAGAATTTTTCAGGCTGCCGGGTCTTGTCGTATTGCGTGATGTCTAACCATTTTCACTTGCTGTTGGAGGTGCCGCGGATGGCGGATGGCGGGTTGAGTGACGAGGAGTTACTGCAACGTGTTAACGGGCTATATTGCGAGGCGGTGGTGGCGGGTGTGGCAGCGGAATTGGCGGAGGCGAGGAAGGTCTCTATCGGCGAGAATGAAGGCGCGGGTGTAGCGCGGGTGGCGGCCATTCATGCCCGGTTCACCTACCGGATGCATGATTTAAGTGAGTTTATGAAAGGCTTGTTGATCCGGTTCACGCGGTGGTTCAATCGGATGCATTCGCGGTCAGGGACCTTGTGGGAAGAACGGTTCAAGAGCGTGATCGTGGAAAGCGGAGTGGCGGCGCGGACGATGGCGGCCTACATCGACCTCAATCCGGTGCGTGCGGGAATGGTCAAAGATCCTGCGGATTACCGCTGGAGCAGTTATGGGGAAGCGGTGGGCGGCGGTAAGAAAGGGAACGGGAAAAAAGCGTGCGAGGGATTGGTGCGGGCGTATTATTGCGATCAAGGAGTGGGGTTTGAGGCGGAGAAATGGCAGGATGTGTCGCGCCTGTACCGACAGTTGATGGGGCTGGCCTTGGGACGCAAGCCGGGGCGGGCGGAGGTAGCTGGAGGAGGAAATCGCGCGGCCCAAAGCACGCTGAGCGCGGCTGAGATGTTAGAAAGTAAAGATAATAGCACGATCTTGAAGGATCTTGGATTCTCGAAGATGTTGCATTGCCGGGTGAGGTATTTCACGGATGGGGCGGTGATCGGCAGCAAGGAGTTTGTGAATGAGGCGTTTGCACGGGCACGGGAGCGGTTCAGCGCCAAGCGCAAGGATGGAGCGCGGTCGATGCGGGGCAGCGGCAGCGGGGCGAAGGGACTGCTGTGGAGTGCCAGGGATTTGCGCGTGGGGGTCTGAAAAACACCATCTAAGCGCTCAATAGAAGGCCACTAGCCACGCGGGAGCATAGGGAGCATCCAGAATGGCGTATGCAATTGTTGATGGCCGAATTGACATCGTGGCACTTTACCAAATCCACATCGTAGGTGTTAGGGCGATTTTCCTACGGTCATGCCAGTTTGTGTCTTCGGCAGCCCGAAGGCCGCCGTGATCACGGCTTTCTGCGTTCCACGCTTTGATCGCACTTATGCACTTATAGAACTTCATACTTGTCCACATTCCCGCTCGAGGTTGGCAAGGATGGGAAGTGGAACGTGAAGGTGGTCAGTAGAGGGATGAAACAAGAAATTGGCGGGGCTGGAGTGGAGCCGGGACGTAGCGCTGGGCTCAGCTACGGTGCCGGGGGAGGTTGCAGGAAAGGCACGCCGGAGCCTCCCTGCCAAATCCAAGGCCTCTAGGATCAAGTCCAGCCAGCCGGATCCGCCAAGGTCAGACTTCCCGGCCGTGGCCGAATTTGTCACCCGTTTGTCACCCGTTTGTCACCCGTTTGTCACCCGTTTGTCACCCG
>JBAXOP010000678.1:0-1700 GCA_037133195.1 Verrucomicrobiota bacterium | reverse complement strand
GTCTTTGTCAGTGAAGCTGTTGGCGAAGGTGCCATTGCCCCAGGTGTCGTAGGGGCTGCTGGTGACCGCTGAGGTATCCGTCAATCTGAAGTTGCTGATGGTGGCGATGGCAGGCCCTAAATCTCTAACCCGTACCTGAACCGATTTGACAGTCCCTATCGCCGTACGCACCGAACCTGACACCGTGCCCAGGCCGCTGCTCATCGAGGTCGCGGTGGTCCAAGTCGTCGCGGTGGTGTCCAATACAACCTCATAATTGCTGTCCAACTCCCCGGCGGGACCCCGATATCCATTATGGCCAGATAATGTATCCGATGTAAAAGACGCTTCCCCGGAGCTGCCGCCATTGTATTGCCTAGCCACGGCATTCCCGACCCAAAAGCCGTCAATGATGGAGTCGTTATAGGTATTGTCTGCTGCTGCGTATGGCGAGAAGCCAATAAGGGCGTTGTACAGGCTTCCGACGGGGTTGTTCAGGGAGAACGCAAGCCTGTAAACATGGCCGGCTAGCGGTGTGAAGTCCAGTGTGGTACGGGGGAACTGACCGCTACAATCGGCGCTGCTGTAGAGCACGGTGCCTGACGAGACCGTAAACAGTGCGCTATCCGACGTCAGTCCCGCATCCGTCGCGGTCAACCGGTAGCCAACGCCGGCAGTGGTGATTGATAGGCCGCTGAAGGTGGCCACGCCGTTCACTGCGGACACGGTCGTCGTGCCGCTCAATGTGCCGGGACCTCCGCTCGCCGGCGTCGCCGTGGTGATCGCGAGTGTGATGGGAGCGCTACTGTTAGCGGTGTTGCCGAACGCATCCAGCAGCTTCACCTTCGGCTGCGTGGCCCAAGCCACCCCAGGCTCCCCACCACTGGGCGGGGTCGTGACTCGCAGTGTCACCGCAGGTCCCGGGTTGACGACTTGGGCGGGGCTCAAGGCCGCGGAAGTACTGCCGGCATCGCTGCTGTCGCCGCCATAGACGGCCACGATGTTGTCATGGGTACCGAGCACCAACGCGGTGGTGACGGGGGTGATGGTGCACACGCCACTCGAGAGGGTGCCGGTACCAATCAGCGTTCCAGCAGCGCCACCGTCATACAGCTCCACGGTGCCCGTCGCCGTGGCGGGAGCCACGGCAGCATCGAAGCTCAGCGAAGCGCCGTAAGTCGAAGGCGTGTCCGTGCCGGTGTGGCGGGCCAGTGTGGTCGTGGTCGCGGTGCCGCTTGCGGCGCTGGAGAACGCCACTTCCCCGAAAAACAGCCAAGCGGCGTCAGGATTCTTCTGAAAGTCCAGACGGACGTATCTGCCGCTCATTCCCGTCACATTCATGGACGAGGTGACCACATGATCGAGTGGGCCGGTGAACGGGCTGTATTGCACCGGCGTCGAGTAGGTGATATTGTCGTCGCTGACCGAAATCTTCAAGCGGTCGCCGAGGATGTTCTGAGGCCCGAAGATTGAAGTGCTATCGGCCCAGTATGACAGGTCGACGGTGCCCAGGTTGTTGCTGGTGCCCAAATCGAAGGTAATCTGGGGCCACGTACCGTTAAAACCAACGTAATTTGTATCACTCCAAAAAGTGATGGACGGTATCACGCCATCCGTCAGTCTATTCCCTGTATCGGAGCCCCAACCAATACTTCCCCTGTCGTAAGTGTACGAACTCACCGCAATGGGCGCGGCGTGGCTCAGGCCGAAACCGGCGACTG
>JBAXOP010000677.1:0-1701 GCA_037133195.1 Verrucomicrobiota bacterium | reverse complement strand
CCGGCGATGATCCGGAGAAAAACGCCCCCCCCACGGATGGCGACCCACAAGCCGGCGACCACCCGGCGCCCAAACCCGATGAGACACCCGAAGAACGCGCCCGGCGGATTCTGGGCGAAAACGCCGATTTGGAAAAGGGGCCGCTGCGCTCCGGCCGCATTGAATATAACAACCCGGAACAGGATTGGTAACATCATGACCGCCCGCCACAAGCCACATGCCACTCACGCCGCCATCGCGCTGTGCCTCTGCTCCTGTCTGAGCCTCGTTATGCCTGCGGGTGCCCAGATCTCGGCGCAATTGAGCACCCGCCACCTCGCCCGTGGCGAACAGGCATTCCTCGAAATCGCCCTGCCCGGACGCCCACCAGACACCCTGCCGGCCATCCCCAACCCTCCGGACGTAACTATCCGTGCCACCGCACCTTCCGCCATCCCACGCCAAATGCCCGGCCGCCGGATCGAGTACTTCTATCAATACGCGGTTGAGTGCTACACGGTTGGGCGCCACACCATCCCGGCTATAGAGATTCTCGTCAACGGGCTCAAGTCACGCACCGAACCGATCGAATTTGTCGTTTTCAATCCCGATGAATTGCAATGGCACGAGGCGACCGTAGGCGGACGCACCCTGCGCTACGCCGCCGGGTTTCATATCCTCAAAGACCACCCGTACGAGGGGGAGGCGATCCCCACCGAGATCAAGATTTTCGTCCCCAAAGATTTGGCCATAACAGTGGAAGATTGGGGCATTCCCGAGTTTCAGCTCGACGGGGTCGCCTGCTGGCGCCTCGAACCCAGCTCCATCAAAGGCCAACTCAACGTGCTGGGCCGTCCCTACACCACCCTCGCCTACCCCAGCACCCTCACCCCCACCCGCAGCGGCAAAGTCGGTATCGGCCCCGCCAAAGTGCGCCTCACATCTACGCAACTCATCGTCGATGGCTTCCTGCAACGCGTCACCGAGGAAACATTCCTCGATATTCCTAAACTCGAATTTGAAACCACCCCGCTGCCGCCGGGTGCTCCCGCTGGATTCGACAATGCCATCGGTAGCTTCGCATTGCACGCCAACACCAGCGAAACGGAAGTACGGGAGGCCGACCCCATCTCGGTGGACCTCATCGTCACCGGTAGCGGCAACCTGGACACCATGCGCCCACCGCGCATCCAGCAACCCAAAGGATGGAAAATCTACGAGGCCACAGCCACCCAGCGAGGGGACGAGCGCCGGCGGCTTTCCGGCTCTGTCATTTTCCAACAATTGATCAAACCGCTCGACCTGCAAACGGCCATCCCGCCATTCCAACTGGTGTACTTCGATCCGGTTTTAAAACACTACCGCAGCGTGACCACCGAACCGATCCCCTTGAAAATCTTGCCGTCAACCACCCGCAGCGCTCCGCCAAGCGGCCCGCCCCAGGCCCTTCCCATCCCCGTCGAACGCATGACCGATATTCTCGCCGTCCTGCGCCCTGCCCAGGCACTCATTCCCTCCCAACCCGCACTGCCACCTTGGCTCGGACACGCCATCGGCGGATTGCTCGCCTTCTGCCTGATAGCCAAGGCGCTGTGGCTTCGCCTGGCACCGCGGCTGCGCCAAAACCCGCTGAAAGCCGTGGAATTGCGTGCGCTGAAGGAACTCGCCCGCACGCCGGCGGATAACGACACGTTATTTCTCAAACAAGCAGGTGCCTTCGTC
>JBAXOP010000676.1:0-1708 GCA_037133195.1 Verrucomicrobiota bacterium | reverse complement strand
GCAACAAAGGCAACAAAGGCAACAAAGGCAACAAAGGCAACAAAGGCAACAAAGGGTGAGAATTGAGGTGGTAGCGGAAGGGCTGCGCGCTGGCCCGCGGGAAATGCGAACATCGAACATTGCCTCCGGCTATGCCAGTGAGGGCTTCGCCTGTTTTTTCCAAACTCGCTAGCGCTCGCTCCGCGTTCAACGGTCGAACCGAAGAGAATCAGGAGAGAAAGATGGGCCGTTCAGGCTGTTATTTTCGCCTCTTCTGTTCGACGTTGGGCGTTCGATGTTGGATGTTCGGCGTTCGTATTCATTCTTTCGACGTGAGGTGTTGTGGATTGGAAGAGACCATGAATGGCCCGCTTCATGGTCGCTCCTTCCGCACGACGACAGTAACGTCGTCGCGCCCTACCATGCGTCATCCGCGCCAAGTTACTCGGAAAGGCTGAGGCGGCAGCGAAAAAAACCCTGCGATTTGCCCTGCTAGCTCCGCGCCTCAGCGTTTCGATGACTTTGTGAACGCCTGAACGTCAAAATGTGCCGAATCATTTTCCACCGTGCCCAGGAACAGTGGACGCACGAATCTTGTGCTTGCCAAGCCCCCCGTGCTTGGCTTGACTGCCGCGCCCCATGGCCCTCATTGTACAAAAATACGGCGGAACCTCCGTCGGCACCCTGGATCGCATCCGCAACGTCGCGGAGCGCTTGAAACGCACCCACGACGCCGGCAACCAAGTCGTGGCGGTGGTTTCGGCGATGTCCGGCGTCACCGACGGCCTCATCAAAATGGCCAGCGAACTCACCGACCATCCGTCGGAGCGCGAACTCGACGTGCTGCTGGCCACCGGCGAACAACAATCCATCGCCCTGGTCGCCATGGCGTTGCAGGAGATGGGCCTGGAAGCCGTGTCGATCACCGGGCGCCAGGCGGGTATCTTCACCACAGGATCGCACACCCGCGGCCGCATCCTCAACATGGACCCCTCGCTGATGCGCGGGTTTCTCGACGAAGGCAAAACCCTCGTGGTGGCCGGCTTCCAAGGGATCACTCCCAAGGGGATGATTCACACGCTGGGCCGCGGCGGTTCGGACCTGACCGCCATCGCGGTGGCCGCCGCACTCAAGGCCGATGTCTGCCAGATTCTAACCGACGTGGACGGCGTGTACACCTGCGACCCGCGGGTGGTGACCAACGCCCGAAAATTGCCGGAAATTTCCTATGACGAAATGTTGGAAATGGCCTCCTCCGGTTCCAAGGTCATGCAATCCCGCTCGGTCGAATTTGCCAAGAAATTCGCCGTTATTTTTGAAGTTCGCTCCTCGCTTAACGATAACCCCGGTACCCTTGTGTTAGAAGAACATCCCAACATGGAGAACGTCGTGATACGCGGCCTCTCGATAGAACGCTCGCAAGCCCGCGTCACCATCACCGGTATCCCGGATGAGCCTGGCATGTCCGGGCGCATTCTCGGAGCGATCGGTGAGGCGGAGATTAATCTGGACATGATCATCTCCAATATCGCCCACGATGGCTTCGCCCGCCATTCCTTTACCATGCATTCCAGTGATCTGGGTAAGGCGCAGGCCGCTCTCAAGCCGGTCATCGCCGGGCTGGGGCCCAATGCCAAGGTCGAGACCGAGGGGGGCATTGCTAAGCTCTCCGCAGTGGGCATCGGCATGCGTTCGCATTCCGGGGTGGCCGCCACCATGTTCAAGGCGC
>JBAXOP010000675.1:0-1716 GCA_037133195.1 Verrucomicrobiota bacterium | reverse complement strand
GATCTCAAATGGCGGCGGAAGGGATGGTTTGGCATGGGATGGATGGGTGGGTGGGTGGGTGGGTGGGTTGGAACGTTGAGTATCTGTCAAATGCTTACCGCAAAGCCGCAAAGGTCGCAAAGGGACGCTGAGCAAGACCGGATTTTTTTATAACCCATTCCACTTTGCGCTCCTTGGCGTCCTTTGCGTCTCTGCGGTAAATCTTCAAGTTGCTCGGGAGGTTATCGTCAGCGGCCTCGCCTCAGACCCGGTAGTTCTTTATTTCTGCAATTCAAAATTCAACATTCAAAATCCAAAATTTCCTACTGTTGCTAGGGGACAACGCTGCGGGCCACGCGGAACCCGTAGCCGCTATTGCTGTAGGTCGGGTTGTTGTTGTTGTGGTTGGCGCAGCGGCAGAAGGTTGCGTTATTGTTCGCATTGCCACCCCGGACCACCCGGTACGTGCCCGAAGCAGGCCCATGGGGGTCGCTGCCACCCGCATACGCCCCCCCCGACCAATCCCAGCACCAATCAAACACATTTCCCCCCATGTCGTAGAGACCATACCCGTTCGCCGCAAACGAGCCCACCGGACTCGTGGCAGGACCGGTCCCGCCGACGCTCCCAATCGCATTGAATCCGACCGGCCCAATATCGTAGGTGGTGCCAGTGGCACTGTTGTAATTGGCCAGATTTTGACTGATGGTGTCGCCCCAGGGGAAGCGTTGCCCGCTGAGTCCGCCACGGGCCGCCTTCTCCCACTCGGCTTCCGTCGGCAAGCGGTAGCCACTGGTCGCCCAATTCGCAAAGACCGTCCCTTCACCGGTCCGATAAACCGAAGTGAACCCGTCATCCGTGTAGTACACCGGTGTGATCCCCGCCTGTTCCGAGCGCGCATTGCACCACTTCACGCAGTCATACCAGTCCACCGAATGCACCGGATGATTGGCCGCCTTGCCGAGCCCCGCATGCACGAAAGTGTAGCTATGGCTCGTGGCCCAAAAGTAAACCGCCTGCCACTGGCTCAGGCTCACCAGATTCGCGTCCATGTAAAACGCCGACACCGTCGTGCTCACGGGCGCGGCGTTGGTGATATCGCTGTCAGAACCGGAGCCGACCACGTTGCCCATCGTGAATGCACCCGCCGGAATGAGCACCATGGTCACTGCGCTGGCCGGGATTCCCGTCAGACCCGCACCGGTACCGGTGAAGGCGCCGGTGATCGTGCCGGCGGCGAAGTTCCCGCTGGCATCGCGTTTCACGAGGGTGCCCGCCGCATTGCCCGCGGTGGCGGTGTTGGCGAGATTGGCTCCCGCCGCCACATTGGCGGCGCTGACCGCGCCGACGCTCGCGACGATTGCCGTGAGCGGCACGGAAGACACGACGTTCAGCTTCACCGCCGCGGACTTCACCGCTTCCTACGCCGACGTGGAGAGCACGCCGCTGGCGAGCATCACCATCGCGACGCTGCCCACGACCGGCACCTTGCAACTTTCAAGTGTGGACGTCACCGCCAGCCAGGTGATCCTCGCTGCGAATCTCGGCAATCTCACCTACGTCCCCGCGCTCAATGCCAACGGCGCGAAGACCTTCACCGTCACCGCCTCCACCGACACCGTGTAGTCCGCCGTGTCCGTGCCGCCGCCGCCCTGCAGCGTGTCGGCGCCCACGCCGCCCGGCAGCACGTCGTCGCCCGCCCCGCCGTTCAGCAGGTTGGCGTTGCCGTCGCCAGAC
>JBAXOP010000674.1:0-1729 GCA_037133195.1 Verrucomicrobiota bacterium | reverse complement strand
ATGCCTCATCCGGGCCAAGTGAGTCAAAAGGGTTACGGTTCGCCGACAGGCAACTCGGTGGGCAGCCAACGCTGGAGTGCCGCAGCCAAGGATTGCGTGGAGACTGGCTTGGACACATAATCGTCCATCTGGGCATCCAGGCATTTTTGGCGGTCGCTTGGCATGATGCTGGCCGTCATGGCAATGATAGGCACCCGATGGTTGCGGGCAGCAGAGAGCGAACTACGGATATGCCGGGTCGCCTCGATACCATCCATCTCGGGCATTTGCACATCCATGAGCACCAGATCGTAAGGGATGGTGGCAAGGGCCTTGACGGCCTCCACTCCATTGGCCACAGCGTCCGCTCGCAAGCCCAACTTGGTCAGGATGCGCAACGCCACTTGCTGGCTGGCGATGTTGTCCTCGGCGAGTAAAATGCGGGTCTTATGACCCTGAAATTGGGGCGCGGTTTCGCGCATCGGGTGGCGCGGTGTGTGCGGCCGCGGGGGCGGCGGCCCGGCCTGTTTGGCCAGGCGTGCGCTAAACCAAAATTGCGAGCCAACACCCGGCTCGCTCGTCACACCGATGCGGCCACCCATTAACTCGGCAAGTTGTTTGGAAATGGCCAGCCCCAGGCCGGTGCCGCCGTATTGACGGGTGGTCGAGGCATCCACCTGGCTGAACTTGTCAAACAGCAGCCCAAGCTTGTCGCGGGCGATGCCCAGTCCGGTGTCACTCACCGTGAAGCGCAACTGCACCGTGTGCGCTGTCTCCGCCTCAATGGCAACGTGAATGCTCACCTTGCCAGCGGCGGTGAACTTGATCGCATTGTCCGTCAGGTTGGTTAAAATCTGGCGCAGGCGTCCCGGATCGCCACGCAGCAGAGCGGGCACCGCCGCCTCAATGGTGGAGTGCAGCGCCAAGTTTTTCTCGTGCGCCGAAACCCTCAGCGTGGCTATGAAATCCTCCATTAAGGCCCCCAAATCAAAGTCTAATGTCTCCAAATCAAGCTTCTTGGCCTCAATCTTTGAGAAATCCAGAATTGAGTTGAGCAAGCTGAGCATGGCTTGGCCACTGGCATGGGCGAGTTCGGCGTAACTGCGTTGCTCGGCGCTGAGTTCGGTATCCAGCAACAGTCCGTTCATGCCAATGACCCCGTTCATGGGTGTGCGCAGTTCATGGCTCATATTGGCCAGAAATTCGCTCTTGGCGAGATTGGCGCGGGCGGCTTGCTCGGCCATCTCATTGGCGCAGGCGGTAGCTAGCGCGAGCGAGTGGTTGGTGGATTGAAGTGCCGCTTCCGCCCGCTTGCGCTCGGAAAGAATCCCCATGAGGACGAGCACGCAGATCATGGCTACTCCCAGGAATGAATACAGCAACATGAGTGATTCATGCACCGTGTTGCCTACAAACGGACTGCTTTCCAAACGGTTGCCGATAATCGCGAAAAGCGCGATGGCCACTGCGGCGGTGGCGGCTCCGCGTATGCCAAAGCGAAATGCCGCCCATAACAACAGGGGGAGCAGACAGTACTCGACGTGCGCTTGCTGCTGAAATAGCACGAAGATGCACAGCAGCAGGGTCACGGCCCCTAACATCGCCATCTCCAACATCAGCCAGGATTTTTTCTTGAAGGAATGTTGGAAATGCCAGGCCAAAAGCAAAGGCGCGACGACAATGGCACCGGCCGCGTCGCCCGCCCACCAACTCAGCCATGTACATGCGAGGCCCTGCCACGGGACATACC
>JBAXOP010000673.1:0-1735 GCA_037133195.1 Verrucomicrobiota bacterium | reverse complement strand
CGTAGCCAGGCGTGCCGCGGCGGGTGAGCGTGGCCGTGTCCTCGTCTAACAATCCGATATCGGCCAGGCACGGTTGTCCGCCAAAAAACAGGATATTATCGGGTTTGACGTCGCGATGGACCAACCCGGCATCCGCCAGCGTCTGCAATGCCTCCAGCACCGGGCGCATCAGTTCCGTGATTTCCTGGCAGGTGAACCAGGCAACCTGCCTTGTCTGCTCGATAATCCTTGTCGCCAGCGTCAATGGCCGCCAACCGGGGGCGGTCGGATCGTTGCCGCCCGTGCCATCCGCCAGGGGCATCACATAATAAAGCCCTGCCGCCGTGCGCCCGACGTGCTCGACGGGCATCAGGTTCGGCGAGCGCAACCGGGTCGCCGCGTGGCGATAACTGCCGATAGCCGCGAATTCCTTCTCAAGCAAATTATGACCTGCCGCCGCCACGAACTTGAGTGCCCGCAAGTCGCCAACCGCATTCGAGCGGCACAGCCACACCTCGCCGTAGCCGCCCCTGCCGATTAGGCGCAGGATGGTGTAGCCGTCAAGAATATCGCCGGGTTGCATCAGAAGAAAAAGGCGTTTCAGGGCCTCACGGCATTCTAGACACGGGGGCTTGGTGGGTGCAAGCCCGCTGATAGGTCGGTTGTGAAGTTTTATCTGACACGGACAGCAGAAGCCATGCGGGCACCACCAGCATCCTGCTATGTCGAACAGGCACTGGCACATGTCCAGGACAAGGTCGGCAAGCGCCTGAAAAAACCGTGGTTGGTTCCGCTGTCTCAAGGTGGGCCCATGGCTTTTGAGCTGGCCGCGGCGTTGCCGGATAAATTTAGCGGCTTGCTCGGAAACAGATCCATGATCCCGAGTTCGAGCCTTGCACGAAAATTCAGGGGCGAATTTCCTGTGCATCTGCGCTCAGACATGCCAAAGCCCAAACCCGCCGAACTCAAGCAATGGATCTCGTTGCTAGAGACTGCCCTGCGCAAAAACCTCTGAATTGACGAAGAAATATGAACTTTATCATGTCATCCTCCGCCCGTTCCCCTGACCGCCAGTTGCATACCGATGTGGAAGCCATCTGTCTGCCCAAGGGCCGCAAGGTCGGTTCGCCAGGGCATAAAAAAGTCCACAAGTACATTGTTTCCAGACTTGAAGAAATCGGCTGCGTGCCGTTCCAAGGAGACTCATTCGAGTTGAGCGATCAAAAAGGCAGCACCTCGTTCTACAATTTGGTCGGCATCATCCGTGGCAGCGACCCGGAACTCCCGCCGTTGCTCGTGGGTGCCCACTACGACAGCGTGATTGCCGCGCCCTGCGCCGACGACAACGCGGCGGCAGTGGCCATTGCGCTGGGCGTGGCCGAACGCATCGCCAACCACGAGCCTACTGGGTCACTTGGGCGTGACTTGATAGTCGCAATATTCGTCGCCGAGGAACCACCGCATTTCCGCTGTAGCATCATGGGCAGTCAACGATTCTGGCATGAGCAACTTGACGGTCGCCCGATTCATGCCGCGAGCATCATGGACATGGTCGGCCACGACGTGAGTATTCCCGGATCGATGTTGGGCCAGATCCCTGGCATTGGCGGGTTGCTAGATAAGATCCCGGGCCTGGCTAACCGCGATATCCCATTGCCGTGGCTGCATCCGCTGGTATTTGTCGCCGGCAGCGAGAGTCATCCCGAAATGGCCGGGACACTGGAAGCGGCGGGTGTCGCCAAGGGACTGAAACTCG
>JBAXOP010000672.1:0-1744 GCA_037133195.1 Verrucomicrobiota bacterium | reverse complement strand
TGTATCCTCAGCCATGGCAGACAGCATGATTATCGGGGGTGCTTGGCTTCCACTGAGGCGTCGGCAAATGGCCAAGCCGTCTTCCCCGGGCAACATGACGTCCAGAATGATCAGATCAGGAGCACCTAAGGCTAGGGCAGCATCCATCTCTCGCGCATTGCCAGCAGTCCGAACCTCGTATCCGTGCAGGCTCAGGAATTCAGAGACAACATCGCAAATGCCGGGGTCATCATCGACCATCAAAATGCGTGAAACAAAGACTTCAGACGTCAAAGGCATGATTGTCACTTAAGCGAAACTTGCGTCCGCTGAATTTCAGGCCTGACAAATTCAGTCGGCGAGCACTTCATCAGCCACGAAGGGGTTGGTCTTACGTTCTTGTCCAAAGGTCGACATCGGCCCATGGCCGGGAACAAAGGCGACATCCGAACCCAGTGGCCAGAGCTTTTCGGTAATGGCGCGAATGAGGTCCCCATGATTGCCCAGGGGAAAGTCTGTCCGTCCAATAGATCCTTGGAATAGGACGTCCCCAACCTGAGCAAAACGAGAGTCGCGGTGGAAGAAGACCACGTGACCCGGTGTGTGGCCCGGGCAATGTAGAACTTCGAATTCTGTTTCGCCCAGGGTCACGACATCGCCATCCTGAAGCCATCGATCCGGGGTGAATGTCCGGGCTTCCGGCATGCCGTATTGCTTGCCAGACTCCGTAATGCGATCGATCCAAAATTGATCTGCGGGGTGTGGCCCTTCAATGGGACAGCCCGTTAGCTCTTTGAGTTGGGCTGTGCCGCCAGCGTGATCCATGTGCCCATGGGTAATCCAGATTTTTTCCAGGGTGAGGCCATGCTGAGCCAAGGCAGCCATGAGCCTTGGCACCTCTCCACCTGGATCAATAATTGCCGCCTTCAGGGTTTTCGTACACCACACAATTGTACAATTCTGCTGCAGTGGGGTGACGGGTGCGATGAGCGCGCGGATGGATAGATCTGAGTTTGACATGGCCCTAACATCGAATCTTTGAGGCCGATTGAAAAGACTTGGTTTGGCGGCTGACCTTGGCGGAATGGGGCGGGGCGGCTAGACCCAGGCAATGTTGCCGATCGAGGATGTCATTCCGCAATTGCGCTCTGCCCTGACAGAGGCAAGCTGCGCCGTGCTGGTGGCACCTCCAGGGGCTGGCAAGACTACGGTTGTCCCCTTGCGGCTTTTGGATCAACCTTGGCTGCAGGGGCGTAAAATCCTCATGTTGGAGCCGAGACGGCTCGCCGCGCGTATGGCGGCGGAGCGGATGGCATCAACCCTCGGGCAAAATGTTGGGGAGACTGTCGGTTATCGCGTTCGCCTTCAAAGCCGAGTGTCGGCCAGGACGCGAATAGAAGTCATCACTGAAGGCGTTTTCACGCGGATGATTTTGGACGATCCAAGCCTGGAGGGGGTTGGGGCGGTACTCTTTGATGAGTTTCATGAACGAAGTCTCGACGCAGACCTTGGTCTGGCCTTGGCGCGGGATGCGCAGCTTGTGCTCAGAGAAGACCTTCGTATTTTGGTCATGTCGGCCACGCTAGATGGTGCGGCAGTCGGGAAGTTGCTCGGCGACGCGCCGCTTGCATCGGCCGAGCACATCGAAGCCGGGCTCATGCCCAAGTGCGGCGGGCTCGTGCGGGCGGCCGCCCACGGCGGTGCCAAACCAGAATGGACGGGCTCCGCGCCGCCGGAAGTCTCCACGAAGGAGGGCGACGAAGCG
>JBAXOP010000671.1:0-1772 GCA_037133195.1 Verrucomicrobiota bacterium | reverse complement strand
GTGCGGTCTTTGATGTCCTTGATCGGTTGAAAACACTTCGGCTTGGCCATGTCTCCGGAATCAGTCCGACCTTTTTCAATCGCTGCCGAATGCTCGGTGTCCGGGCAAGCTCAGCCAAGACTTCACTGGAGCAATGATCCTCGGCTGTGAGGAGTCTCATCAGCTCCGAAAACACATAATCGCTGCACCTGAGCAGGTCACGCCGAGCGTTCGCAATCTCCTGGACCGGGCTCGTGCGCCAGCGAATCCCTACCTCAAACAGTGCACGGAGCGTCTCAGAGGGGCGAAAATCGTGGAAGGGCCACCCTGCACGAGCAAGTTGCAAGGATATGACTTTCCCTGGGTCCCTGGGAAGCGCTGAGCGGGCCAAGAGGGCGATGGTCTTCTCGTTGGTTGCCCAGCAGTAAAGGCTGTCGTAATCATCACGCATCGGATCTGGGCCCAGCCGTTCGAGGATTCCAGCATGCCCATGGATGCAGGCCATGTGAATGGCACTGGAACCTTCGTCCTCGTCACTCTCAACATCCCCGTAGCCCAAGTAGCGCAAGCTGGGAACCAAAGCATGAGGATCTCCACCTGCCCAAAGGCATAGCATCACGCCCTTCTCGTTGCCTTCGCCCGCATGGTGGGCGAGTGCAATGTTGAGGTCAGACTGGATTCGCGGATCCTCGGTTCGGTGCCGCTTCACAAAACCAAACAGCGGTTTGTTGCTGGTGTGTTCCCCCAACGCATAGGCGACCGAATGGCCAGCGGTGAGATCGAGGCCGAGTGCACGAAATCGCTCGAACAGACTGGTCGTGTAGGTCTCGAAGAGGGTGTCTGGGCTCACCCGCTTTGGGTCAGCACCCCAGTCCAACAGCAAATCAAGAAGGTCCATTCGTCGGAGCCGAAGGGCTGCATTCAAGGGGCTTTCTGATTCAATCTCTGCGTCATAACCGTTGACGAGGAGAAGCAGAATCAAGGCGTGGTCCTGTCGATCAAGTGCAATCTCAAGTGCAGACCGGGTTCGCCGTCTTCCATGGGTGGCGCCTGCGGCGAGTTGGAGGGGCTTGCCCTGACGGATCCAGCGCTCGACATCGTAAAGGCGTCCCAGACGACAGAGGCCATGGAGTTCTTCGAGTTCTCCGAGGTCGTCCGTGCGCCTCCCGGAAGGGCGGTCGCTTTGAGGCTTGGGGTCCATTCTGGGATCGACGAATTCTGTGCCCGGTCCACTGCTCACGGTCCCCCCTCCCGGTCGCCCCGTTCCAAATCCGAATACAAATGACCATTCCCGGGCGCTCCAGATCAACACTTACATGTGCCAGATCGTGCCAGAGAGAAGGCCAACCTTCGATGACGACCCAACCTGGCCTTCGTTGAAGCGTGGCGAGCAGCTGAGACCGGCGGCTACTTGATGCTCGATGCTGAGGCCGTGGCCATCCTGACCTTCGCTGTGGAGCGTGAGACGGGGGATTGAACACACCACTGAGGTGGTGGATGTCGTGTGATCCCGGATCGAAACCTTGGATGGTCCACGAGTCCAGTAGGTAGATACACTTCAGGTGTAAACCTAGGCGGGAAGCGGTTCTACGTCACTCCGAACCGTTTCACTTTTGGGCACCCCCCCTGGGCATCCGGAGTGAAATTCATGTCGCATTCCGTAGTATTTTTGGCGCCCACCAGCTCGGGATCACCACAAAGAGAAAGCCCGGAAACGTAGTGTTTCCGGGCTTCTTGTTGGTAGCGGGGGTAGGATTTGAACCTACGACCTTTGGGTTATGAGCCCAACGAGC
>JBAXOP010000670.1:0-1776 GCA_037133195.1 Verrucomicrobiota bacterium | reverse complement strand
TGCTCTACGTCTATCTGGACCGCCGCCGCCGCCGCCGCAAGTTCCTCGCCACCACCTTCCTGCGGGTGCTGGGCTATCCGACCGATCGCGATATCGTCAGTCATTTCTATGCGATGGAGAAACTCGCCCTGAGTGACAAGATGGACGAGAGCGAACTCGGCCACAAGGTCCCCTTCGAAGATGTCATTGACGGCGAGATGGTCGTCGCCAAGGCCTACGAACCCCTCACCATCGGCATCGTTCGCCAGTTGCTCGCCCTCGGCCAAACCCAGGTCGAGGTCATCGATGGCCGCGAGGATGAAATTTTGCTCAAGTCGTTGCGCAAGGATCCGGCACGCGACGAGGAAAGCGCACTGAAGGATATCTATCGGAAGTTACGGCCCGGCGATCCGCCCACCGCCTCCAACTCCCGCGCCCTGCTCAAGCGCCTGTTCTTCGATCCCAAGAAATACGACCTCACCCGCGTCGGCCGCTATAAAATCAATCAGAAACTCGGCATCCAGGTGGATTCCGACCAACGCATCATGGTGCCCGAGGATTTCCTCGCTGCCGTGCGCTATATCTTGAAGTTGAAAAAAGGGGATGGTGTCATTGACGATATCGACCATCTCGGCTCGCGCCGTGTGCGTGCTGTCGGCGAGCTTCTCGCCAACCAGTGCCGCGTCGGTCTCGCACGCACTGAACGCCTGGTCAAAGAGCGCATGACTCTTTTCGATGTGAACATCGAGGGCATGACCCCGCAGAAGTTGATCAATCCCAAGGCTCTGTCCGCAGTGGTTAGGGATTTCTTTGGTCGCAGCCAGCTCTCACAGTTCATGGACCAGACGAATCCTCTGGCCGAACTTACCCACAAGCGCCGCCTCTCCGCGCTTGGGCCTGGCGGCCTCAACCGCGACCGCGCCGGCTTCGAAGTGCGCGACGTGCATCCATCACATTACGGCCGCATCTGCCCGATTGAAACCCCGGAAGGTCCTAACATCGGTCTCATCAACTCGATGTGTACCTATGCCCGCATCAACGAGTTCGGCTTTATCGAAACACCCTACCGCCGCGTGGTGGACTCCCGCGTCACCAACGAAATCGAGTACCTCACGGCCGATCAGGAGGAAAATTTCCATATCGCCCAGGCAAATAACCCGATCGACAAGGCCGGCAATTTCCAAACCGACCGGATCACGGCGCGTGAAAAGGGTGGCGAGTTTATCGAAGTGGCACCCGCCGATGTTCACTACATGGACGTGTCGCCCAAGCAGTTGGTGTCGGTTGCCGCCGGACTCATTCCGTTCCTCGAGCACGACGACGCCAACCGCGCGCTGATGGGCTCGAACATGCAACGCCAAGGCGTGCCGCTGCTGGTATCGGAAGCCCCGCTGGTGGGCACCGGCTTGGAAGGCAAGGCCGCCCGCGATTCGCGAGCCGTGGTCGTCGCCGAGGCCGATGGGATTGTTGCCGCCGCCACGGCGGAAATCATTGTCACCACTCCGGATGGCTCGATGCCCGTGGCAGATGAGAAATTCCTAAGTGATACCGAAGCGATCAAGACGCATGTGGAGAAAGGGATCATGGCCTATCCGTTGCGCAAGTTCATGCGCTCCAACGCCGGTACCTGCATCAATCAGAAGCCGATTGTTCACAAAGGCCAGAAGATTAAAAAAGGCCAAGTGCTGGCCGACGGACCTAACACCGAAGACGGCGAACTGGCCATCGGGCGCAACGTGCTGGTCGCCTTCATGCCGTGGAATGGCTATAACTTCGAAGATGCCATCGTCATCTCCG
>JBAXOP010000669.1:0-1778 GCA_037133195.1 Verrucomicrobiota bacterium | reverse complement strand
CGCTGATTCTATCCGTGGGTGGCGGCGTGAGCCCCGGCATGCCCGCCGCCAACATCCGCGCCATGGCCCGTGCGCTGAGTGCCTGGCAAACAGAGGAGCAGGCCAAATGACGCAGGAGTGCCGCCACGGTCTTTTCATTTGAGCGTTTTTCCGCTGATTCACGATGCGGCAGAGACGGTGACCGGGCCCCGGGGCGGGGAAAGGGTTGACACGAGACGTCATGCCGACTTAGGTTGCATTGTTTTTCCCAATTAGCGCCAAAATGAAACACAAGCAGCACTCCTTGATCTCACTATTTACCGGTGCCGGTGGATTAGACCTGGGTCTTGAGCAAGCCGGGTTTGAGACGCTGGTGGCGAATGAAATCGGTGCACATGCCTGCGAAACGTTGCGGCAAAATCAAATTTTGAGCCGTCTTTCCCCCCATGAGTTTAACGCATGGTTCTCAGAACAAATGGGACAAAGGTGCTATATGGGGACGCCCGACGCTATTGCCACTGACCTACGCTCCCGCTTGCAATCTGACCTCACAAAGCGCGTTTATCTCCAAAAAGCAAAAATCGTTGAACGGGACGTCCGTGAATTGTCCTCGTCAGAAGTCTTGGATTTGGCAGGAGTGAAAAAGGGTGAGATAGACTTGATTGCCGGAGGCCCACCCTGTCAGCCATTTAGTCGTGCCGGGAAACGTGAATCGGTGAATACTAATACTGGGCGGTTGTTCAAAGACTTCGTCCGGCTCGTTGATGAAGTTCGTCCTCGCTGGTTCCTGTTTGAGAACGTCAAAGGACTCACCCTTACCAAAGCGCCACTGGCCCACCTATATTGCCGCAGTTGCAGTAAAACCCATCTTGTGAATTTCGATGATTGGGAGGCATTGCAGTCAGGGGAAAAGGATGTGCTTTCCTGTTACAGTTGTGCAGCGGACAGCACGTCGGTAACATGGCAAGATAAAGCGGGAGGAAGCTTGGATATTATTCTCAATGAGTTCACCCAGATCGGGTACGAATGCCGCCATAAAATCTTGAATGCTGCCGATTTTGGAGCACCCCAGCAACGTGAGCGGCTACTTATAGTCGGCTCCCGTGATGGTGAATCCTTTCAGTGGCCCGAGCCTACTCATGGAAAATCTCAAGAGGATGCCGAAGCAACTCTCTTTGATTTCGATAAACTGGAGCCTTGGCGTGGGATGGGTGAGGCACTTTGGCCGGAAGGGCATTGGAAATATGGGAAATTAGGGAAAGATGCAGTTCTGTGGGTTAAAAACGTGGTCCGACCACACGATGAGCCTGTGACATGGGGTTTGAAACGATCATCTCCCACTATTGGTGCCCATCAAGGAGCAAAACTTGCTTTAGCACCTTTCGGTGTGCCGGGAGACCAGCTTTTTCGGCAACAGTGGCACACGCTGGGGCGACGTCAAGGCGACACTCCGCCTGTTTTTGTAGAACATGAATACCTCACAGATTTGGAGCTGATGCGGCTTCAAACATTCCCGGATAACTGGTATCTTTATGGGACGCGTATGGAGCGGGCTTTTCAGATAGGTAACGCGGTTCCTCCAGTTCTGGCCCGTGTTGTCGGTGATGCAATCGTTTCAGCTATGGGCGCGATGCGTAGTATGGGAAATACCAAAATCTGCAAATCGGCATGACCCTTTCGGCCTTCACTCCTGTAGAATTTCAGAAAGCGAAATCACTTCTCGCCGCACGTGTCGCCTATATGAGGCGGCGGATTTTTTTACGTTAAAATGTTAGAAAGGAGTAGTGCTGGTTGATCGG
>JBAXOP010000668.1:0-1779 GCA_037133195.1 Verrucomicrobiota bacterium | reverse complement strand
TCCGAAGATGCGCTCGCAAAACAGACCGCCCTTTTCCGGCTTGAACGTCCGGTAGGGGATGGTTTCGGGGTTTTTCACTTCCCCCATGGACCAGGACCGGATGATTTCCGGGGGGGCCACGGTGATGGAAACCTGGTCAAAGCCTTCCGGGCGGCCGTCAACGCCGCAGAGTTCGCGAAGGTTGGTGTGAACACTCATAATAGGACAAATTTGTTAGTGAGGAGGGGTTAGGGATCGCGGGCTCAGATCAAAGGGTGAGGTCATCCAAGGAGTAATCATCGAGGCCACCGGTCATGCCGGAGCCATGAGTGGAACCCTTGCGGCCGGGACGTACGTCGAGGCCGAGGGATTGCATCTCCTTGATGAGGACGTTGAAGGACTCGGGCGTGCCGGCTTCGAGGTTGTTATCGCCTTTGACGATGGCCTCGTAGATGCGGGTACGGCCCAACACATCGTCGGACTTGACGGTGAGCAATTCTTGCAAGGTATAGGCGGCGCCGTAAGCTTCGAGCGCCCATACTTCCATTTCGCCGAAGCGTTGGCCGCCGTATTGGGCCTTGCCGCCGAGGGGTTGCTGAGTGACGAGTGAATACGGACCGACGGCGCGGGCATGGATCTTATCGGCGACCAAATGGCCGAGTTTGAGGATATAGATCATGCCGACGACCACCGGATTGTGGAAAGCCTCGCCGGTGCGTCCATCATAAAGAGTGGACTTACCGCCGGTGGTGCCGTCCTTGCCATCGCCGATCCATGTATAACCGCGGGTTGGCGCTTCGTCGGGTCGGCGCAGGCGCGCCTTGCCGGCCTCACCCACCATCGTGATACCATCGACTTTTTTGGCCTCGCTCATGAAATCCCAGATGACCTCTTCTTTGATGCCATCGAAAATCGGAGTGGCGACCTTGAAGCCGAGGGCCTTGGCGGCGACGCCGAGGTGGGTTTCGAGCACCTGACCGACGTTCATGCGAGAAGGCACGCCGAGCGGGTTGAGGCAGATATCCACCGGGGTACCATCAGCGAGGAAAGGCATATCTTCCTCAGGGACGATGGTGGCAACGACCCCCTTGTTACCGTGGCGGCCGGCCATTTTATCGCCGACGGAGAGTTTGCGTTTAGCGGCGATGAAGACCTTAACTTCCTTGATGACGCCAGGATCCACTTCGGTGCCGCTTTCGAGTTGGTCGAGTTTGCGTTCGCGCTCGGTGTCGAGTTCCTGGAAGCGGGCTTCAAAGGAAGTGATGATCTCGATGATCTTGTTGCGGATGGGCGACGGATCAATCTCAATGTGGTCGTGAACCGATGCGAGCTTGCGCAGCAGCGTTTTGGTGATCTTGCGGTTAGCCGGAATGATGATCTCACCAGACTGGGCATTGACCACATCCAGCGGGATTTTCTCGCCGAGCAAAATGTCCGACAAGCGCTCAGTTAGGTCATCGGTGAGCTTATCAGCCTTTTTCTTATGCTCGTCGTTGATTTTCTTGAGTTGTTTTTTAAGTTCGCCGGGATCGACTTTTTCGAGGCGTTTTTTGGCGAAGCCGTGTGCGGAGACGCGCACGTCCTGGACGATGCCCATGCAACCGGAGGGGACACGCAGCGAGGTATCCTTAACATCGGCGGCTTTTTCGCCGAAGATAGCGCGCAGCAGGCGTTCTTCTGGAGCGAGTTCGGTTTCCGACTTAGGTGTGATCTTACCGACAAGGATATCGCCGGGTTTGACTTCAGCGCCGATGCGGATGATGCCGTCGTGGTCGAGGTTGCGCAGGGCGTCCTCACCGA
>JBAXOP010000667.1:0-1803 GCA_037133195.1 Verrucomicrobiota bacterium | reverse complement strand
CACTGGCACCAGCGGCTTGCCGCTCATCCGGCGAACCGGACAACCGCCGGTCTTCTCCATCCAATACGTTCGTCGCAAAGCCTCCGCAAACTCCGGCCTGACCTATACCCCGCAGTTTGCCTCTACCCTGAATGGCACATGGTCCGCCGCCACAGGAACCGAGACCGTGCAATCCATCGACGCCGAGTGGGAACGGGTGACGATTCCAGACACCGCCAGCAGCCAGACGAAGCGCTTCGGCCGGGTGATGGTGACGGCTAGTCCATGATTTCACTGCCATGACACTGCCGACATCTATCGTCCTGGCGATGGTGCTGCCGACCTGATCAAAAAGGTAGGTCTTGGTATGGTCGGTCTCATCGGCTTCATAGAGGAGTCCAAGTCCGCAAACGTAAGCGGTTTTCGATCCGTCTGAATTGTGGCGGATCAGCAGGTGGCTCATGGTTGCGTTCGGGTCTACCACATCGCGGGTGGAGCCTTTGGAATCAGTGATGGTACGACGGAATCCCTCAGACGGTGGCTTGGGACGCATTGTGAAATAGTCAAAAATCACCTGCCCTTCCACGTCGGCACCAACACCGGGCGCTCACTCACCCGGCGGCGACATGTACCAGCAGATGCCCCTTGTCATTCACCTGCGTCGATAGGAATTGCAGATCGCGCTTCGCCGGCCCCTCCGTCACCTTGCCGTTCGGATCGAAGGTAGAACCATGACAGTCGCAATAAAACGAACTGTCCTTCTCCGCGGTGAGTTTGCATTTTTTGTGCGTGCATACGGCCGACAGCGCAAGCAGTTGCCCGTTCTTGCGGATCACAAAAAATCCCAGTCCGCGGAATCGGTCGTGAACCCCTTCCTTCGCATAGTCACCAATCGGTCCCGCATCCACGATGCGTTCCGCGGTTACGGCATTGGCCATGGTGGCCCCGGCACCGACCGTGCAGGCGGCGCACCAGATGCCGGAGAACCCCAGAAAACGTCTCCGGCCCAAGCCCACTTCGCGTTGGCATCGTTGTTTCATAGGCGTGATCAATATTCGAATACAAGGCTGAGAATGAAGCCCGACGCCACGCCCTGGCGTGCCTCCTGACCAACGGGAAAAACATATCCCAGACCGATCCGCGGCTGGACTTCGCCGAGGGGGGAGAGATTGACGCGAATCGCCAGATTCCCGAGCAGGGTGTTGCTCCCCGCCGATTCTTTGTTGAGTGCCGTCTCCCCCTTCAATTCCAGGACCGGCACGAGTTGCCGGATGCCGGGCAACCGCAAGTCACGGTGCGGGATCGCATACCCGAAGACAATTCCGTATTCGCAGGTTTGCAACCCGCCGTCGTCACCGCCGCCATAAAGGGTCGAAAGCCCCAGCACCGACTGGATGGTGAAATGCTTACCAAGACTCAGGTCATTGAAAATCTTGGGAACCAGCTCGGCGTTGTTGCTGACCTGCGAGCCGGTTGGAAAACCCACCTCAATCGCCGCCCCGAAGGTGGAATTGATCAATCCGTCGTCCGAGACAAATTGATAGATTGGATGCCGCGCACCCACATTGATGTTGCCGATACCACGCAGGGTTTGCCCATCCGCCCTTGTTTGCTCGAAGGGGACCTCCAGTTCCAATGTCCATAAACCAAAGCCCTTTTCCAACTCCGCCTTGGCAAAATCGCCGCGTTGGCCGTTAGCCCAGGTGCGCAACCAGTCCATCCGGAATTCATCGGTCTCCAACACCGTGTCATCCACCAGAAACGACTCGGGAAACGCCCCGTCCGCATACGTGCTGCGGTGGTCGAGCAAGTCAAACGGGCCGT
>JBAXOP010000666.1:0-1811 GCA_037133195.1 Verrucomicrobiota bacterium | reverse complement strand
CCCGAACTGCGATAAGCAGGTGCCCACCCAGACGTGATCTGGCGCATAGAATCGCTCGCCGCCAACCATCTCCTCGATCGCCGCGCCCGGCCCGAACCAGTCCGCATGGCGGTTGAAAACCTCTAGCGCAACCAGTCGGCCGCGTTTCGCTTGGCTGGAAAAATCTGGCTCGCCGCCGCCAAATAGCACGTCCACACCGATGCCCGCGCGGCCGGTTTCGCCCGCTGCTTTGAAGCCAGCATCCAACACCATCCTGATCTCCGAGGTCCCCCCGGGCGTCCGCCAATCCAGATAGACACTGCGCCTGCGGGTCTCTTTCCAGTATTTCGCAAACGCCTCGCCTAACTCCTGGCGCAATGTCTCATTGTGCGGACTCAGAATCACTAGGTGGTCATCCGCATCCCCCGGTGTGCTGGTGTTAGTTTGCCGCCGCATCGCTAGCGGCAGCGCCACAATCAGCACTAATAATCCGAATATGATGAAGACGCGGGTTTTCAGAAATGGGGGGTGGTTGTGGGTTGAAAAAAGCCTTTGATGATATCAGTTATTCTCCTGAAGCACCAGCACATCCTCCGGGCGGACGTGCAGCTGGACGTTTTGCCCACCCGGTGGGTGGAGTTGATGGGGATTGATTTCCACAACTTGTTGGCGGCCGGCGGCGGTATCAATCCAGTATTGGATCCGTTGCCCTAGATAGCTGCGTGCCGCGAGAGTGCCGTCAATCACGTTGTCGCCGGCTTGCCCGTGCAGGCACCAGGCTTCCGGTCGGATCGATACTTGCACTGCTGCACCTGTTGGCGGCCGCCACCCCGGATCGCTGAGTCGTCCGTGCAGCGGCCCAACCGCAGTGGCGACGGTGACCGTTTGCCCGCTCGACTCCAACATGGTGGCTGCAATTAGATTGGTTTCGCCAATGAAACTCGCCACGATCGCGCTGTGCGGCGTGCGGTAAACTTCCTCGGGAGTGCCGATTTGGGCGATTCGGCCGTGGCTCAGAATCGCCATGCGATCGGCCATCGACAGGGCCTCCTCTTGGTCGTGGGTGACGTAGATGGCGGTTAGGCCGTTGCTTTTGACTAAGCGGCGGATCTCCAAGCGCATTTCGAGGCGCAACTGGGCGTCGAGATTGGACAGGGGTTCGTCCAGCAGCAAGCACTTGGGTTTGACCACCATGGCGCGGGCTAGGGCGACGCGTTGTTGCTGTCCGCCGGACATTTGCTCGATGGCTCGCGGCCCGAATCCCGGCAACTGCACCAATTCAAGGGCCTCTTCGACG
Organism: Verrucomicrobiota bacterium; assembly: GCA_037133195.1. Lineage (GTDB taxonomy): Bacteria > Verrucomicrobiota > Verrucomicrobiia > Verrucomicrobiales > Akkermansiaceae > Luteolibacter. The sequence continues at coordinate 535 of JBAXOP010000666.1, read as the reverse complement.
CGGCGCTTGATTTCCGGTTTGGCAACGCGGCGCTCTTCCAAGCCAAAGGCGATGTTTTGAGCCACGTTAAGATGTGGCCACAGTGCGTAGCTTTGGAATACTAGCGCCGTCTCGCGCTTGTGCGGTGCCAGCTCGGTTATATCGCGCCCGCCGAAGCGGATCACCCCGCTCTCCGGGGTTTCCAGCCCCGCGATGCAGCGCAGTAACGTGGTTTTGCCGCAACCCGACGGCCCTAGCAGAAAAAACAACTCGCCCGCCTCTATCCGCAGGCTCACCTGGTCGAGGGCGACGATTTTCCCGAATGTTTTGACGAGGGTTTCCGCGCTGATGGTTTCCATGACGGTGGGGCGGCCCACATCGTCCAGCACTCCGCCATGGATGCAAGCCACAAGCCATGAAAAACATTTTTTTGCATTGCCTGCGAAGAAATGCTTGCCAAGTGTGCCCCTCCAGCGTATCTACGCCGCTCACCCAAACGATTGCTCGGATGGCGGAATTGGTAGACGCGCTAGACTAAGGATCTAGTAGGGAAACC
>JBAXOP010000665.1:0-1814 GCA_037133195.1 Verrucomicrobiota bacterium | reverse complement strand
CCCCAGAAGTCCCGCTCGATGATGGCCGCATCCTGGTTCTCGAATACACCTGACCGCGAAGGTGTCCGCACCCCAAGAATCCGCTACCCCGAAGATTTTCCAAAAGAATCCTTGGCAACGCGGCCAGGATAGCTATTTTCGCGTTGAGGAGTTTCCCAATGAATCCCACCGCAACCCGCTGTCCTTTGCCCAAATCCGCTGTTTGAAGGTTCCTGTCTCTTCTTTTCACCGGGCACGCTCCATCGACCGATCCAACCGCGCCCGCGGATGCACATTGAACGTTCGGTCAATAGAATCATGAAACATCTCTCCATAATCCTGGCGTTGGCATTGATTGCGAGTTGCAATCGGCGGGATGGCACAGCGCACACGGGAGCAGCGAACCTGGTAGAAAGTATAGATTCTCGACAGGTCGTTTATGAGGGTGAGACATGGATTGAGGTGACCATCAAACAGCAAATCAATCCCAAAGCCCCTGCCTATGTGGATGGCATTCGCGGGACGAAGTGGGATAATCGACTCCGCTGGTCATTGTTCAAGCGGATCATCGACACCGCCCGCGTGACGAGTTATTTTCGTTTCAAGCCTGTTGGTGACACCAAAGCACTCACCCTGACTCGCGACGATTTTGAATGGTATCCAAGAGTGGTGGGATTTCCAGACGTTGAGATCGCCATCAAAGAGACCGAACAAGGCGCGACTCCCCCAACCGCTGGGGCCACCCTATCCAAAGATTACCAGTAATTCCAACCCTAACCCCTCCGACCACATGTCGGCCCGCCCCAGCGGTGGGAGGCTAGGCGTTCGGCAGAAAAATATGAAGAAGACCATTGCAACACTAAAGATACTTCTCCTTGGGATAATCCTCCTCGGGGCATTGATCCTCTTCTGGCGATTCGTGCTTCCTGGTTTAGTTTTATGGTGCATTTTCCGGGGGCGTAATAGCCAGTGGATTACAGCCATTGCGGCGCTGACAATCGTTCTGATTTGGCGGTTTTCGACAAGCAATTGGCCAGTTTACATCGGAGGCCACTCGGCTCATGCCTGGTATGTAGAATTGTTGGCTGGCATAGTAAGCTGGGCATTAGCCTCGATATTTGTAAGTGCAGGCTACCTTACACCTACGTTTTTTATCGAAGGTCTATATTCGAAATCAGCCCGACAGGCCGAAGTCGGTGGATGCGACGGCGAGAAGCCCCATAGTTGAATCGACGTCCACCGCGCCGACGCATCACCTTTGACGTTCGCCAGAAACAACCCGAAGATGAGACGATTCGTAAAACTAGCATTCCTTGCGGCGACTTGTGTCGTGGCTCTGGTAATGGTGTTCCTTTCTGTAATGATGACGGGCGTCTTTGATATTGTAGAAAGTACATACCCTAGCAAGGACGACGCATTAAGAGATGGAGCCTTAGATAGATTACTTCCGTTTTTCATTCCACAAAGTGCAACGAATATCTCACTCAAGTACAACACTGATGTGGCCGTGATGAATGGCACATTTGACTTTCGTTCCGAGGATTTCCGCGAGTTTGTCGATACAGTCCGATCTTCAGATGACGGGAGACGTTGCCAAGGAGTCGGAGTTCTTCGAGAAGAACAACTGTTGCAGGAAGGATATCAAGTCTACGATTATAATCACGGTAGGACTTTCTGCAGATTTCTGATACATCCTAAGGGCCGCTGCACATACGCCGCTGCCGGCCCCTACACAGCAAAAGAAGAATGGGCGAAGTCGTCGCTGCCGACCGGCAGAAGCTCCACAATTACAACCCCTACAACGTCCCCTGACCCGGCGGCAGGACATTGACGTT
>JBAXOP010000664.1:0-1816 GCA_037133195.1 Verrucomicrobiota bacterium | reverse complement strand
GGTCACCGGTTTCCCGGGTTCGCTAACCGCGGGCGTCGCGGGCAGCGTGACGGTCATGGCTCAAGCAGCCAATGGCAACATCATCACCACGTATACCGGCACGGTCCACTTCACCAGCAGCGACCTCCAGGCGGGTTTGCCGGTTGACTATACGTTTGTACCCGGGGACAACGGTATCCATACCTTCACCAGCGACGTGACGCTCAAGACGGCAGGTACGCAGTCCATCACCGCTACCGATACCGTCACTGCCATCACTGGCACCCAGTCCGGCATGACGGTGGGTTGCGCGGCTGCGACGATATTGACGGCAAGCGGTTTCCCGAGCCCGGAATGGGTGGGCACGGCAGGCAGTGTGACGCTCTCGGCCCATGACGCTTATGGCAACATTGCCACCGGCTATACCGGCACCGTTCATTTCACCAGCAGCGACCTGGCGGCGACCTTGCCATTCAACTACACATTTGTGAGTGCAGACAACGGTGTTCACAACTTCTCCGGCGGGGTGACATTCGCCGCAGCCGGCACGCAATCCATCAGCGCCACCGACATCGTCACGGACACCATCACCGGCACGCAGTCTGGCATCACCGTCAACCTCGTTCCCTCAATCTTCACTTGGAAAACCGCTACCTCGGGCAGTTGGAGCGACGTGGCCAACTGGACGAACGATGCAGGCGTGGTCGCGGGCTTGGAGATTGGCGGCAAGGCGAACTATACGCTCAATTTCAACATCGCCGGCACCTATACCGCCACCCACAACCTCAGCCACGGGTTTCTACTCAACCAGATCAACCTCACCGGTGCGACCGTCGCTGGCAATAACCTAACGCTTGCTAACAACAATACCGCGCTGCCACAAATCAATCAGAGCAGCACCGCCAGCGGCACCATCAACAACAACCTCGCCCTGGCCGCCGACACGACCGTGGGGGTGACCGGAAGTGGCGGACTCACGCTCAACGGCGCAATCTCCGGCTCCGGCGGCGTGACCAAAACCGGCGTCGGCACCTTGATCATCAATGCGGCTAACAGCTACAGCGGCCCCACCATCATCAGCGGCGGTCAACTCACGATGAATCAGGTGAACACGGCGTTGGGAATCGGGCCGGTGACACTTGAAAATAACAGCACCCTGTGGCTCGAAAAAGTCAATGTGGCGAATAACCTGACCATTAACGGCGGCACGATCTATGCCGGCAATGGGTTTGGTGACAGTTGGAACGGTGCCGTCACTCTGCATGCAAATGCGACCGTCAATACCCCCTTCAGCATGGCCTTCGGGGGGATTGTCAGCGGCACCGGTGGTTTCATCAAGACGGGTCTCGCGATGCTCTCGATCACTGCGGCCAATACCTACACCGGTGTCATGGCGGTGCAGGCCGGCACCTTGTCAGTCGCTTCACTTAACAGCGTGAGCGGCGGTACGCCGTCCAGCAACCTGGGTGCCCCGACCACTGTGGCCGAGGGCACTATTTTGCTAGGCACAGGTGCCAATGCGGCCACCCTGATCTATCATGGCACGGGTGAAACCAGCGACCGTGTGCTGGATCTGGCCGGCACCACCGGCGGGGCGACGCTCGACCAATCGGGTGCCAGCGGCTTGCTCAAGTTCACCAGCGCTTTTGCCGTCACCGGTGCCGGGATCGCACTATTTTTTAGACTGTTCGGCAGATTCGTGCAGAGAAGGTGATTTTTGTTAGCCCGGTTTCAAAAAATGGTGCGGTCCCAGCAGGCACCCCTCCCCAAAGAAAAGAGTCCGCATATCACTTCACCCCCATGAAGCGAGGGACCGCACCAAAGTTTTCAGAAAGAT
>JBAXOP010000663.1:0-1817 GCA_037133195.1 Verrucomicrobiota bacterium | reverse complement strand
ACCATCGGTTAGGTTCACGGCGTTCGAGCAACCGACGATAATAAAAGCGAAAAACGGGATAGTGAGGCAATGTAAATTGAGCAACGGGAATTTCCACAATGGGAAACACAGCGCGCCGATGCTCAGCGGAGTGTTGCCCAGGCAGAAACCCGCGCCAGCGGCGAGTTGTTGGCGGGTGGCCCCGATGCCGGACACTTCCGGTTTGTAGTAGATGAAACTTGCCGCGACCAAGGCGATGGCAATTTGCCACAGCAACTTGCGCCGTCCGCTGATACCGTCGGATTTCTTTTCCTTGACCTTTTTGTAATCGTCGCACATTCCTAACAACCCGCAAGCGGCCATGGTGCAGGCGCAGAGGGCGACGAAGGGGTTGAGCGGGCGAGCCCACAGCAAGGTGGAGACAAGTACCGAGCCGAGGATGAGTACGCCGCCCATGGTGGGGGTGCCGACTTTGCCGCCGTGCAACTCGGCGAGTTTGTGGACTTCGGCGGCGCTGCGGATCGGTTGGCCGACCTTGAGCGAAATCAGCCTGCGAATCACCCGCGGCCCCACCAGCAACGTCAGCACAAAAGCAGTGAGGCCGGCGCTGGCAGCTCGGAACGTCGGGTATTGGAATAAGTTGAGAAACGAATACGCATGGGCCCAACCGCCGGTGGCGTGGGCGGTTTTTTCGGCGTCAAAGGCATGCAGCCAAAAATCGTAGATTGTCGGGAACATCAGGTGGATGGAAAAGCGGTGAGCATCACGCGTTCAACGGCGGCGGCACGACTGCCTTTGAACAACACAGCGTCGCCCGGGTGTACTTCGCGGGTCAACCAGGCGGCCGCCGCAGCAAAATCGGTGAAAAACGGGGCATCTCCGGCACCCGCGGCAATCCCCTCGGCACCTTCGCCCACCGCGATGAGGGTCAGCCCCTTGGCGGCAGCAAGCTCGCCGGTGCGCTGGTGGGCGGCGGGCGCATGAGTGCCGAGTTCGCCCATGCGGCCGAGGACGATGATGCGCCGTGCGCCGGTGGCCAGCGGGGTTTCGGCGAGTGTTTCGATGGCGGCGGCCATCGACTCCGGATTGGCGTTGTAGGTATCGTCGATGACGGTCACGCCGCGCCGCTCGAAGCAGCGGAGCCGGCCGTTGGTCAGGACGGCGGTGTTGAGGCCGGTGGCGATGGAGGTGCTGGCGAGGCCGAGTTTCCAGCCGACGGCGGCGGCGAGCAAGGCGTTGGTGACCATGTGGCGGCCGGGGACGGTGAGGGCGACCTCGGCGGGCGGTTCGCCGTCGATGACGAGGGAAAAACGGGTGCCTGAGGCGTCGGGGCGGAGGTTTTCGGCACGCACCAAGCCGCGGCCATTGCCGACGCACACGTAGGTGGCCCGGCAGCGTTGGCGCAGGTAATTGGCGTACTCGCAGGCGGCCGGCACAAACAGACAGCCGGTAGCGGGCAAGGCGCGGGCCAGCATCGCCTTTTCCTCCGCAATGGCCTCCCGCGTGCCCATGAACTCAATGTGCGCACTGCCAATATGGGTGATGATGCCGTAACCCGGTTTGGCAATTTCACACAAGGGCGCGATTTCGCCGGGGTGATTCATGCCCATTTCCCAGACCGCTGCGGTGTGCGCCGGGGTGGTGGCCAACACGCTGAGCGGCACCCCGATGTGGTTGTTCAAATTGCCTGCGGTGGCTGCCACGACAAATTGTTGGGAAAGCACCGCCGCAGTAAAATCCTTGGTGCTGGTCTTGCCATTGGAACCGGTGATAGCCACCACCGGCAACGTCAGCTGTTGCCGCCACCAGCAGGCCAACCGTTGCAGCGCCAGCAAGGT
>JBAXOP010000662.1:0-1824 GCA_037133195.1 Verrucomicrobiota bacterium | reverse complement strand
CGTTAGCCAGCCCTGCGGGCTTCTAGCAGATTAACGGAATTCTGAACGCCCCCCACATGAGCCGCGATTTGCTCAATGAGGGATAACGCACGAAACTCGGACATGCCCGCATGTATCAAACTTTGACCCATGCACCTAGAAAAAAAAATTTGCCAAGCCCCGGAGAATGAGACTTCTAGTTCTCGCGGCGCAAGTACCGGTCGTCCGCTGGGTACCGGCATAGCCAGCGCCATAACCCGCTTGCCGCTTCGTATAACAATTCGCACATAAAACCATCTATGAAAACACGCCACATTACCCGCATCAGCAACCAGCCATCCCTCGCCGCCCGCTGTCTAGCAGGTGCCATCGCCACCCTCCTCGCCAGCCACGCCACCCAGGCGGCCAGTTCATCTTGGAACGTGAATGCCGCCACTGGCAGTTGGGTCACTGCCGCCGATCCGCCTTGGCAGGGCGGAGTCGTACCAGGCGATACCACGATCACGACCAGCCCCGATATCGCGACCTTCGGCTTCACGCAAACGGCCGATTGCGTGGTCACGGTGGACGCCAACCGCAATATTGGCGGCATCACGTTTTCGCATACCTCCGCCAAGAAATATACGCTCAGTAGCGGCAACCTCCGTCTAACCAACGGCGGGGTCATCCAAGAGACATCTGCCAGTGGCACCCATACCAACACCATCAGCACAGCCATTGCGATCCAGGGTGACGGCGGCACGGCCACTTTTTCAGCCAATGGCGGCACCACCACCAGCCTACTGAGTCTAGGCGCGGTGACCGGGGTCTCGACGGGAACCAACATCACCACGCTCACCCTCAATGGCACCAACACCGGTGCCAACGCCGTCACGGGAACCATTTCTAACGGCGGTACGGGCAAACTTGCGCTCACCAAGGCGGGCACCGGCACTTGGACCCTCTCCGGTTCGAACACCTTCACCGGCCAGTTGACCGTGGAGGAAGGCATCCTGAAAGTCGGGGCGGTCAACAATGCCAGCGCCAACGGCGTGTTGGGCAACAGCGCGAACTCCGTGATCCTCGGCAAGACCGGCAGCATCACCGGAACCCTGCAATACACGGGCGGCACCACCAGCAGCAGCAAGAAATTCACCCTGGCCGCCGGTGGCAGCGGCGCGTTCCAAGTGGATACCACAGCGGCTATCCTGACCCTCAGCGGCGTGATCGACGGCACCGGCACCCTCACCAAAACCGGCGCAGGCACCCTGAGCCTGTCCGGAAATTCCTCCTCCTATGGCGGCGGCACCAACGTCACGGCGGGTGCCTTGGTGTTGGCGAAAACAGCCGCCAAGACCGGCGCCATCACCGTGGCCGGCGCTGCCACCTTCGGCTTTGGCAGCCTGGACGCAGTTGATAGTTTCACCTCCGCTGATGTGAATAAACTTTTTGGCAGCGACTTCTCGGGCACCTTGGCCAATGTCACCATGGCATCAACATCACTCGTCGGCATCGATACCTCCGCCGGTTCCTTCAACTCTACTTTGTCCGTGCCGTCCTCGACTTTCGGCCTGAACAAACTCGGCACCAACACGCTCACGCTCTCAGGCACCAACGCCTACAGCGGCGGCACGATGATCACCGCCGGCACGCTGGCTATCAGCGCCGATGCCAACCTCGGCAGCGCCGGTACCGCCCTGACCTTTAACGGCGGCACTCTGGATACCGGTGCGAATAGTTTCACTCTAACGGGCCGGGCGATTGCCACCGGCACGGTTGCTGCCACCATCAACAATACCAGCGCGGGCAAGCTAACCGTGGACGGCGCCATCTCCGGTACCGTAGCCCTGACCAAGACCGGCAGCG
>JBAXOP010000661.1:0-1827 GCA_037133195.1 Verrucomicrobiota bacterium | reverse complement strand
GGCGTTCACTTGTTCCAGCCTTCGCGGCGTGCGCGGGTCTTGACCGAGTTAGGTGACAGGCCGAATTTCACGGCGGTCTTGTTGATGTTGCGGCATTCCTCCCAATAGGCCCGTGCATTGGCCCAGAAGTCGTCGCCATGGCCGGGATTACCGACCTTGGCGGCTGTCGCCTCGGGTTGGGGTTTTGGCTTCTTGGTCGGCTTGGCCGTGGTGGGCGTCACCTCGGGCTCAGCCGCGTTGGCGAACGCATCGAAGCGTTCAACCTTCGGCTCGGGTTCGGGTCGCGTCATGGGCACGACATTCGCGGCGGGTGTGACTTCGACGTTAGACCCGGCGAGCATTTCCGCGACGATCTCACGGATGAGCGGCACGGGGATTTCCGTGATGGTGAAGACCAGTCCGTTGAGCGTCTTGCGCCCGATGGCTTGTTTGAGGAACTTGAGGGCACCGCCACGGGTCCGGCCTTGGTAGCGGCCTTCAAACAGCGTGGTGTCCTTTTCTTCGCATACGACATAGTACAATTTGTTCATGGTGTTGTTCGGTTGGTGTTGTTTAGCAGGAGAGGGGTTGATTGACTTGGATGGTGCGGCCCTTGGCGGCACCGGCGAAGTAGCTTGAGTTCATTTTCGTCGCACGGCTCGTCTTGGTGCGGAGCTTGCCGTAGTTGCTTTCGACGTAGTGGGTGATGGCGGCATTCTGATCCACGATCACCAGGGCGTAGGCATTCCGGTGCTTGCTGGCGTAGGACTCTTCGGCCCGTCTCTTCGCCTCGTTGAGAACCTCGCAAATCCCGTCGTGCAGTCCCTTGTAATAGGCCTTGCGGTCTGCGCCGGGGATGCCCGCCTTGAACTCATTCCAACAGCGGAAGAATGTGGTGCGGAGGAAGTTGAAGGCGTAGATGGCGACGTCGATGTCGGCCGGTGCCCCGATGATGTCCACCGGGGTTGCGCTCTTGGTGTGGGTCAGGATGCAGCGGACGTTGAAATGCTTTTGGAGAATGGACAGAATCAGGATGTCGGCTGGGTTGAGCGTCTTGGGCAGATCGACCTTGCCCTTGTCCACCTTGAATGACGGTGAACCCGATTCGCCATGTTCCATGCGGAACAGCACCGAGTCGATGTTGTGGCGGGTCATGAGTTCCTGCGCCTTGGACAGTGCGACCTTGGCTTCGTTTTCAGTCGCACCCCGCGAGCGGTCGGCCAGTCGGAGGAGTTTGCGGATTTTGTCCAGAATGTTGGAGGGAGGTTCCATGGGATCTTGTTGTTGATGTGGGGGTCGTTAGTAATCGGTATCGTCGGGGAGGTGGGACAAGCATGGCGGAGCATAGGTGGATCCGTGTTCTTTGGTCAGGTCGGTGTAGCGGATCTTCGCTGCCTTGAGTTCGGCACGGGCGTCCTCGACGGTGTCCCAACTTTCGAGGAACACGCGGCGGCGTTGACCGGCGAGGACCGAACTGCGTCCGTAAGTCGAGTGACCGTAGAGCGTCGGGTTGTTGTTGCGGTAGGTTTGCCCGCGTCCGAATTCGAGTGTCAGACTGCGGTGTTCTTTGATATATGTGATGTCCATGGTGGTGCTGGTTAGGGGTTGGTGGTGGATAGAGTAGTTGCTTTCATCGTCCTTGATTTGCCATGTTGATCGGTTGTGTCCATGTCTTTTTTGTCTTTCTTCGTCGGGTCTGTTTGATTGAAAATTGGCACGGTGCCTGCGGTGTGTTAGGCGTCTATTCGTAGTTGCGGATGGCAAGGAATGTCGGGAATCTCGGGACTCCGTCAGGCGTCAGTTCGAAGTAGCGGACGGTGACGATGGCACCGATGGGCGGCGGGGTTT
>JBAXOP010000660.1:0-1829 GCA_037133195.1 Verrucomicrobiota bacterium | reverse complement strand
AAAAAGCAGAAAAAATCGAAGAAATCGAAAAAGCACCGGAAACAGACCGCTCCTCGCGATCCATCGACCAGTAGAAAGGTAACGTCGTGGAGCCTCAACGAGACCGGTCAGGCAGCTTTGGAAATACTCCGCGCCAGCTTTCCAGACAAGAACCTGACCGAACTCGTTTCGGAAGCGCTGGCTTTGGCGGTGGGTAAGATCCAGGCGGTTCCCAATATCCGGTTTGAAACCCTCAATTCCGGGGATCTCATTCGGGTGCGGGGAGCAACCGCGACGCTTGATCGGAACCTCAAGAAATTCCGTGGCGACCTGCTCGCAATTCAAAAGGATCCGGATAACGCCGAGGACATCGCGTCGCTTGCGGATTGTCTGGAAGCGCAACTCGCCGCGACGGTCGAACTCCGCGCCACTCTGGCGAAGCTCGCGATGGTTCCCCATGCCTTGCATCAGGACAACCTCGAACACTTGATCTCCTTGCGGGCATACCTCGAAGACGCCCGCAAGGCAGCCGCCGATGACGAAAAACCAGTGTTCGACCTCGCCCTGACACTCCTCAAACCCTTCCTGCCATGATCAACCGAACCGATCCGAAGGAAATCCACGCCAACATTGTCGACCGGGACATAGCTCGGGCCATCAGCGCGCTGCTCGAGCGCGTGAATTACATTTCCGACGCTGACCACGAGAACCATGAAGGCAAAGAGGTTAAACCGGCCCAGAACTACAATTGTCCTGACCAATCCAAGGAAGCGTTCATCGCCGAGGCGGAACGCATGCACGCCGCTTACCAAAAGCGGGGACAGGGTAACCGTACCAAACGTTATTTCGACGAAATCATCTATTCCAGTGACAATGGAGCCAACCTCACCGATGAAGAGCGGGAGCTAATCGAAACCATGCTGATCGCCGACCTTTGCCCCGATGCCGCGGTGCGCACGGCCTGGCATGTCGACCACAAGACAGGTCGTTCCGATCTCCATATCCTGTTCTCCGCCACGGACAGAAACCTTAAAGCCGTCTTCGGTCGTGCGGTCGGCAACTCCATCATGGCATTCCAGCGCCTCGACCGCGAGATCGCCGCCATGCTCAACACCAACCCCGCCCGCGAGAGGAATCAGCAGAAGGCGGCCATCGACGTGCATGACGATGAGGTTCGGACAAAATACCTGACCAGCAAGCCGGCCAGTCTTGGCGAGCAAATCGCCAGGAAGTTACCAGGGAGGGTTATCACCGCCGACAATCTGGGAGACGCCCTCGCTAAGCTCGGCCACAAGCTCGTGAAGATGAACGCGACCACCGCGTTCATCACCTTCAAACAAAGCTTCAGCGTTCGGCCTATCCCATTGCGGAAACTCCTCTTGGAGATCGGGGAGGCTCAAGTTGCCCTCCTCAAGCGCATCCGGGCCAAAAAGCTGGCGATGCTGGCAAAACAGATCGCGAAAAAGACGCGGCAAGAAGTTTCCGCAGAAAACCTGCTCCGAGTTCTCAAAACACTCGGGCATGTTGTGGAACAGATCACTGCGAAATCGGTGCGTATTCTTTTCAAAGATAGTGGTCAAATTCAGATTCATTCTCTCAGAAAATTGCTCGTGGCAATTCACGAAGCTCAACACGCCAAGCACCCCGCCATCGAGGAACCCACCATCGAGGAACCCGCCACCAGGGAACCCACCACCAGGGAACCCACCACCACCGGGGAACCCACCACCACCGGGGAACAGACCACCAGCGGGGAACAGACCGAGACCGGGGAATCCACGAGCAACGGGGAATCGACAGCACACCGGGTATGAACGTACACTAGCGACAAGTGTACACAGTGGAGTAGG
>JBAXOP010000659.1:0-1844 GCA_037133195.1 Verrucomicrobiota bacterium | reverse complement strand
GATCCGACAGAAATCCGATGAAATCGAGGTGTCAGCGCGGACATTCCTTGAAGCCGAAATCCGAAGTTAGCTGAATTTGGGCTAGGCGGCGTGGGAGATGGGCGGCTGGGACGACTCGGAAGTGCCGGGGGCGGGATCCTCTGGCGGCAACTTCGGCGAAGTTGCCACAGGCCAATTCAGAATGTTGTCTATCAGTGGCTTGTGCTTGTCGAGGCCACCCCAACTTTGGGCGATGTAGAGCACGGGCGTGCGGCTTCTGTTACCCAGGATGGCTCCGCCGATGAAAACCGCAGCTCTGAGCGTGGCGGGACGCCGGAAGCCGGCCTTGCGCTGCTCCGGAGCGCTCGCGTGCTGATAAAGACTCAGCAGGTTGTAGGTGAAGCACACCGCCAGGAACGCGCTCTCGGTGGCATAGAAGTCCCGCATGCAGAAGCCGTCGGCCTGCAGGTCGTTGTTGAGTTCCTCGATGTGCTGCTCGATGCAGGCGCGCTGGTTGTAGTCGCGCCAGAGTTCGGCCCCGTCACCCTGGCGATTGGTCACAAAGACGCGGAACGTGTATCCCTCCACTTCGATGAGCCGCCGACCCACGGCGTTCTTGTTTTCCCGCACACGCTCGCGAATGGCGAAGAACTCGCGTGGTTCCGCCCAGCCTTGGAGTTTGAGAGAGAAGCGCGCCCAGGCATAGTTGTCGTCGATGGATGTCCAGGTCGCCAACCCGGCGGCCTTGCGCTTGACCGTCTGGGTCAGGCGGGCCACCACGATATAAGGAATGCCCCGCGCTTCCAGGAAACTCAGCAACGCGTTCTCGAAAAAGCCCGAATCGGCCCGCACGGTGCGCAATTTCCAACCGGCGGGCATCAACGCGAACGCTTCGGTCAGGAATGCCGTCACGCCGCGGGCGGTGCCGGTGTTGCCGCTGCGCAGCCAGGCATGGAGAACCAGCGGAGCCTCGGCGAGGAAGGCCAGCAATGGATGATGGCTGTGGCGTCCGGGCCGGGTCGGGTTGTAGCCGCGCTTGGCTCCCTCCTGTTGGCCGCTGCGCTGGAAGACCGTGCTGTCCAGATCCAAACTGAAACCCTGTGCGGGCACGGGCCAAGACAGGGCCAGCAGCCATTTCCACAGCGGACGCCAGAACTCCTCGATGTGGCATTGCCGGAAACGGGCGAACAGGTTGCGCACCGTGTCGGTGCCGGGAAAACGGTCAATGCCCAGCAGGGCGTGCAAGGCCTTGTCGGCGCGCAACCAGTCGGTGTGGGCGAGGCGGCGGGCTCCGGCCACGACCGACACGATGAATGCCACGAGGGTTTGAGCCGGAGGAATCGCGTTGGGACTGGTGTAGGCGAATGGCATCAGCCCGCTGATCTGCCCGGCCAGGCCGATCCGCTCAAAGAAGGCGATGAGACTGACCAGTCCGCCGAACGGGGTGACGGGTTTGGCGGTGGAGGTGAGTTGAACTTGCCGGCCGGGGAAGACCGGGTTAGAGGATGTGTGCATCGTTTGGTGAAGGGGTGTGGTGTGCGGTTAGTTTGCACAACCCTTCTACCACAAGACCTGACGCCAAACGATGCTTTTTCTAACTTCGGATTTCGGGGTAAACCGAATCGGGTTCACTCTCGTTTGGGACCGCAGGTCCGCCTCCGGCTGCTCCCCACCCCGTCTCGCGACGACGCAGTTGCCTTCGGCTGCTCTCCCGTAGCTCGTCTCGGGATGACTCGGACTTTCACCTGCTGATTTCATGTATGTGCGTTCGCACTGGCACGGGCATCCTGCCCGCAAGCGCCCATGCGAGGCGAATGATCCCGCGCCACGCGCCGACGCATTCTCGCCTCATGGCCCGCCGGGCA
>JBAXOP010000658.1:0-1850 GCA_037133195.1 Verrucomicrobiota bacterium | reverse complement strand
GAATTCGCCTTCGCCCTACCGACCTACACCGGTGCCGGCAATGCCTGGTGGATAGAGCCCGCCACATCTCCGAGCGGTGCCCTCAACGGCGTGTTCGTCCGTCCGAAGCTAGCGACGGCCAATGTCTCCTACTCGCTCCAATATGCCGCAACACCCGGTAATCCAACTGTCTGGACGACCCTCGCGCTCAGCGAAATGACCGGCGAAGTGGTCACCATCACAGACAACGGCGATTGCACTGAAACGGTCACCCTCCACAACCTGGAATCCATCACCAGTCTCTCGAGTGGAGGCACCGGCATCGTGCGCATCAAGGCGGATCTGGTCGATGGCGCAACCACCGCCACCTCCTACACCGAGGTGGAAGGCTGGAAAGAAACCACCCTCGCCTCTTGCGGCACCTTCAATAACCCATATCTGCGCGAAACCGCCTTCACCGGCACGGTCACTTCGGTCACTGGCCAAGTCCTCGCTTTCGCTAACTTGGTGGAGCTGACATTCGCGCCGTCTGGCAGTTGCTATCTGGAGGTAACCAGCGGCAATTACGCGGGCCAGCGCTTCGATGTGGATTCGGCCAGCGGCTATAACATAACCCTAGCCACCGACATCGACCTGAACGCCGCCACCGCTCCGTTCAACACCCGCCTCACTATGCCCGATCTAACTGGTGAATTGGTGGTGATTCGCCAGCATTGGACGCTGGGTCAAATGTTCCCGGTTGCCAACTTCACCGCCGGCACCACCCATACCACCGCCGACCAAGTGCAAACATACGCCGCGGGCGCATGGAGCACCTATTGGCTCTACACCAACAGTGGATCGCCCAAATGGGTCAAGGTGGGTGATGGCACCATGGCCGATCAAGCCGCCACTATCATTCCGCCCGGCCAGGGAATGTTTGTCAACCGCCGCACCACTCCCCTACCCTATCTGGCTTACGGCGAAGTACGCTCTAACACATTCGTCCGCCCTCTGAGCCAAGGCACTAATTTGGTGGGCGGCGGCTATCCAATCGCCCAATCCCCCAATGGCAGCGGCGGTCGCTCCATGAACCTCGCCGCCAGCTTCTTTGGCAGCCGCGATTTCAAAACCGCCGATTCCATCTTCGTCTGGAAGGGCGACGCCACCCCCGGTGTCACCACCTATGATACCTACTATTTGCTCAGCAACTCACCAACTAACCCCACCACAGTCAAATGGGTGAAGGTGGGCGATGTTAGCCTGTCAAGTTATGATGCGGCAAGCATCCTCCTAGGCGACCGCAGTGTGTTCATCCGGGCAAATGCCGCCCTGCCGTCCTACTCCACCCCTAGCCCATGGAGCCCCTGATTGGGTTATGACAATGAATTCTTTGAAAAGCCTTCCTACCATACTTATGTACGCTAAACTCCTCCGATGTATCACACTCTGGTTTGTGCTCGCCGGGCTCGGCCATGCGCAAACGATCAACTGGGGCAGCCCGGTCTGGAGTAATTTGCTAGATAGTACAGGAGCCACGCTCGCGAGTGACTCGTATGCTTTTGAATTGGGAACCTTTGGCAGCTTTGTCCCGACAGACAGCAACATCACCTCGTGGTCAGCCAACTGGAAAGCGTTTGACCAAGCCTCATACAGCCCGGCGGCAGGATATTTCGGTTCGTCGGCGACGATGAATCCGACCACCGGCCTGAGTAGCAACAGCATCGGCGGCAGCACGGATTTCGCCGGGCAATCGGCCTATCTGTTTGTCCGCAACACCGAGGGAACCAACGGCGCATTTTCAACTAGCGGCGAGTACCTGCTGGCCCGCAATGCGAGTTGGACATTTCCGGTGCTCGCCTCCTCGCCCAACCCCGGTTGTTGCGATAACG
>JBAXOP010000657.1:0-1851 GCA_037133195.1 Verrucomicrobiota bacterium | reverse complement strand
CCGCATCATCGAGAAATCCAACAGCCAACCGGCTGTCACTTGATTGGAGCCCATCTCGGCGCTGCCGAGAGCGAGTAGTCCCACAATCCCCATCCATCCTTCTCGCCTCCTCCCATTCGCAACCTCCATCCATACAATCTGCACGTCTCAAAAAATGCAGAAATTCCACTTGACTTCGATAGAACCTGAAAATCTAATCAATCTCCAGCGGCAGTGCATACGCCCTCCGTCACTGATTAGCCACCCCCGCCATGAACCGCTCCCTACTCGTTTCCACGACCGTTATTGCCGCTTTCACTTTGCCAGTGTTCGCCGTGGATCACCACGTCACCACCGCCCAGGAACTCCAGAACGCCCTGACCACCGCCGCCGCCAACGCTGCCGATGACTCGATCTATCTGGCCGCCGGATACTATCAGGGGAATTTCTCCTTCACCTCCGCCGAGGCCAACAGCCTCACCATTGAAGCTGAACCCGGCCTCACCCGCGGCGAAGTCACTCTCGACGGTGCTGGCGTCGGCGGCGCGCTCAACCTGTCCTCGTCAGCGGTCTCGAACTTCGTCGTGCGCCGAATCACCATCGCGCGCAATTGCGGGGACGCCAATCGCGATGCCTTGCTCATCTCCACCCTCGGCACAGTGCAGATCAACGACCTCGCCAGCTTGGCAGCTAACCAAACAGGGCGCGGCATCCACGTCGCCGCCGCCGCCTCGCTCACTATCGAGGATAGCGAGGTTAGTGGGGCAGGTGGATATATCGGCCACGGGATCCTCATCGAAGGGGTGGGCGGGCCAATAACGATGAACCGGAATGTAGTGAAAGGGAATTGTACATATTGGTCCACTACTTACGGTGGCGGAATTCATATCAGCGGCACCTCGGGTGATAACATTATTTCCTTGGATCGGAATACAATCCTAAACAATTCCAACTCCGCAGGATGGTGGGGAAAATGCGGCGGACTTTACATTGACGGTGGTGGCGGCACCGACTTGGTCACCGTCACAAACAACACGATCACCGGCAACTCTGGAGCATATGTCTCCAATGGAGGTGGATTGATGATTTCCGCTTCAAGTCTTGTTCTTTCTGGCAATCAATTCTCCTCCAATGCATCTTATTTCAGTGGCGGCGGATGCTATTTCAGTGGTGGCAGTGCCAATATTTTAAATAACAGTTTCGTAAGCAATATTAGCCTTACGGGGACGCAGTGGAATACTGAGGGCAGCGCCCTAAAATTGGATTGCAGTGGGTGTTCAGTTACCAACAATGTTTTTCGGTCGAACTCTGGAGCTTGTGTTATGAGTTGCTCTGGAAGCACAGCCACGATCACCAGCAATCAGTTCTTCGATAACTCGAATGGCACGCTACTTTGCTGGGGTGCGGTCAATTTAGTATCTAACCGCTTTGAGCGGAATTCTCGCGACAATGGCGATATGATCAGTCTTGGTCTCAATGGGAACGCAACCGTGATCGGGAACACCATTCTCGATTCAAGAGTGACGCCGGGCGGGCGAGTAATTGGAATAAGTGGCAGCTCGAATAACACACTCAACTTCTTGCGCAATAGGGTTACCGGTGGCAACTGTGGTACGCTGAACGCATCGGGCTTTGGCACGATGCTAGTGGCCGACAACCTGCTTGCCGGCAACAACGCCCCAAACACGGAAGGGGTTGGGGCCTACTTACAACCGGGAGGCCAACTCGACTTGGTTAACAACACGATCACCGGCAACAGCGGCAGCGCGGGAGGCGGCTTGCGAATCAACATCCCAGGCACCACCGAGGTGGTGCACTGCTACAACAACATCATTTGGGGCAACACCGCCACCGGTGCGGGAAGCGATGTGT
>JBAXOP010000656.1:0-1854 GCA_037133195.1 Verrucomicrobiota bacterium | reverse complement strand
CGCTGCTCGCCGAGTGCGAGCAAATCATCGCCTGCATTCGTCGTCACGGCAACTTGTTCGCTGTGTGTCATGTCCTCCTCTACACCGAGTTGACTGCCAAGCTGCGCGAAATCCTCCGTTCTGGAACCATCGGTGAGATCGTTAGTATCCAGCATCTCGAACCGGTCGGCTGGTGGCACCAAGCTCATTCCTACGTGCGCGGCAACTGGGGCAACCAACAGCAAGCGTCCTGCATGTTGCTATCCAAATCTTGCCACGATATCGACTGGTTGCGCCATATCGTCAACGCGCATTGCACAAGCGTCGCGAGCTTCGGGTCACTGCGCCATTTCAAAGCCTCTGAAAAACCTGCGGGGGCTGCCGAGCGTTGCTGGGATTGCCAGGTGGAAGCCGCCTGCCCGTACTCCGCCAAACGCATCTATCACAGCCATTTTGAGCGCGACCGCATCGCCAATTACATCAACGATGTGATCACCGGCGGCCTCAACACCCTCGCTGCCGTGGAGGACGCCCTGCGCCACGGCCCCTACGGTCGCTGCGTCTATGCCTGCGACAATGACGTGGTCGATCACCAGACAGTGATGTTGGAATTTGAGGGGCCGGTGACGGTCACCTTCACCATGACCGCCTTCACGCCCTCGCTTCACCGCTGTACCCGTATTTTCGGCACCCGCGGCTACATTGACACGGATTTTGTCACCATCAAAGTCTTCGATTTTCTGACGGAAAAGGAAACCCTCCACGACACTCGCATCGGTGCCGATGCCGCCACTGCCGCCGCCGGCCATGGCGGCGGGGATTATTTTATCATGCAGGCGTTTGTGCACGCCCTGGCCACCGGCGATACCTCGGGCCTGTGGTCCGGTCCCGACGCCACCCTCGAGAGCCACCGCATCGTTTTCGCTGCCGAGCAAGCACGCCTCGAAAAGCGCGTCGTGTCCCTCCCTAGCACAACGGAGCGCTGGCTTTAGCCGGCGAGTCACTTGGGGCGGCACAGTTACGCGCCGGCTGAAGCCAGCACTCCGCAACGTTGTCGTTGCCTACCATGCCGCATCCGGGCCATCTCAGTCGTCTGGATCAAGCCTTCGCGGCACCAGGTGGCGGCGCAAATGGTTGATCAGATACGTGCCAGTCTTCGTTTTTATCGGTGAAAGTTTTCAGCGCCCATTCGCTCGGTAATAAGGCCACCAGCCAGCCGTTGGAATCCCGGGCCAGCACCGTGCCCAGTGATAATCCGGGCCGCGCCTCGGGGGCTAGCGCGTCGCCGTCGCGCGGCCGCAGCCAGCGGGCGATTGACCAGGTGGCGGTCTCGAGGCGGGTTTCGGCGGCATATTCGCCTTCGAGCCGGTATTGGAGCACTTCAAATTGCAGCGGACCCACCGCACCTAACAGCGGCACCTGCGCCCCGCCGGAATCCAACAATTGGAATTCACTCGCCACCCCTTCCTTGAGTAATTGTTGGAGGCCGTCGCGGAAGCGTTTATATTTGGCGGTGCTTTTATTATGCAGATAGGCGAAACACTCCGGAGCAAAGCGCGGGATCTCGTCAAAGCTCACCTCCGGCGATGACGCCAGGGTATCGCCGATGAGCAGATCGTAATTGCCGACCAAGCCGACCACGTCGCCGGCATAGGCATCGTCCACGGTTTCGCGATCGCGGGCAAACAGGCGCTGGGAATTAGCCAGCCGCACGCGTTCGCCGCTGCGGGTATTAAGCACGTTCATGTCGCGCTCGAACTTGCCGGAAACGATGCGGATGAATGCCACGCGGTCGCGGTGCTTGGGATTCATGTTAGCCTGGATCTTAAACACAAACGCGGAAAACCCCGCAGCCGCCGGATCAATGCGCAAGCC
>JBAXOP010000655.1:0-1860 GCA_037133195.1 Verrucomicrobiota bacterium | reverse complement strand
AAGGCAGCACCAAGGAAGCGATCAAGCCGCTGTTGGACGCAGCCAAAGTGCACTACCCAATCACCGCAGGTGCCAACGGGCCGATTTCCTTCAGCTCCATCCCCCGCTGCTTTATTTTCGATGGGCAAGGCACGCTGGTTTACGATGGCTATCCTGCCGGACCGGGGTTTGAAAAAACCATCAAGGACTCGATGAATAAGGTGAAATCCTCCGCCGCAACTGCAACTCCGAGCACATCTACTAGCACATCTCCGAGCGTAGCAGCCGCGCCCTTGGTCCCAACACGGGTCTGGACCAATTCCGAGGGCCATGAGATTCGCGCGGCCGTCAGCAAGGTTGACGCCACCAGCGTGACGTTCCTGATGCCCAATGCCAAGGAAGTCGTTTATCCCTTGGACAAATTGTCCGAAGACTCGCGCACCTCCCTCAGCTTGGTCACCCAATCGAAGAATTGAGCGTGGCTTGGTGAGATGCGTGGTTCCTAATTCGGAATTTTGCAACTCTCAGAGATGCGCCCCAAGCCGCCACCCGTCGGCGTTGGGATCTTACTCGACAATCACCGGGGTGCCGACTTGTACGTTTTCAAAGAATTTTTCCGCCATCTCATGTGGCATACGCACGCAGCCGTGGGATGCCGCATAACCCGGTAAATACCCGGTGTGCATACCGATGCCATTGGCGAAACGCATAAAATTGGGCATCGGAGCGTTGAGGAATTCTGCTCCTGGAGGGATTTTATCTACCCGGATATCGACGTTGTCGTTGATTGTCTTACCGGTGAGCTTATCCTTGAAAACACCGTAAATAGTGGATTTGTGGTCCTTATCCTTTTCCTTGATCTTATAAACCCCCGGCGGCGTGCCGTGGTCCTCCTTGCCGCTGGAAATCCGCGACACCCCTACCAACACCCCTCCCTTGTAAAATGAGGCCTTCTGCTCGTTGCGGTTGATCTTGATAAGCGGCTTGCCGCTCACGTCGTCGCCGCTCCAGTAAGAAATGTCGTCTGGAATCGCGGGTGGCGGGTGATGCGGACCGCCCGACGCCTCATGCCGCGCCAGCCCGCCAACATCGGCGAGGTATTCGGATCCCGGCGGGCGGGAATCCACACAAGCAGCTAGGGCACAAGCCATGATAACAATGGCGGCAGACTGGGCAAACGGGAAAAAAGAGACCTTCATGGGACGCGCGGAGGTTACGCCCAATCCGGCGAGCGGTCAACACCGCAAGATACCCGGGAAAAGCCGGGCTTGCGCGGCGTACGAAACCTGCTATCGGTTCCGCCGCACCATGCCAACATACGATTACGAATGCCAGAAATGCGGAAACCGTTTTGAGGTGGTTCAGAGCATGAACGATGCCAAGCTGGAAAATTGCCTCGACGCGGCATGCGACGGCCAGGTCAAACGCCTGCTGGGCACCGGAGCCGGGATTATTTTCAAGGGCTCCGGTTTCTATCAAACCGACTATCGCTCGTCGTCCTACCAAGCCGGTGCCAAGTCAGAAAATGGCTCAGCCAAAAATGACCCGCCAGCGAAAAGCGACGCCGCGCCAGCCAGCAGCGCGGCCCCCGCCGCGGCGCCGACACCAGCGCCCAAGGCGAAAGCCGCCGAGTGAGGGGCCTCTTCACGGAGCGCCGGCTTGAGCCGGCATGCCCATGAAGAGAGAAAGCGTCGTCGCCAAGCCGCTTCTCTTTCTCGTTTCATGGGCCGCCGGGCAGAATGCCCGGTCCACGTGGTGCGGGCATTTTGCCCGCATCTGCCCATGAGATGCGCAAGCGAAGGCCGCCGGGCAGAATGCCCGGTCCGCGTGGTGCGGGCATTTTGCCCGCATCTGCCCACGAGATGCGCAAGCGAAGGCCGC
>JBAXOP010000654.1:0-1861 GCA_037133195.1 Verrucomicrobiota bacterium | reverse complement strand
TGCTGGTGTTGACCAACCGGCGCTTATTGTGCCTTGGGGAGAACCAAGCGGGCAGCGCGCCGTTCCAGGATTGGAGGCTGGGGGACATCGCCGAGTTGAGTTCGGAGGAGATGGGAGCGACCGCCGCGCTGCGGCTTAGCGCGAGCGGGCACGCCGGTGGCAGTCACTGGGGCTTCACCGCCGGGCTGGTCAAGGAGGCTGACACCTTCGTGGCCCGGTTCCTGGAACAACAGCGGGCGCTGGCCGGCGGCACGCCAAGCGCCGCGGAGGCGTCGAACATGGCACCAGGCGAAGATGATGGGCTGGACTTTGCCGACCTGATGCTCAAGCCCACGCACGGCAATCCGCTGGTGCGCTTGCTGAAATTTTCGCGGCCCTGGCTGCGGCTCATTGTGTTTGGGCTGTTGCTGACCATCGCCGCGACGAGTGCGAACTTGCTCACGCCGTGGATCACCGGGAGGTTGGTGGACAAGTTGCTCATTCCGCTGCAAACCAAGAGCCACGAGATCGAGTTGCAACAACTCCTGCCGTACGCGGCCATGCTGTTAGGTACGGCTTTCGTGGCGTGGCTATTGAAGTGGTGGCGCACGTTCATTGTGGCACGCATCGCGGAATTGGTCACCAGTCGGCTGCGGCGCGAGTTATTTGAGCATCTGCAACGCCTGTCGCTCATTTACTTCAATAAGAAACGCACCGGCGACCTGATATCGCGGATTGGCACCGACACGGACCGGTTGTCTCTGTTCATTTCAGTAAACTTCATCGACTTCGTTTGCGACGTGTTTCAATTCGCCTTCACGGCGCTTATTTTATTCAAGATCCACCCGTTATTGGCGTTTGCCGCGTTGGGGCCGGTTCCCTTGGTGGCATGGCTGGTGAAATGCGTGCGCGGCCATTTGCTCGGTGGCTTTGCCGCCTCCAGCCGGGCGTGGGCACTGATGACGAGCGTGCTTTCCGACACCATCCCCGGGGTGCGGGTGGTCAAGGCGTTTGCCCAGGAACAACGTGAGATCGCTCGCTTCAAGCAGACTGACCACCATGTGTTTTCTACCAATGACCGCGTGAACCGGACCTGGTCGTTTTTCAGCCCGATGATCGAGTTATTCACCGATCTAGGCTTGCTCATCATCTGGGTCGTCGGAGCCATGACCGTCGCTCACGGCAGCCTAACCGTCGGCGTGCTGTGGTGCTTTGTGACTTATACCACGCGGTTCTATGGCCGCTTGGAGGCGATGAGCCGGTTTTTCGCCTCGGCCCAGCGGGCGGCCGCGAGTGCCCACCGGGTGTTTGAGGTATTGGATGTGGAACCGGACATGCCAGCCACCGAGGGGACGCGGCGCATCGGCCGCTTGAGTGGGCGCATTGAGTTTCGTGACATCAAATTCCGGCATGGTTCGCGACAAATTATCCGCGGCATCAACCTCGATATCGCCCCAGGCGAAATGATCGGCCTCGTCGGACCCAGCGGCGCCGGCAAAACCACCCTCGTGAATCTCGCTTGCCGGTTTTTCGATGTGAGCGAGGGCTCCATTTTCGTGGATGGACAGGATTTGCGCGACATTCATGTGGAGGATTTCCGCAAAAACATCGGCCTGGTACTACAGGAACCGTACTTGTTTTTCGGAACGATAGGCGACAACATTGCGTACGGAAAACCCGCCGCCACCCGTGAGGAAATCATTGCCGCTGCCAAGGCGGCGCGTGCCCACGAGTTTATCATGAAACTTACCGATGGTTACGACTCGATGGTCGGTGAGCGCGGCCAACAACTCTCCGGCGGCGAGCGCCAACGCATCAGCATCGCCCGTGCCTTGCTCATTGATCCGGCTATCCTCATTCTCGATGAGGCCACCTCGTCGGT
>JBAXOP010000653.1:0-1870 GCA_037133195.1 Verrucomicrobiota bacterium | reverse complement strand
TTACGGAACATTTCTTACGGGACAATGGATGAAACGCGAATGGATAGGAACTGGAACCCCTTGGGACGATAAGGTATACTTCTGTCCTGCCTTTTTCAGCGGGGCGCTTTCTGCAGATCAAGAGGTTGCCATAATGGGTCACGAGTTTTCACATTTTCCGGGCACGAAACATTTTCCCGGGCCGGGTACCGACGACGATAAGAACTGGTCCAAGCCGTCGAAAGATATAAGCGCTTCGTTAAAATTGGCCCCATTGTATGAACAGGCCTTCGAGATTGGAAAAGACGCGGATTCGGTGGAGAGGATGTTTCTAAATTGGATCAAGCTCTCATTGACTGACTGAACAATGTACTGAACAAGCGATGCCGAAGCAGTTGAGACCATCAAGTTTTTTTCGCGCTCTGATTGCTTGCGCATTTGGGTATTTGCTTGCTGTTTTGGTTTTCAGTAATGAGTCGTGGATTGACAAGAATTCTGGTAGAATTGAGACACGTTGCAGACTGTGGCCATTTTCGAGAAGTTGGAATCACGAAGACAGAGCGTTTGAATTATACTTCGGTAAGTTCTCACCAGGTCATGACCATGCTAATTGGAGCTTAGTAAGCAAAGAATCGTTTCTTTTCCATTCAGATGAAAGTTATACGGAAGCGGATTCTCATCTTGCGTCACAAAGGTATATCATACAGGCGGACCTGATTCATGGCTTCAGCCAAAGTGATAGATCGCTGATTTCGAAAGAATACTTTAATCGGCTCAAGAATGGTGGGATATCAGCAGCCAGGGAATATGCGGCTTCTCTTTTGGCTAACGGACTTCCAGAAGGGGATCCATGAGCCTAATATGAGCCCGAGGATTAATCAATGGCGAGGTGCATGCTATGCGATATTGAAACGTGAAATTCATGCTTAAAATGTAAAGGTCGTAAACTTCACCCCGTACCCACGGCGGCGCGGCCCGGGGGCTAGCCCGACTTTCGTCTTACTGAGACCGGCACCATGTGACAATCGCAGGTAATGCGGACGGGCCGGAACCAGACGGGAAGCCGGTCGGTCACACGCTGTTGACCGTGGCATCCACCTAACGGTTCTCCATCGCCCGGAGCCCGGCGGATGGGATAAGCGGGTAAGGGTGCTTCAAATTCGGCGCAACGGCCCCGGTCGGCTCAGGAAGCCTGCAGCACGGTTTCCAGGAACTCGCTGACGAATTTCTGTTTGGCCCGCGGCAGGCTGCGGACGGCTTCGAGCTGTTGTTCGATCCTGGATTTCGGCCCGGATTTTCTCCGCTCGCTGGCGTCATCCTCGCGGATAAACTCGGAGACCGGCATGTTGAGGACTTCCGCGCAGCGGTGGATGAAGTCAAGGGTCGGGTTGCCCGCCTTGCGCTCGTAGTACGCGAGGTTGACCCGGGTAGTGCCGAGTTTTTCGGCGAGCTGCTGTTGCGATAGCCCCAGCGCTTTGCGGGCCGCCGCCAGGCGCTTGCCAAACAACGGTGCCTCTTTTGTCGGTGGTCGTCCTGCCATGGCGTGATTGTACAGGCAGATTTGGAAAATTCGCGGGATTGGTAGTTTTCGCTTGCTCATGTGTGAATTAAAACTCACATTCGCGGCGGGATCAAGTTTTTATGCCTGCTCGCAAATCAGCCTTGACACCCTTTTCACCGATGAACCCCGCCACCTTCCCCGAGCCCATCCGCCCCACCGGCATGCTCGCGCCCGGCTCGTATCCCTGGGACCACTGGGAGCGCGCCGCTCTCGCCGGCGGCCTCGGCCGCGAGCTGGCCACGCTGGGCCGCGCCGTCATGCGCGAGGCCTCCCAACACTGTTGGTGCGAGCGCCTGCAGGCCGAATGCGGCTGGAGCGACGGCGGCCGCG
>JBAXOP010000652.1:0-1878 GCA_037133195.1 Verrucomicrobiota bacterium | reverse complement strand
CCCCGGGGCCGTCGCTTCACCAGCGGCGGCCCCGCTTTTTTGAACCTCCCGAGTCACTTGACCCGGATGCGGCATGGTAGGGAGCAACGACTTATTATCCTTTTTAGCATAATTCCACTTATTATGCATTTCAGCATTTTCTCCGTGCCTGCTGTATTAATCATATTTCTAACACGCATATCCCGCAATAAACCGGAAAAACTAACGAGAATTGAAATTTTTCTTGCCCCCCCATCGTTAGATAGTCTATTCATGCATTGTTAGTTGGTGTTGGGTTCATCCCAACGCTTTCGACGTGCTGGAAGCCGGCTGAGCAGAGTTGAGGGAGGGGCATTTGTCACCTCAACCCAAACTGTGAACCGGGACATGGAGTAACAAAAAGAGTCAGCAATCAAATATCCCAACCGCCTCAGTGCAACACCATGAAAATACCAAATCCAATCGAAAATACCAGAGATACTCTGAAGCACCTCGCCCTCGCGTTAGCGGTTGGCGCGGCGTTCCTAGCGGGAAACGCGCAGGCGTTGACCTACTACGCTGATTGGTCGTTCAACGCTGGAAACGGCAACGACTCGGTTAACGCGGCCCATAATTTGGGGGGCAGTGGCCCCACCGTAGCCAGCCCATCCCCGTGGGGTGCATCTGCCAACTGTGCCGATTGCACCACTGGTGGCATTTCGACTTGGCCCGGTACTTCTGGATGGGGGCTCCCCACCGATAACATCACCCTGGGCGTTTGGGCCAAGGCGTCTGCGGTGGCAGCTTCCAATGGCACGGAGTCAAGCATGCTGGCCACCGACGGCAATAATAGCACCAGCCTTTGGATCGGAACGACGCTTGTCAACGGAGTGTGGAATTGGAGAGTCAGGCTGGGTGGCACGGCGTTGGCTACGTTCCCCACCACGCCGGCAAGTTCCCAGCACATCGAAGTGACGCGTGAGGCGGGTGCGTATTCGGTCTGGCTTGATAACACGCTTGTCGCGGGTCCGACGAGTGCCCCCGCGGCATTTATTTGGGGTGCTTTCCACGTGGGAATCACTTCCGGAGGCGGATCGCATTATCGCGGGTTGTTCGGTGATGTCACCTTGACTGATGTGGTCGCCCATTCGCCGCAAGGAAGGATCAAGACGTTTGGTCTGGCGGGCATGCCGGCCACCATAGATGAGACGGCTAAGACCATTACTTGGCCCGTGACGTATGTGTCGGATCCGGCGAGTCTGGCCCCCGTGTTCACAATTTCCGATAGCGCGAAAATCTATGACGCGAACCCCGATTCGGGCGGAATTGAAATTGCCAGCGGCACCGCACGTAATTTCGCCAGCCCGGTACATTACTGGGTCAGATCGTCGGATAGCTTGATCACCAGCGACTATACCGTGACGGTCAATAAGGCCTCTATCAATTCAGACAAGGACATCATCACCTTTGGTCCGGCGAACAACCGGGCGGTCATTAGCGGAACCAACATTACTTGGAACGTGCCCTTTGGGATGTCTTTGGCGTCCCTCGCACCCGAGTACACGGTATCGCAGTACTTCGGTGGTTCCGCCACGGGCGCGCCGACCACGGGCACGGTCCCGAGCCCGAGCTTTGCCGTTCAGAATCCAGCCACCTACACCATAACCGCCCAGGACGGCTCCATGAAGAACTATAGCGTGACGGTCAATGCGTACCCCGAATGGCCGACGCTGATCAACGTGAACTATTCCGGCGGCACGAATGGTAATTTGAACGGCCTCTATTCCTTTGATGCCGTCGCCCGTGGCAACGCCACCAGTGTGGCTCCGATGAATTATGCCGGGACCACCTGGACGGACGCCACGAGTTCCACGGCCAGCGGCAGTAGCCTGAAGGACTCCCAAGGCAACACCACCAGTG
>JBAXOP010000651.1:0-1881 GCA_037133195.1 Verrucomicrobiota bacterium | reverse complement strand
CGCCGACCCAACTCGTGCCACTTGAGAGATTGTCGTTGTTGTTGGCTTTGGTCCTATTGGCGGCCTCGGCCTGGGGCAGGGCGGCGAGGGCCACCAGCGAATAGCGGATGCAGGAGTGAAAAACGGAGGTTCTACTTTTCATTGGGGTGGAGCTATATGTGTTAGATCGGAGGCGCATAATCACGTCCAGGAAGGGTTTTAATATATAGGCGCGGATTCACCTAATGAATTCCTTGTAGGCCTAGGCTGATTTTTTCGTAGTCATTTTCTTACAAAACCGCGGATTTGTAGGCCTTGGACTACACGACGCAGGAGACAGAAGACCGCTGCGCTTTAAGACAGAAGACCGCTGCGCTCCAAGACAGAAGA
Organism: Verrucomicrobiota bacterium; assembly: GCA_037133195.1. GTDB lineage: Bacteria > Verrucomicrobiota > Verrucomicrobiia > Verrucomicrobiales > Akkermansiaceae > Luteolibacter. The sequence continues at coordinate 1,512 of JBAXOP010000651.1, read as the reverse complement.
CCGCTGCGCTGCAAGACAAGAGCAGACAAGAGCAGAGCCTAGGGGAGCGCATGGCGCTTCTTATTCCAGTCTTCTCCTCTTCTGTCTCCTGAGTAACTTGGCGTCAACCCAAGTTACTGCCTGCTCCATACTCGCCCCGGGTTCGGGGCTTGTGAGGCAGTCTTCTGTCTTGGCACGGAGCGGTGGCTTCAGCCGATGGGGGTGTCTCGCGTACCGCCCTCGGCCAACAGGGGACGCCTCTCATGCCGGACCTGCACCACGGTAACCAGCCTGGCTGGTTCATCGATGACGTAAAGAACCCTCCAGGCCGACGGGGTCTTCCACGGTTTGAATCGCATCTGGCGGATGGGAATTGCAGGCTTCCAGCGGCCATTTTCCGGCGCAAAACCGTGCATCTCTGGATGCTGGCTCAGAGTATCGAGTGCAGCTTCCAGCAGATCCATCCAACGCCCGGCAAGTTCTTCTCCGCCATTCGTTGCTTCCGTCTCATACCACTGAAGTTGGTTTTCAATGCAGTGCTCCGCTTCCAATGAAAGCCGCAACTCGTAGTTCATCAGCGTGCGTTGCGGCGTTTTTGGGCACGCTTGCGGAGCCTGTCCATCACGGTCTTGGCCATGTCTCCACGCTCTCCTTTGGCGTAGCTTTCCATCGCCCCGCGCAGTCTTAAATCCATGCGGTAATCCTCCGCGTCGCGCGCCAGTTTTTCAAAAGCATCCAGCGAGAGTACCACCACCGATGCCTTGCCGTTCTGGGTCAGGATTCTCGCCCGGCCGCCAAGTGCCAACTCTGCGGCGTGCTTCTTCGTGTTGCGTGCAAAGTCCGTCAGGCTCACCACGTCTTCTTTGAGATCAATTTGCACGAGGCGACGCTAGCACATTATTCTGTGTTGACCCAAGCGATTTTTTTGCCAATCTCCGCAGGGCATGGCTATGGTGAAACATGACTAGATCCTCGTCTTGCGCCGACATGACAGGCTCGTCGAGTTCGATTGCCCGCCGCACGAGCAACTGGCGTTGCGCCACGCTGAAGGTTGGAAGTTCGACTGAGCGTTCGACTGACCTCACGCCGAAGTCCTCTTCATCCGTGGTCCTCTTCGTCCCGCTTCACTTCCCAGAACTAGAAAGTCCTGAGGTTGTCACCGCTCTGCGCGGGTGGGATCGGTGACCGACAACCCGGCCCTGATGGCGCATGCGGATTGACGATGGTCGGAAGTGATGAATTCGCGGGCACCGAGTACCAGCGCACTGGCGACATGGAGCGCGTCCAAGGTCCGGCATCCGGTTAGGGCGGCGTGGATCTCCGCGAGGCAACGGCATTGCTTCCAAACCTGGTTCCACTCCACCGCCACCAGCCGCAGCACCCCGGCCCGGAGGTCGCCCTCCAGCAGTTTCAAGGCTGCGGTGGCCTCGCTGGCCGTGCATTCCCCTCGAAACTCCTTGAGGCGCAAGGCTGAGACACACTCGGCATGATGGAGCTCGGTGATCTGAAGGGATTGCGCCCGCTGGTGGACAA
>JBAXOP010000650.1:0-1884 GCA_037133195.1 Verrucomicrobiota bacterium | reverse complement strand
CTCATGGTCCGCCGGGCAGGATGCCCGGTCCACGTGGCACGGGCATGCTGCCCGTGAACGCCCATGCTCTGCGAATGATCCCGCGCCACGCGCCGACGCATTCTCGCCTCATGGTCTGCCGGGCAGGATGCCCGGTCCACGTGGCACGGATGTCCCTTATTTTTGGCATGGTTTAAACGTCAATATGTACAAATCATTTTCCACCGGACTCAGAAACCGTGTAATTCATGCAACAAAATCAGAAATATGAGATCTCTAGTAGCTATAAATACGGGAAAAGCCCGATGGTTTTACTGATGTGAAATCGCTTGCATCAACAACCACTGGAACAGACGATAAAAAAAAAATTTATCGTTGACGAATAGAGGTACAATTCCATTGTTTACGTCTTTAGCGGCTTGGCGTGTTCCGCCCGTCGCGCCCCCAAAACCCCAAAACCAAAACCAATCCTTCTCGGAAGGCCACGCCCGCCAATCATCCACATCTCATGAAATCCAGCGTTGCCTCCCATTGCGTCCGCTCCGCCTGTTCAGCAGTCTGCGTCCTCGCTACCCCCATCACCAGCCTGCTCTCCCTGCATTCCGCGCAAGCAGCGAACACCTACACATTCACACCCAATGGTCTGGCGAATACGGCGGCTAATACCGCAGTCGCCATTGGTATGACCGGAAGTACCAGGACCCTCCACGGCACAGCCCATGTAAAATCATAAATCAGCGACCCAATAACTAATAGAAAACAATAAAAACACAGCCCCTATGAAACCCCGCTATTCTTTCCGCCGCATTCTGTCATTCCCCGCCCTCATCCTAGCAGGCTCCATCGCCACACCATGCGTGCAAGCCACGAGTGACTCATGGAGTGTGGACGCTGCGGGCAACTGGGCCACTTTCGGGAGTTGGTTATCCGGCACCCAAGCGCCGGGCTCCACCACGACAGACAACACCGATATTGCCACGTTCAACATGCTCCTCACGCTTGCTGGCAAAACCGTCACCGTGGACACCGACCGCTACATCGGCGGCATCTCCTTCGGGAACACCTCTGCTTTCGGCTACACGCTCGGCACCGGCATCCTGCACTTGAACTCAGGCGGCGTGATCCAGACGCTCTCAGGCAATGGCAACCATACCGACACAATCAGCTCGGCCATCGTGATTTCCGGTACCAGCGGCGCGACGGCCACCTTTACGGCGGGCGCCACGTCGGCTACCAGCCTGCTGAATATTGGCGCAGTCACGGGTTCCGCCACCTCGGGTAACACGACGACGCTCACACTCAACGGCACGAACACCGGAGCAAATCTCGTGAGTGGAATCATCGGCGATGGCGCGAGCGCTGGCAAGCTGGCCCTTAACAAGAGCGGCGCAGGCACTTGGGTCCTCACCGGCGCGAACACCTATACCGGCGCGACGACGCTCAGCGCCGGCGGGCTGACCCTGGGTGGCGCGTCCGGGGCGCTGGCTCTCTCTTCCACGGCAATCTCGCTGGCCGGCGGAACGTTCACTCTGGATAACACCGGTGTCGGCAACAACAACACCGGTCGCATTGACGATACCCAGGCAATCCGCCTGGGCGGCGGCAGTTTGGTTTACAAGGGATCGGACCAGGCATCCACCAACTCGACGGAAACCGTGGGTGCGATCACCCAAGCGGGCGGAAACGACGCCATCACCGTCACCTTCGGCGGCACCAACACCGCCACCCTGACCGCGACAAGTTTCATCCATACCCTCGGGAACGCATCGACGCTGGTCAACGGCACGAGCCTCGGCAAGGATACGGCCAGCACTGCCAGCGTCGGGCGTTTGATGATCCTTGGCACCGCACCAACCCTTGTCGGCACCACGGCGGCACTCGGCACCGGCATCAACAGCGCGGTGA
>JBAXOP010000649.1:0-1889 GCA_037133195.1 Verrucomicrobiota bacterium | reverse complement strand
GGTGGTCATTGATGATCCCAAAACCGACAAGGTGACCCGCTACGGCGGCACAATTGCCGCACCGGCATTCGCCAAAATTGCCACCCGGGTAGCGGCTTACATGAAGCTGGAACCCACCGAACCGATTCCCAACGCCCCCCTTGCCACGATCACCCGCCCATGACACTCCGTGATCTAACAGCAAGTTTGGCCCGCGTCACCATCGCCGGCCCATTGGACGTTGAAATCAGCACGCTGAGCGCCTCATCGCGCGAGTTGCTGCCTGGCCAATTATTTGCCGCCATCCGCGGCACCACCACCGACGGCCACCGGTTCATCGGCGAGGCGATCGCCGCCGGAGTGGCGGCGATCTTAGCAGAAACCGCTCCGCCCGCCAATCTACCCGGCACCATTACCTGGCTGCACGTGCCGGATAGCCGCGCGGCGATTGCAGCCCTGGCCTCGACGCTGGCGGGCCATCCGTGGCGAGACATGGCGCTGGCGGGAATCACCGGCACCAACGGAAAAACGACCAGTGTTTTCCTGCTGCATCACGTGATGAAAAGCGTCTGGCACCGCGCCGGATTGCTCGGCACCATCGTCGTCGATGACGGGGAAAGCGTCGAGCCCGCACGCCACACCACTCCCGGCTCGATTGAACTCGCCGGCTTGCTCGGTCGCATGCGTGACCACGGTTGCCGCGGGGTGGCGATGGAGGTGTCCTCCCACGGTATCCACCAGCAACGCATCGCCAGCATCGGCTTCGACGCCTGCGTATTTACCAATCTAACCCAAGACCACCTCGATTACCACGGCACCCTCGAAGCCTACGCCCAGGCCAAGGCTGACTGGTTTCACGCGCTCGCCGCCAATCCGTTAGGAAAAAAGCCGGTGGCGGTGATCAATGTGGACGACGCTTGTGGGGAGGCGCTGGCGAAGGCGCTGCAAGGGAAACTGCCGGTGCTGCGCTACGGCTGCGGCGTGCACTGCGAATTTCGCGCCAACAACCTGCGCCAGACTGCCCGCGGCATGGAATTTGAACTCAGCGCCAAGGGAAAATCGTTTCTGGTGCGTGCCCCGCTTATCGGCCGCTTCAACATGTACAACTTGCTCGCCGCACTGGCAGCGGCGTCCGCTTGCGGGATTCGTCCACGGGACGCGGTGGCGGCGCTGGCCAACGCCCCGCAAGTGCCCGGGCGGATGGAGAACGTCGGCAACGCCGGTGGAGCCACGGTGTTTGTGGATTACGCGCACACGCCGGATGCTTTGGAAAACGCCTGCCGCACTTTGCGCGAACTCAACCCCCGCCGCCTCATCACCGTTTTCGGTTGCGGCGGCGATCGCGACCGCGGTAAACGCCCACTCATGGGCGCCGCCGCCGCCCGCCATTCCGACGCCTGCATCATCACCTCCGATAACCCCCGCTCCGAAGACCCGCTGGATATCATCCGCGACATCGAGGCCGGCTGCTCCGCCAACAACCGCCTGAGTATCCCGGAGCGCGCCGAAGCCATCGCCGCAGCGGTCCAGGCATCGCTTTCCGGCGATATCATCCTCATCGCCGGCAAGGGCCATGAGACGACTCAACAATTTGCCGATCGCAGCATCGACTTTGATGATCGCAAACACGCCAGCAAAGCGTTGCGCGATCGGGCCCAAGCCATTTCCGACATGCGATGCAACCCCTGAGCGCACATCAACTCGCAGCCATCCTCGGCGTCTCCGTCGCCGCGGGAAGCCCCGACGTGGTCGCCAGCGGCGGTGTGACCACTGATACCCGCAAACTGCCCGACGGCGCGGTGTTTTTCGCCTTGCGCGGCCCGACTTTCGATGGCGATGGCTTCGCTGCCGCAGCCCTTGCCGGCGGCGCGCGAGTGGCGGTGGTGCATGCTTGGAACGGCCCCGCACCG
>JBAXOP010000648.1:0-1896 GCA_037133195.1 Verrucomicrobiota bacterium | reverse complement strand
CCCCTGTGGCTCGTGATGGCTGCCGAGCGCGGCCTGACCGGTTAGCATCTGGTTCCGTTGGATGATGGATGGCTGGCCTTGGCTGCGGGTTGCAGGCATGGTTGCATGTGCGGATGGAGGCATGGCAGGCGTTGTTGCTGGCGTTGGCCGGCTATGGGACTGCGCGATGATGTTGGCAGATGTCTCCGGCATGGCGGCGTTGTGCCTTGGCACTCCAGAGGCGGGAGCCGTCTCCTGTGGCTCATCTTGGCGGAATATGACCATCGCTATGGCCATCGCAAACAGACAGGCCGCGAGAATCGTCCAATTGTGTTTCATAACTATGGGTTTGTTAGGTTTTAGAGATCAGGAGGCGGCAGTGCGGGGTCTTTGAGCAGGGGGGCAAAGCGGAGTTTGATGTCTTGGCGCAATCGCAAACTCATGCGCTCCAGCGCCGACACTTGGTCGGGCCGTAAATGCGGGCGCAATTCATCGTGGACTCTGAGCACTTGTAAGTGAAGCTGGAACAAGGCCCGCTCGCGGTCAAGGTCCATTTTTCGCGACGCCTCCTGTAGCACCGGACGGACCTTTTGCTGTTGCTCGGGGGTAAGTTGCAATTCATGGCTGAGGGTCACCATCGCACGATCCGTCCAATGCGTGGCGGCGTCGGCGGTATTGTTCATCCTCGGTGGCTCCTCGACTGACGTCTTGCGGATCTCGTGGCCATACCATCCCAAGGCGATGCCGCTGGCCAGAATCACCAGCAAGGCGAGTGCCACTTTTCCACGTTGGAGGGAGCGATTCATCAAGGACTAGAGCGGGGGAATTTCCAATGTGGGGGGGGGTACGTCAAGTCGAAGTTGTGATTTGTGGTGGATGACAAAGCCGCCGAGAGCCACAGCGACGGCCGCCGTCGCCAGCGCCAGGCGCCACGACCAGCGCTGCCAGAGTAATTCGAGAAACTCGCGCCGCGCCTGCATGGCCCGCGCCACCACCCGCGCCACCAAACCCGCCGGGGCCGCCCCGACAACTGATGGCGTGGGGGCGAGGCTCTGCGTTTTCCGTGCGGCGGCAGCGAAGCGTTGCCATTGCTCTTCCGGCGTGATCGGCTTCATGGCGCGGCCTGCCTTTCCATTGCTGCCAACCGCTCGCCCAAATGCCGCCGGGCCCGCATGGCCGTGACCTTGACTTTCGACTCGCCCCAACCGGTCAATGCGGCCACTTCGCGCACCGGGCGTTGCTCCAGATCTAACAACCTAATCACAATTCGCTCACGTTCATTGAGGCCGGACAAGAGTTTTTCGAGCACGGCGAGGGTTTCCTCGGTGTTAGCGGCTTGCGGCTGCGCATCTTCCTGGAGCATTTGGCTCACGAAGCTGGCCTCATCGGCATTGAGTTCTGCATAGCTGAGGACCCGGCGCGAGCGCAGGTTGCGCAAGCGGTCGCGGCAATGATTGACTGCGATGCGTGCCACCCAGTGGTCGAAAAGGTCTAGCTCGGTGCGGTATTGGTCGATTTTTGTGAAAACTTTCATGAATACCTCCTGTACGTCGTCGTCATCGTCACTGCGGTTGGGCAAATGGGAGCGCACAATGCGGATGACTTGTGGGTACAACCTGTCGACCAGCCGGCGGGCGGCGGGTTCATCTCCTTGCTTGACCAATGCGATTTCATGGCCCCAAGTGGATCCTTCGGGTGTCTCCACAATTCGATTTCATTTTCTTAGACGTTTGGCGGCGTGGCATGGTTACAACGAATTGCCTCGGCCCCAGACTCACCCGACCCGGGCGCCTTGCCAAGCATGAAAGGACGGCCACCGGTTCTGCGTAGGCATCGAGTGCTCGAAAAAAAAACCTTCATGCCGACTGTCGCAAGCCAGTGACACTTAAACCACCAGTCCACCCCATCGCGCAATGT
>JBAXOP010000647.1:0-1898 GCA_037133195.1 Verrucomicrobiota bacterium | reverse complement strand
TCAATCCAGTGCGTGCGGGGATGGTGAAAGACCCGGCGGATTACCGCTGGAGCAGCTATGGGGAAGCAGTGGGCGGCGGAAAGAAAGGGAATGGGAAAAAGGCCCGCGAAGGGTTGGTGCGGGCGTATTATTGCGACCAGGGCGTGGGCTTTGAGGCGGAACAATGGCTTGAGGTCTCGCGCCTATACCGCCGGTTGATGGGCATGGCCTTGGGGCGCAAGCCGGGACGGGCCGATGTGACCGGAACCAAACAGCCCCTTTTTCCCCGCCCTTCGGTCCGGCCTCCGTCTCCTGCAACGGCCCTCACCTCAAAAGCAAATTCCTAGCAATAACCGAAAGAGCAATCACCGATCAGGTGGGTCGATGAGGGTGCAGAGCTTGAGCATTGATGGCTCGGGCAGCTTGCCTTCGCGGGGGCGGTCGCGATTGGCGGGGAGGGTCTCCCAACTCAGGGCGTAATGCAGCCGTGGGTTGGGGCTCTCGCCTTGGGACTCGCAGTGGTGTTTGGTCATGCCGGGAAACGCGCACTCCAATGTGTGCCAGGTCGGTGGCGCCTGTGCGGCCCGCTTGGGTGGCGCCGGGGCCGTGGGCTTGAGCGTGGCCGGATCGAGAATCCATGTCTTATTTTCGTTAGGTTGGTGCACGCTCATGGTGAGCAACCCGCCGGCAGTGACAGTGGCCGCGCCCATGCCCACTTCGAAGCCCGGCAGTGAGCCGCCGCCTTTGAAATTGAAGCGATAGTTGTGCCAGTCGGTAGTTTGGTAATGGTGCCAGACGCCGTCCTCGAGCCGTGCGCAATAGACCTGGCTGCCGCCGGATTGATCATACTTGTGATACGAGATGACCGGGCGGTTGCGGGCATCGAAGCCGAGGGCGGAACAGCCGTTGAGCAAGCCGCCGCCGGGCGGGACCGGATCGACGACATCGATGTTATCGACCGTGAGGGGAATTGTCAGAGCTTTGCCGCTGCCGGTTTCCCAGTGGCGCAGATCGCGGCTGCGCGCATAGGACAGATGATGGTTGGTGGCGCAATCCGGCGTGTCGCGCCAGACACCCCACATGTGGAACCACCCGTCGGGGCCGATGGTGGGAGCTGAAAAGTAGGCATTCATTTTGCCGCGGCCATCGGTCAGCGGGGTGGCGAGCAAGTGGCGCCAAGTGCGGCTCTTGCGGTCATAGACGTTGTAGATGTCATTGCCGTTGCCGCTGCCGCCATCGCGATAGCGGAACACCAGCTGCCCGGCCGGCCCGCGGATGAACTTCGGATAGGTCACACGCTTTTCCAGCGCCGGGACAACCATGTTAGAAATGCGCTCCAAGCTGGTTGCGTCGTCAGGGCGGGTGGCACGGAAATAGATCAGCGGCACGCAGTGCATGTTGCCGCTGAGGTGCAGAAAACCGGCGTCATCAAATGCCATGCTGACATAGTTGTGGCTGTCCCAGCCGACGCTGGTCGGCAGCTTGGTGAAGGTCCATGTTGCCGACCCCAACTCGCGTTGCGCCACGGTGAGCTGGCGCTTGGCATCGTAGTAGGCGGCAAACTGCCGCTGGTGCCGGGTGAGCAGGCAGAATCCCACGCCGTGACCCGACCACACCGGTTCAATGTCAATTGCGGACGGAACTAACAGGCTGGCTGGCGGAACTGCTGGTGGGCCGTCGGCTGCCTGCGCACTCTCCGGCATGGCCAACGCGCCCAACAGGCAAGCCGCCAGGCAGGATGATTGTGAGGTTAGATAGAATCGTGATGCTCTGCTCACGGCCATGCGATACAGCCCGCAGTGTCTTGGCGCAAGCAAATTGATGCCAGCATTGAACGCTGTTGGCTAACATTATTATCATCATTGATCGGTGTGGAAAACTCTCATGCCGGCAGGGACCAGATCTCGCGCAGGCGGGCC
>JBAXOP010000646.1:0-1903 GCA_037133195.1 Verrucomicrobiota bacterium | reverse complement strand
ACCCGACGAATCGTTGACACCCGGAGTATTCATGGACGGCCTCCTTTCCGAGTGGCATGGGTGTTCGTCTTGAGTTGGTCCTCATAAGCGGCGGGGGGGTGAAAGCCCTCCCGCCGTAATGTTTGGAACCGCTCCCGTTGCTCCCACCGCGCCAGCGACTGCTCATGTTTCTTGGGTGGTCGTTTCTTGAGTTGTCGCGTAAGGATTGCCACCCGCCTGCTAATGGCCGCTGCCGTGCATCCAGCGCGGCGGGCACAGGCGCGGATCGATTCCCAGTCGTCGCCCAGCATGACGCGCCAGGAGACGAGTGTGATTTTTGGATCACCGGTGAGAAATGTCCGGGCGACAGCCTCAACGACGGTGATCATCGCTGGTAGGCCGCGCTCGGGTGATGCCTCCTCGGGCTCCAGGTAGTCAACCGGGTGGCGTTCATCCACGCCGACGAGGCTGCTGTTGTCGTCAAACCAGGCTTTCATGGTCTTGAGTTGGTCCTTGGTTTGAGGTTTAGTGGGCCATCGGCTGATTGCCGCCAATGGTCATGCGGTCCAGCGTGGCGTCGAGGTCGCGCTTCCGGTAGCGGACAGAGCGCCCGATGCGGATGAAGGGAATCACTCCCTGCATGCGCCATGCATAGAGCTGGCGGTTACGGATGCGGAGATAGTCGCAAGCTTCGAGGTCTGTGAGAAGCCGCTCGTCGCGGCACGGCATGGTGGATTGCTTTTCCATGCCAATATCACCCGTGTCAACGCATCGGCGGGTTTGTTGAAACATGCGTCTTAATGCGTCACGGCGGCCTAACATGCGGAAGTGAATGTCGTTGCGAAACGACAACTGCCGGGATCGGACGGGCGAGATTTCGTTCCGAAACGAAAACCTCGGGACGAACCGAAGTTTCATACCGGTATGAAATTGTCAGCACGCGCTGACAAATGGACTCGGGGGAGAATGTCATTACGTAATGACATTTGCCGTCGCCGTTTGTCATATCGGTATGACATTTCCCGTGCGCGCGGACATCAGTCAATTTTCCTTACGTAAGGAAATTTCCTGCCGTCAGGAAAATCTCCTGCCGGAAGGAGATTGTTAATGCGCATAAACAACTGAACAGCGCACCATGCGTCAACCTGTCGTTTCCTGCGTCTCCATGCGCGACACCACCTCGGCCCAGTCGTCGGGTGGCATGATGCCGAACCATGCCTTGGCCGCATCCGGCTCTACCAACTCATGGTAGTGGCGAAAGATGATCTCGGGGGAATTGCCGGATTCCAGTGCGGTGCGCGGCACGTCACCGGTGAGAGCCACCCGGTAGCTGATATATGAATGGCGCAAGGCGTTCTTCGGCCAGCCCACCCCGATTTGCTTGGCGAGGATCGCGGCATCACAGCGGATGCGAGGTTTCGGGATGATCCGGCCTTTGCCAATCAGCGGTGCGAGCCACGCGGCGAGGTTGTCGCAGATCGGTATGATCCGCCGGGCCGCTGTCTTCGCCTGGGTGGCGCGAAGCTCGATGTTGCGGCGTTCAAGGTTCACCGCGCTCCAGTCAAGCCGACATAGTTCAGCCGAACGGATTCCGCAGAACCCGCGCAAGACCAGGTAGGGAATCAGGTAGCCGGGTGCCGCCCGCAGGATTTTTTCAAACTGCTCGGGGGTGTAGATCTCGGTATCCGTCACCGGGACCTTCGACTTGCCCACCTGCATGGCTTCGGTGGTCTCGGTCTTCGGCAGGTAGTTGCGTTGCTTGGCGAAGCCGAAGAGCATGCGCACCATCATCAGCCGATTGTTGCGGGTCGCCGGATTGTGGGCCGTCTTGCGCAACCACTTTTCTATTTGCTCGCTCTTGACGTGTAGGATGAAGCGTTCAATACTCCTCAGGCAGCAGAGCGCACGTTGAACTCCGGTCCCA
>JBAXOP010000645.1:0-1913 GCA_037133195.1 Verrucomicrobiota bacterium | reverse complement strand
GCGCTGCGGGAATGATCTGGCGTGCCTGCCCCGGGTAATCCCAGGCCAACGCAAGATCGTCCGCTCCGGTGCTTGCCTTCATCAACGCTTCAATATAATACTCCTGTCCTGCCAGAAGAGTGATGGCGACACTCTTCTGGGACGGGTCCAGATCCCATTGCTCTTCACCGGAGCCGACCTTCACCGATGCGATCTGATGCCGCTGGAACGCGGTGGAATCCGTGGACAAATACAGCCTGCACTGTCCGTCCCCCGCGATCCAGAAGTGATATTGACCGGTGGCGGGCGCGATCACCCGCCCCCTCATTCTCAGGCCATAGTTATCGCCCACGTTGCTCAACGCCTTGGCCTGGGTGACCAGATAAACGTCGCTCGGCGGACCGTAAAAAGCAGCGCTGGCAAACAAATCCTCCAGCCCCGCGCCCGCAATGTTGTTCCACTGCTCCACATAAAGGTATCCGGGTATCCCCATCCAGTCCGGATTCCCATCGTGATTGGTGTCCGGATCGGTGGGATTCAAACCGAACTTGAATTCGAGCGAATTGGTCAGCAGGTCGTTGTCGGGGTCTGCCGTGCCATCATAGCCCAGATTGCCGAAATTGGTCATTTCCCAGGTATCCGGCAGTCCGTCGCCGTCCTTGTCGACCGGCGTGCTCGCGGCGACCAGCGGGTTGGATCCGGCGCTGGCTTCGGCGCCATCGCTGTATCCGTCGCCGTCCGTGTCCGCAACCAGGGGGTTGGTGCCCAGCAACCGTTCGGCGTCATTGGTGAGGCCGTCGCCGTCGCTATCCTCGTTCGGCTGCCCGACGCCGGGGTAATGCGCGGCCCATTGATCGTATTCGAAGGTGGAGGATGGTGAAATCACGTCTGTAAAGCTCCTGCCCATACGGATCTCGTCGATCGCGTTGGCCATCCTGCCCTGGGAGACGCTCAGCACTGTCAGCGCGTTCTCATCAATGCCGGCGGGATAGGTCGCTCCGGCCTTTCTGGAATTGAACGCCGCTTCACTTAGCGTTTCATTCTCCGTGAAATAGCCGGCCTCCACGGTGTCGGAAGCGCCGAAAGTGAACTTCAACACGATGATCATGTCGGCCGTGGTGGACAGGACGGTGGTTCCCGCCGTCCAGGCATACTTGCCGGCAGTCCAGGAGCCACCCGTCACCATGGGATTGACCCGGGTGTTCCATGCGGATCCAGCGTAGCCATTGACACCGATGAAAGAGACGGTGGAACTGGCGGAGCCATTGGCGGCAATCGAAAACGCCCTGCCCCGGTCATAGACATATCCGTTGCCGAGTCCGATGTTGATGCCGGCTCCGTAACCCGCGTTGGCGACATGATAGACAGCGCTCAGCCACAGCACGCCTTGCGTGCCGGCCAGCGCACCCGCACTGGATGCAAGCACGCGGGAGATGCTCAGGTTGGAAGTGCCGGAGGTCGTCGGCCCCGCATAGCGCGCTCCCGATGCGGGCAGGGTCGGGAAGCCGTTGTTGAGCACTCCATTCCATATCAGCGCGGGACTCTCTCCGGTGAAGACCGCATTGGTCGTCTCATCCCATACTCCTCCCTGCTCGTTGGCACCCCTCGTCGCCACCCAGCCCGCGGAAAAACCCGTGCCGCCGTTTTGTCCGGTCAGGACACCCACGGGGTAGTTGAAAGGCTCGTAAACCAGAGGGGAGGCCTCCATGATCCCGGTGGACATCATCGTGACTGCCGCGGCAAGAGCGGTGATCGTGGATTTGAGCGAGTTCTTCATGACGGTGGGGAATTCGGGGTGGCGGAAGCGGACGAGTTCAATACGGAAGCGGAAATCAGAACGGTATGGGTTTGGGTGCCGATGGATGTTCGATGCGGTCACGGATGGCCTTGAGCGCGGGCTCCGCCGCTTGGGCAAGTCGTGAATTCTCACCCCG
>JBAXOP010000644.1:0-1913 GCA_037133195.1 Verrucomicrobiota bacterium | reverse complement strand
ACCAGAATGTCGAAGCTCGCGGCTCGCAGTTGGCGCAAAATCTCCACCCGCTCGATGGCGTCAATGTCTGCGTGCAGATAGCGTACCTTCAGCCCGGTGCCGCTCAAGTACTCGCTGAGGTCCTCAGCAGTTTTTTTTGTTAGAGTAGTAACCAGCACGCGTTCCTGGCGTTCCACCCGCTGGCGGCACAATTCGATTGTCTCATCGATCTGGCCGGTGAGGGGCCGCAGGGTGATCATCGGATCGACCAAACCGGTGGGACGGATGATTTGCTCGACGATGAGTGGAGTGCCGCGCTTGGTCGGATCAAAGGCGGCCACGGGCTCGTCGTTGCCGCTGGGACTGGCGTGGATTTTGCGGCGGTCGTAAATAGCGAAACTGCCGTCGGCATTGCGCGACTTCACCGGGATAAACGCCTTGTTTTCCGGTCTCGAGTTGAGGATTTCAAACGGCCCCGGGGTGGCGGACACATAGACCCGCTGGCCGGTCACCTGCATAAATTCATCGAAGCGTAGCGGCCGGTTGTCCAGCGCGCTGGGCAGACGGAACCCATGTTCCACTAGCACCAGCTTGCGGCTGCGGTCGCCTTCATACATCCCGCCGATCTGCGGAATGGTGGCGTGGCTCTCATCAACAAGGAGTAAAAAATCGTCTGGAAAAAAGTCCAATAACGTGTTAGGTCGGGCACCGGGCTCGCGTCCGGTTAGGTGGCGCGAATAGTTCTCAATGCCTTGGCAAAACCCCATTTCCGCCATCATTTCCAGATCGTACTCGGTGCGCATCCGCAGCCGCTGCGCCTCTATCAGTTTTCCCTGTTGTTCAAACTCGGCGATGCGTGCGTCGAGTTCAAGGCGGATGGCCACCGCCGCGCGTTTGAGCTTATCGCCCGGAGTGACATATTGTTTGGCAGGAAAAAATGTGTGATGATCAAGGCGCTCGATGACGGCTCCGCTGAGAGTATGGATGCTGGTGATGCGTTCGATGGTATCGTCGAAGAATTCGATGCGGATGGCTGTTTCATCGAGGTAGGCGGGATGGATTTCCACCACGTCGCCGCGCACCCGGAACTTGCCGCGGCCAAACGCGATATCATTGCGCTCAAACAACATCACCACCAACGAATTGAGAAACTCCTCGCGACTGAGAGATTGTCCGACCCGCACCGGCACCATCATATTTTCGTAATCCTCCGGCGATCCGAGACCGTAAATGCATGATACCGAGGCGACCACGATGGTGTCCTCGCGGGTGAGTACCGAGCCCATCGCGCCAAGGCGCAACCGCTCAATCTCATCGTTGATCGATGAATCTTTCTCAATGTAGGTATCACTGCGGGCAATGTACGCTTCCGGCTGATAGTAATCGAAATATGATACGAAATACTCGACCGCATTGTGCGGAAAAAAATTCTTAAATTCGGAGTAGAGCTGTGCGGCGAGGGTTTTGTTATGGCTCATGACCAGCGCCGGGCGGCCGTGGCGTGCGATCAGATTGGCCATCGTGAATGTTTTGCCCGAACCGGTCACTCCTAACAACGTCTGGTGGCGATTGCCCGCAGCAATCGACTTGGCGAGCTTTTCAATCGCCTGTCCCTGATCGCCCTCAGGTTGGTAGTCACTGACCAGTTGGAATGCCATAGCCGCTCAATCCATAGGCCGGGCTCACCCGCTTGGCAAGGCGTAGAAAAGACAGACACAAGACACAAGCTTGCACCGCCGATGGGCTGACAACGACGGGACTAACTTGGCGGGGAAGTTAGTGGGGAGACCGCTGCGCTCCTAGACAAGAGCAGAGCCCATGGGCAGCGCATGGCACCTCTTATTCCCCTCTTCTGTCTTCTGTCTTCCGCTCTTCTGTCTGGGTGCCGGACAAAAAAGTTAATTTGAGACCTCAGACCAGCGCGGTTGTTTTGC
>JBAXOP010000643.1:0-1914 GCA_037133195.1 Verrucomicrobiota bacterium | reverse complement strand
ATCGAGGGGCGTCTGGTTCAGCGCTACGGCAGCGACTTTGAGAAATTGCATGGTGATTTAGTATGGGGGAAGGAGCCTTCTGAATCCGTGGGTGAGAACAATGAGCAGGAAACACATGTTCCGTACGAGACTCATTGGCCAATTGGGATAGCGTGATTTGTTTCCGGCTGCGATGCGTTCGATGAATCCGGCGTGAATCGGCCAATCCCGGAGATTGGCCAACCAATCGGGCACCAGACCATCCGGGCCACACTCCGTGCCGGCGATAGATCCGGCGACGAATCCGACCGTGTCGGTATCTCCACCCGCCCTGACAACCGATTCGATTGTCATTCTGAAATCACCACGATGGCGCAGCCATGCGTAGATGGCTACACAGGCCGTTTCGGGCGCGAATCCACTCACAAATCCCGGTTTTCTTGAAATCGAGTTGGCGTAGTCTTCAACACTTTCACCCGCCCGCAAACTCTCCCTGAGTTTCTGAAAGCGCGTTCTTAAATCGTCACTTCCGATGTCCGTCTGCAAACAGTCCAGAATCTCATCTTCAGTCAACGTCCCAGTGGCGACCAACGCGACGGCGTGAGCGACCATCTGCGCGGCCTCCGTGGCACGTGGGTCACGATGCGTGATCAAGGTGGACGCACTAACAAACTCATTCCTCTTTTCAGATTCCTCCCCAAACCAGGCCCCAATCACTGGAGCACGCATCAATGGACCGTTACCCGCAGAGAATACCCCGCTATGGGCCGGCTTGAAGCCCAGCCAAAGTTTCACCAGCGAGCGGGCCGTTGCCAACCCGATCCCAGCGGGAACCGAGGCGAGCCACCAGCGCAACCGGCACGCGAGAGCCGCGGAAAATTTTCGCGCATCACGATCATGATCCATCAGGCTCAGCAGAGTCATCACGGCATGCTCCGTATCGTCGCTGACCATTCCCTTGCCGAACACAAGGGATTGGCGCAGCGCCCCCCGCCTGAGACGGGCGATGCGCCGGGCGTTCATTCCCTCCGACGGTAGGCCGACGGAATCGCCCAATGCGCCACCGAGAAGGCATGCTTTGAGAACGGTTCGGTCCATATCAATGATTGAAATTATTGGCGATCATGACCTCCCTCCGCTCGTGCAGGCTCTGCTCGATGCCGGCTGGATAGAGGTGGGGATTGTCGAGGCGGAGGATACCGGGATGCAGACTCTCGACCGCCTGTTGCCGGACATCACGAGCCACGGACAAATCCTGCGCTTCTCCTATCAGTTCTCCACCTTTCATCACGGGTTGCAAGAGATCCGCGAACCCGGCGTCATCGGGCATGGTTTTCCGGCGCAAGGGATCATTCGGATCAACACTCGTGACCCGCTCCGGCAAGGGGGCGTCGATGTCGTAAATGGCATCGCCGATGAATAGGCCATCCTTCATGAAACGTCTGACCTGAAGCCTGCCGGGGATGGAGCTTTTGGCTCGTTGTTCGCTGAATTTGATGCGCGGCAGCCATGTCTCGTCTTCCTGGCGGAGTGCTGCAAGCTTGTAAACACCACCGAGCGCGGGTTGATCCGCAGCAGTCACAAGGTTGGTGCCCACGCCCCAGATATCGATCCTTGCCCCCTGATGGCGGAGGCTCTCGATCAAGTGTTCGTCAAGATCGTTGCTGGCGACGATGCTCACATCCGGAAAACCTGCTGCATCGAACCTGGATCGGGCTTGCTGGCTAAGCCATGCGAGGTCCCCGGAATCGAGACGAATTCCGCTGAGGCAATGACCGCGGTCGCGGAGTTTACGGGCAGTCTCGATAGCCCGGTCCACCCCGTTGAGTGTATCGTAGGTATCGACTAGCAGGGTCGAGTTATCCGGCATTGCGTCCGCATAGCGGTCAAATGCCTCCTGTTCATCATCAAACGACATGACCCAGGAATGGGCGT
>JBAXOP010000642.1:0-1919 GCA_037133195.1 Verrucomicrobiota bacterium | reverse complement strand
ATGATGGGGTGACTTTTGTCGGAGTCAACCGGCGGGGCGGCTTGGTGGTGTCCACGGATGGTGTGTCCTGGACCTCGCGTCCCGGGCCGCGGGAATATGACCAAGACGTGACAGCCACCGTGTGCGGGGCGGGGGGACTGTGGCTATACTCGGACAATTGGACACTCTCGCTGAGCGATGACTTGGTGGCGTGGCGCGGAACCTCAGGGGGTGTTTCACCGCAAGCATGGGTTCACGCGTTCGGCGAGTTCATCGCGGTGGATTGGCGCAACTTGATGACATCCACTGATGGCCTGCTGTGGACATCGCGGACTGAACTGACCGGGCTGAAGCACCTCACGCCGTTCAAATCCACCATCTTGTTGGCTGGCGACAACGGCCTCATTTGCCAAAGCGCCCCGTGGACGGATGCGGTGGCGGCGTGGCAGGCGGTTCATTTCACCGCCGCTCAACTGGCGGACCCGCGCATCAGCGGCGATGACGCGGACCCGGATCACGACGGCTTGACGAACCTGCTGGAATACGCCTGCGGGCTGGATCCGTGGCTGCAGGATGCTCACAGCGCGATCCTCCATTACAGTTTGTTTTACGCCACTGAGGGTGAGGCCACGGACCGCTACTTGGCGCTGGAATTTCCGGCGTGGGAGTCGTCCACGGGGGTGAGTGTCTGGGCCGAGCATTCGGCGGACCTGCGGACCTGGTCGCGCACGGGACTGATGAGCAATATTGTCTGGGACTCCAATGGCTACAAGAAAATCAACGGCCGCAATGTGTGGACCCGCGAGCTGAAAATGGACGGCCCTCAAGGGTTTATTCGCCTGCGGGCAGAGCGGGCGGGAACCCACTGACTCAATGACTGCAACTGCCATTGCTTCGAATGCCGATGTTTCACCACAGATCACACAGCTTTCTCAGATTTTTTCAGGGATCTGAAGCACTCTTACTCATCTCAAAACAAGGGCGTCCCAACCCAACCTCTATCTGACGACCTAACCCCGGTTTCCAAGTTCGTTCAAAATGCCCCGCTTCCCACGCCCCTCGAATCATGCGAGACTCAAACCAAGCAATGCGTAACCCCGTCCCCTCAAATGACCCGCACGAACGGGCGGATGTCCGCGACGGGCTGCGCTTGCTCACCCGGATCGCGCGGCGGGAGCCGGAGGCGTTGGCGGAACTCTATCGGATGTGGGGAGACCGACTCTACAGCATGGCCCTGCATTGGATTCAGGACGAGGGCGCGGCCAAGGAGGCGTTGCAGGATTGCTTGCTACGGGTCTGGCAAAAAGCGGGCGACTTCGACCCGGCGAAAAGCCGAGGGTTCACCTGGTGCGCGATGATTTTGCGCGGCTTGTGCCTGGATTGGCTGCGGCATCGGCGGCGGCGGGCAGGCGTGTGGCAAGACTGGCAGGCAACCGCAGCCTTGGCGGTGCCCGCGCGGTGCGGGGTGGAGGATCTGTCGTTCCGGGAAACCGTGAGCCGGGTGCGCAAGGCGCTGACCTGGCTGGATGACGAGGAGTCCGAAAGTGTGCGCTCGGCGCTGTTTGATCCGGGGACCTTGCAGGATCACGCCACGCGCTGGCAGGTGCCGCTGGGCACCGCGAAAATCCGGGTTCACCGGGCGATGCTGAAATTGCGAAAAATGTTAACGGAAGGAGACGATTATGAAACCGACTGACCCCGCTGATGCCACGGCCCATGCTCTGGACCTGTTGCCACCCACTGACCCGGCCCGTTCCGACCCGGCCTTGCGTCGCAATCCGGCGCTGGTCGCAGAGGTCCACGCTACCCGCGAACTCGCGGCCGACGTGTGGCTGAGCATTGCGCCCCTGCGCACCGCACCGCCGGGGGTGCTGGCGGCGGTGATGGAAAAAATCGGGTCGGCTGCCGCGTCGCCATCGCCTGGCCGGCGCTGGTTGCCA
>JBAXOP010000641.1:0-1920 GCA_037133195.1 Verrucomicrobiota bacterium | reverse complement strand
CAGATACCGTCCGTATTGAAACAACAGGTTCTCCAATTCCGGATCCTTCGCGTTGCCTTGCTTGTAGGCGGCCAGCCGCTTGGAGGTCGGCAGGGCCGCGATGGCGGCGTCCGTCTTGCCGTTGTCCAGGCACACCCGGCTGAACAACGCCTGATAGTCCTTCACGTGTGCCGCCAGCAAATCGGCGTATTGACGTTTGGCAGCCGTATCGATTTGCGCGCTCACCTTGCGGTGCGGCGCTTCGCCGGTCCGCCAGCCTTTGCTGCGCTGCTTCAGATAGTCCGTACCGGCGCCGACCATGAGCGTTAGGCTGGTGACGTTCTGGAATGCGATACCCGTCGGCGTCGCGGTGAGTGCGCCGCCCTCGTTGAGAACCAGAATTTGTGATTCATACTGCAGGCCGTTTTTCAACTTACCCGCGGTTGTCAGCCTGTTAGGACTGATCACGGGTTTGGCATCGTGAGCATCCTTGAAGGTGAGGGTGCCGGAGTGGCTGCCCGGCTTGTCGGCGGTGAAGCGGAATACCATGACCTGGTCGGGAAAGCTGGCGAACGCCTCGCGACGGAAAGCAACCCCGTCGCTCGTATAGGTCACCGTGTGAACCGCCCGGCTGATATCGAGTTCGCGCCGGTAGTTCGTCACGGGCTTGGCCTGCGGCAACGCCACCTCGAACTCGCCCAGATTCTGGTACATGCCCGAGTCTTTTTCATCGCCCAGCCACAGGCTGTCCTCGTTGAGCTGAACGGTCTCCTTGTCGGCCGCACCGAAGAGCATCGCGCCCAAGCGGCCGTTGCCGATGGGCAGCGCTTCCGCCTCCCAGTTTCCTGCCGGTTGGTCATACCACAGGACCTGGCTGGCGGTTGTGACGGGCTGGAGCACCTGGGCAAACGCCGGCTGTGCCAGCAACATCGCGACGAGGCCGCATGATCTAATGTATATGTGGTTCATAAGTTTATTCTCTGAAATGATATGGCGGTGAAATCATGGGAGAAGTTGGCGGAATGATGAAGTGGTGGAATGATTGCGGATTGCGGATTGCGGATGATTCATCACTTCATTATCTTCTATCCACGATCTTCGATCCACTATCTCTTCATCCTCACTGTGCTTGCACGCGGACGAAGAGTTTGCCGTTGGGCGGCGCAGTGGTGACGTGAACCGTCACGGTCTGGATGGTGCCGCTGGTGGTGACAGCAACCTCGGTGGCGCCGGTGTCCAGAGCCCAGGCCCCCAGGTCGGTGGAAGTGAGTATCTGATAGGTTAGGCCGGTGCCCGCGCGGCGGGTGTATTGGAACCTGCCGCTCGCCGGAACAAGCGGTTGGGTGACCGGGTTGCACGATGATCCGTTAGTTGGATCGAGGCCGAAGGCGTATTCCTGGAAGTTGCTCATGCCGTCGTGGTCCGGATCGTGTGTGGGATCCGTGTCGGTGAACCCGGGGTAAAGCGCGATCCACGCGGTGTAGTCGGCACTTGGGCCACCCGTGACCAGCGACAAGGTGTGGCCGCCCGTTCCCGTCACCTGGAATTTGCTGAAGTCGGTTTGCGCGACCCCATCCACGAGGATCTTGCCCGAAGTCACATAGGCTTGATAGTCCGACGACACCTTGTTGGAAACCGTAAGGGTGGCCGTGGAACCCGTGGCAAAGCTGATATAGTTGCCGGTGCCCGATCCGAAATTGAGGTCGCTTGCACTCACGCTGGCGGCCCCGGCAAGCAGCACATGGCCATTGGATATGTTGAAACTCAAGAGCCCGATGGTCGCGGTGGCGTTATCGGTCAGGCTCCAGGTGTTGGAGGTGTTGCCGGTATAGGCAACGTTGCCGATACGCAGATTTTGGCTGCTACTGTTGAAGACGGCTGAACCGGACATGTTATAGGCGCTGGGTCCGTGAGCCTGCTGACCCATGATGGGAACCTGGT
>JBAXOP010000640.1:0-1921 GCA_037133195.1 Verrucomicrobiota bacterium | reverse complement strand
GATCGTGTATGACGCCGGCGCGCTGACGGTGGTGAAGGCGACCCCAACCGCCACGCTGGCGGTGAACAACTCGCCGGTTACCTATGATGGCTCCGCCCATGCGGCCACCGTGGGCATCACGGCCAGCTCGGTGCCGGGCGAGGTGCAGAACATCCTAACAGGCGGCGCGGCCACCCAGACCGCCGCGGGCACGTATGCGGTGACCGCCGACTTCGTGCCGACGGACACGGCCAACTACAACACGCTCATCGCACTCTCTGCGGGCAACTTCAGAATCAACACTCCGCCCACCTCCACCGGCGGTTCGGTGACCGTGAGAATAGACACCCTCAAAGCGTTTGCGGCTTCGGACTTCCCGTTCGCGGATGCCGATGCCGGCAACACGTTGCATGCGATCAAGGTGACATCTCTCCCGGATCCGGCCAAGGGCACACTGAAACTGGGCGGCGCGGCCATCACCGCAGTCCCGAGTGATCCGATTCTTGTGGCCAACATCGGGACTCTCACCTACACGCCAACCACAGGCTTCCTCGGAGACGACTCGTTCAATTTCCAGGTGAGCGATGGGAATGCCTTCAGCGCGGATGCCGCCATGGCGATCTCCGTCAAGAATGTCATCCTGGTGCAGAACGGGAGCTTCGAGACGCGTGGCACCCTGGTTAATGCGTCTTATTGGTGGTCACTGGGCAGCCCATGGGTGGGTGGTGTCAGCCCTCAGGGGTATGAAGTGCTACAGGTGAATGAGTTTAACACATTTACCGCCGCTGCAAATGGCCTCTATGCCGCAAACCTGGAGCCTTGGCTCGTCTCGATCACTCAGGACCTGTTGACCACCGTCAACGCCGGAGACACACTTTCGATGACATTCTCCGGAGGGAGGGCGAAAGGACTAGCCGGCGGGAAATTCACAGTCACATTCAAGGTCGACACGACAGAATACACCAGCAGTGAATTTGACACGGCTTTGCAGGCAAATGACACTTGGCAAAGCTACACGTTTGCCACCCCCATCAGTAACACGGGTAATCTCAGCATTATATTCAGACCTGTGAGCGGCAGACCATGGCTCGACAAGGTCAGCGATGTCAGCGTGTCGACCGGAAGCGGGGGACCTGTGGCCGGAAGCTATGCCGACTGGGCCAGCAAAAACAGCGTAACCGGAGAGCCTAGCGATGATTCGAATCAAGACGGGGTGCCAAACGGCATTGCCTACTTCATGGGCGTGACGGGCCTCGCCACCCTTCCCGGACCTGACGCCAACGGTACGGTCGCCTGGCCGGTGAGCGCCACCTTCAGCGGCACCCATGTGGTTGAAACCTCCACCGACCTAGTCACTTGGACGGCTGTCTCCACTCAGCCCACGCCTGCGGGTGGCTATCTGAGCTACACCTTGCCCAAAGACGCGGTGGGCGGCAAGCAGTTCGTCCGGTTGGTAGTGACGCCTAACTGAAGAGATTTTGGATTTTGGATTGAAGAGTGACTCCGCGATTCATTCCTGTCTTTTATTCATCATTCAATATTCGGCTCGCCAGCGAGCCATCCCCCTTTCCGGAGTTTATGGTTTTTCTCCGGGATCCCGCAGGGCCGTCGGTGCACACCGGCGGCCCTGCATCCGTTTGCGGTGACCTTCTGGCTCCGCAAGCGAGTTGGTGACAACGCGTTGGGGGGGAGATGGAGCGCTGGCTTCAGCCGGCGTGTCGTTGACGAGCGGGGCAGTGGCGACAGGAATATATACGCGGGACGAGTCCCACCACGCGTCCTCACGAATGCGCCCACGGGGAGATAGACACGCCGGCTAAAGCCAGCGCTCCGCAGCTGCGTTTGTCACCCGTTTGTCACCCGTTCTTGGGGTTGTCGGTTCGCTGCCGAGTCGTCACCTTAGACCTGCACCGGGTCCGAGGAACCAAGCATACCCCGGCCT
>JBAXOP010000639.1:0-1922 GCA_037133195.1 Verrucomicrobiota bacterium | reverse complement strand
CCCGCCCGCATGACGTTTGAGCGGCAGCTGCGCAAACCCACGGCAGCCGCCAAGCGCAGGCAGAAATGTTCGTTTTCCGCGTGACCGCCGAACTCGCCGGTGGCAGGTTTGAGAATATGGGTGGTCGGCGTGTTTCCCGAAGGCACACCCCAAGCACCGCTGACTGGGTGGCGGTGCAGGGCCAGCTTCGGCTGGGCTCCGGCCAAGCTGAACTGACCGGTATCCCCCGCGAGCCGGGTGCTGCCGTGGTTTTCCAGAAGCAGCGTGATGCGCCGGGCCAGATCAGAATCGTCGATCCAATGCACGTCGGATCCTGGCGTTGAAGTCACGGGTGTTTGCCCGCGCTCCGGATGAAAAAATTGGACGGCACCCGCGCAGTCTTCGCCGACGTGGCGGATGAGGCTGAAAACGTTGCGCGGGGAGACGTGAAAACGCTTGCCCCATTCGTCGAGAATCTGCGGGCTATCAGGCAGAAGCCCCCACAAGAATGGCTCGATCACTGCATGCGGGTGTTCTTTCAACGCGAGTGGCATGGAGAGCGAAAGCGGAAACCGGCGCGGCGATTCCAACCATCTGGGGTCGTAGGTGAATCCCAGGCGTTTGCCATCCCGTTCGAGCACACCCATCAAGACGCCATCCGCCATCACCATCAGGGAGTCGCTCATGGCTTGGAATAGGGGTTGGAGTCGCCGAGGATCCGGCCCAGATCAATCTCCGAATCGCTTGGCGCTTGGGGTTCGATTCTCAGGCGCACTCCCAATGCCTTGAGGGTGTCCATCACCCGTCCAAGCTCGACGCTGGCTCTCGCCTTTTCCAAGTGAATGATCCACTCGCGCCCGACCCCGGCCTTGCTCGCCAAGGTGGCTTGGCTCCACCCCCTCTCACGCCGCAAACTCCGAATCACGGCTGCCAGCTCTCGCACACTTTGAACTTCCATGGGCAAAACGTACCTAAGTCGCCGAACGGCGACAAGTGAAAATATCGGCGTTCGACCACATGATGAAGTGTAGGTAATCGCCGACATTGAATGGAACGTCCACATTGCCTTGCCATGACGGAGAATGCGCCGGAAGTCAGGTTGAGAATGCAGCAGCCTTGGCCATGGCGGCCTGACCTACAAATTCCCTCCCGTCTGTCCCATGCTGGATTGGCGGGAGGGCGAAAGGTGATCCAATTCGTCATTTTTTAGCTATCGAAGGCTCCGGCAGACGCCCTTGCGGCATTCCTTGAATCGTTTGTTCGCTCGTATAAACATCTTCCGATGCGGCGAATATTGCACGCACCCGGGCGGGCTGTCCATGGAGTGGGTCTCCACCACAGGCATTTCCGCAAGGCTACCCCAGTAAAACCAAGGGTGCCAGCGTCTTAGGGGAGCAAAATTTGCCGATTCTAGCAACTAACAGCGAAAGTCGGGCTAAATGCCCTTAGAATGAAAATTTTGCCAGAAACTTCCAAATGCGCTTTGTTAGCCAGATTCATCGGCGTGGCCTTACGGCTGCGGGTTGATGTGAGTGTCGCTGGCACGGAATGGGGGTCAATGAGCACGTCCCGCCAATCGCCTTGGAAACCGTATTGGAATCCTTGAGGAGCGGGTTGATGAATGATGTCTTTTTGGCACTTGAAGCCGGGCCCCGCCGCCACCGACTGCGGAACGACACTTGCCAAGTGTCGTGTGCAAGAGTGACATGGCAAAGCGTAATAACCCGAAGCCTAGCCAGCACAACCCACTAACACAACACGGAACCCGCCGTAGACCCTTCGACCGCGAGGATCGACGCCGAGGCGATACGCAGAACGCAAGATCACGCGTTCAAAGTAGTACCACGACCCGCCGCGAAGCACGCGGGCGGTGTCAGTGGCGCTATAGAGATCCTCGCACCACTCCCAAGCATTCCCGCCCAAGTCGTAAAGACCACTGGAAT
>JBAXOP010000638.1:0-1934 GCA_037133195.1 Verrucomicrobiota bacterium | reverse complement strand
TTCGGGCTCCTCTGTTGGGCTCGCCATCGTCGCGGCAAGGGCGGCGAATGTTTCGAGTGTCGGAATCCCGCTTGATGGTTGGCTTGGCTTGGTATGGGTATCGGTCGCTGGTGTTGGAACGGGGTGGGGTGCCTTGGCGGTTGGCGGGATTTTGGGTGTGGTCTTCATGGCTGGGATTTCTTGAGGCGCGGGAGTTTTTTAATCGCCTTGCGCCCGGCCACCTCGTCGACGTGGCTATAAACCTGGTGGCTTTCGCGGGTGCTGTGGCCGGTTAGGGCCATGCGGTCCTCCTCGGACACTCCGGCATTGCGAAGCCAGCTTGTGAAGGTGTGGCGCAAGCTGTGGAAGCCCCGCTCCCAGACAATGCGGCCCGCGTCCCGTTTCTGCCCCTCCTCGATGACGCGGGACGGCTTCCCCCGATCCACTGCGGCGGCGGCCATGATGGAAATAAAGCCTGTCGAAAGCCCCTTGCGTGCGTCGGTCTTCAATTTGGCCAGTGCCGGAAAGACGGGGGCGGCGGGGCTATCGTCACGCATAGCGGCGCTTTCGAGATAGGCCAGCAAATCGGGCTGCATCGGAATGTGAACCACCCGCTTCTTGCGCCGGGTTTTGCTCGGTATCACCGTGATTCTCTTCTTTTCCAAGTCAACCGCCTCCCAAGGCAGCTTGGCGGCGTCACCCAGGCGCAGTCCGGTAAACGCCCCGACAAGCAACAATCCCCGCCATTGTTCATCGGGGGCGGCGGCAAGCAATGCTTCAAATTCCTCCGTGGTGAACGGCTGGCGCTCGTGCGAGTCGCTTGTGTCAACATCGGCGATGGCGAGTGCGCATGGATTGAAAGCTACCAACCCCTCCCGCATCGCGGCCCGATAGGCTGCGCTCACGTCCTTCAGATAGCCAAGAACGGACTTGCCCGCCCGGCCCCCCGCTGTCAGCGACTCCCCCCACAATCGAACATCCTGCGGCGTGACGGATTCCAGCGGCTTCCCCCGGCGCTTGTCACCCAACCATGACAGGAACGCCTCGGTGTGGCTCCGGTAACGTGCCATCGTCGGCAGGGAACTGCTGCGGGACTTCCTCCGGAGCCATTCATCCAACCACGCGCTCAGGGTGTAGCATTCCAGCGTTTCACCTGTGGCGATGGCCAGGAGTTGCGCCAGATACTTCCGCACGGCGGGGGCGGTGAGTGTTTCGCGTTCAACATCGGCCACCACCTGGGCAAAGACGGCTTTCGCCTGTCGTGCCCTGTCGCTGCCGCTTTGAACCACCCCTTGCGCGGCCCGCTCAAGCTCATCGGCAACCGCCTGCGCATTCTTCTGGTTGGTCTTGCCGGTGCTTTTGCGCACCTTGGCAAGCTCGCCGGTGGCCGGGTCCTTGACGTAGAATTGGCACTGGTAGATTTCCGAACCGGGGCGTTTGTAAATGGATGACATGGTAGGGGACGGGGTTGACGTGGGTGAAAGTGTGCCCCATGTCTGCTGTTTGTCTAGTTTATTTTGTTTTGGTTTTATTGTAACTACGGGTTTTCCTCGTAGGTACAAGGGGCGGCATGGTTGCCTCCGGCCGCAGTGCCCATGAATAGCAAATCCCAGACGAAAATGAATACGCCCCGGCAGTTCAGCCTTTCAGCCCCCCCAAGCTTCCGCTGCGAAGTCCCGTTCCAATCCATCCAGTTTTCTTGTCATCCTCAAACTTCAGTCATTTCACTCTTGCCCCAGCGCTGAATTCACCTAACACTGCGCTCATTCCTCAGCCAAAGCCCATTAACTTGTCCATCTACGCTAACACCCGCGAAGGATAATGCCAGGAAAGACGAGTCCACTCCCACAACCACCCCATTGACAAATCCATGAGCGGTCACGCCCCATTCAGCGAGTTTACACAGGAGACACGGGGATCGAGAAACGCGCAGGATCGCGAAAGAGCGCGAACAA
>JBAXOP010000637.1:0-1947 GCA_037133195.1 Verrucomicrobiota bacterium | reverse complement strand
CCGCCAACGGAATCCGCATACTCGCCGAATGCGCCGCTCAGCCCGGCGGCGGCATCGAGGTGTGATGAGTTCCGCGGCCACATCCCTCCACGCAGATTCCAACTTAGACCCCTCTAATGTCCAGCAACATCATTGGCTATGACCTCGGTACCGGTGGCATCAAGGCCTCGCTCTATGAGGCCGACGGCCAGCAGCTGGCTTCGGTTTTTATCGGGTACGACACGTCCTATCCGCATGCATCGTGGCACGAACAACGACCCGCCGATTGGTGGACGGTGCTAGTCGCAGCGACGCGCCAACTGCTCGCTAGCCCTAGTGCCGACGCCGCTGCCATCCAGTGCCTGGCCATTTCCGGCCACAGCCTGGGTTGTGTGCCACTCGATGCGGATGGGCACCTGTTGTGCGACGCCACGCCGATCTGGTCGGATAGGCGCGCCGAGGCGCAATGTGCGGCATTTTTCCAGCGTGTGGATCCGGAGCAGTGGTATCTAACTACCGGCAACGGATTTCCGGCAGCCCATTACACCGTGTTCAAGGCATTGTGGTACCGCGACCAGATGCCGGAGATATACCGCAAAATCGACAAGATTGTGGGCACCAAGGATTATCTCAATCATCTTCTAACAGGTAAAACAGCCACTGATTTTTCCTATGCCTCGGGCTGCGGCGTGTACGATCTACGCGGCTGGGATTATGCGTCTGAGTTGGTGGAGGCGAGCGGGCTGCGGCGTGAGGTATGGCCGGACATTGTGCCGTCTGCCTCGATCCTCGGCGAACTAACCGCCACTGCAGCCGCGGATCTCGGTCTGCCGCGCACGGTTAAAGTGGCCTGCGGGGGTGTGGACAATTCGTGCATGGCGCTGGGCGCTCGCAATATCACCGAGGGCCGCTGCTACGCCTCGCTCGGGTCGTCGGCCTGGATCGCGGTCACCTCTGCCCAGCCGCTGCTCGATGTGCGGGTCAAACCCTATGTGTTCTCTCATGTGATGCCCGGCTTGTTCAACTCGGCCGTGGCAATTTTTTCCTCAGGCAGTTCCTTCAAATGGGTCTGCCAACAATTTTGTCAGGACCTGCTAGCCCAAGCCCGGCGCGATGAGGTGGACGTCTATGATCTGATGGGAGAACTCGCCGCCACCTCGCCAGCCGGGGCACTCGGAGTCCTGTTTAATCCCAGTCTGGCCGGCGGCTCGTCGTTGGACATCAGCCCGCTCATCCGCGGCGCTTTCCTCGGTCTGGATCTCGGCCATACCCGCGCCGACCTCATCCGCGCCGCCATGGAAGGCATCGCCCTCAACCTGCGCCTCGTCCTCGATGAATTGCGCCAACTCTGCCCCGTCCGCAATGAGATGGTCGTCGTCGGTGGCAGCAGTAAGAGCGCCCTGTGGCGGCAAATCTTCGCCGACGCTTTCGACCTCTCGATCCACCAAACAAATATCGGCCAGGATGCCGGGGCGCTGGGTGCTGCGGCTGTCGCGGCCGTCGCGGCCGGTCTGTGGCGGGACTTCACGCCCATCGATGCCATCCATCGCCTTGAAACCACCGCCGCGCCCGATCCGGTCGGCCGTCTGGTCTATCAGAAGATATTGCCGCGCTTCCGGCACGCCGCGCGGATGCTCGCCGAGGTAGCCATAGGTCCCTATTCCCATAAAATCGCCTAGAGCCTCAATTCTTTCTTGGGTATTGGTTATTGCGAGAGACTGAGATATTTACGCTTACCACTCGACGTTCTGCTGGCGGAGCGCTTCGTAAAGGACGATAGCCACGGAGGTGGCCAGATTGAGGCTGCGGGTGGCGCCGGGTCGCATCGGGATGCACAGGGATTGGTCAGTGGTAGCAGCCAACAATGGCTCTGGTAGCCCGCGGGTTTCAGAGCCAAATACCAAGTAATCACCGGCCTTGAAAGCCGCTTGCCAGGGGGATCGTGCGGCCTTGGTGCTCAGAAACCAG
>JBAXOP010000636.1:0-1962 GCA_037133195.1 Verrucomicrobiota bacterium | reverse complement strand
GACCCAGAGTAGTTGTTTTGTGGGGTAAGAAAGTGTAGGTATTGTCATGGTGTTGGTGGAGGACGCCCTCCACACTCCTAACGCGATGAACCTCCAGTTTGTTAAGGCACGATCTCAAAAAAGTGGAAATTTCGCAATTTTTCAGGAAAGAGCACCGACAGGCCTTAACAATGCAACGATTTCAGGTGTATAGCAGATGATGAAGCAATTTTTTGAATACGCAGGCCGGGGAGATCGGGGAATCGCCCATGACAGTCTTTTGCGATTGGATTCGGATGTCGGAGGCGTCTTCTTGATCACCCAAAAGATCGGGAATACTGAGTTTGTAAAAGGTTATTGCCGCTCGGCCATCGTCGAACGGTGGGGTTGTTATTGCATGGGCACGTTCCGACGCGCCTCCAACCTTGATCTGAGTCGCTCTTGGGCGGCTCCGATGGAATCGGAGCTCATGATTTTCCACGCAGTTACGGTGTATTTGGTTCCTGAGGAAGAATGGATGCGATCTTCACACTAACAATGTACCAGAAACGGATTTTGGCGTCGATTTGACTGTCCTTAAATGCCTCCTCTCATACCGCCATGATCTTTGATCAATAACCAGCAGAAGCCAGCAAAACCATGATTACAGAAGAAATAGCACTCGCCGCGATCAATCACTACGCCCGAACCGGAGAAATCCAGAGCGTTCTCGTTCCGTTTTTTCGTCAGACCGGCCGTTGGGTCGGAGATTGCAGGAATTGGACGAAGTCGACCTATAGGTTAGCGTCATCCATCATGCATAGCGCGGTTTTGCCCGAAGGCAGGCGGACCGCAGTGAACGATCATGGCGAAACTATTCTGCTCACCTCGTTCCATTGGAAGAAACGCCGTGATGTGGAAATCCGTTGGTTTGAGGTACGAGGCTCAATCCGGATCAGGAGTTTGGAAGCGGTTTCGGCACCAAACCTCAGAATAGTCGACGGCTATATTTACTCTTGCACCGACAACAAGGTTGGTTTGCCCAGTCTGGTTAGTGTGGGCGGCGACCTCGACTTCCAGACAACCCCAAACCTTCATGTGCCAAAACTAGCATCTGTCGGAGGTTCATTGATGGCAATCGGATGCGATTTACCCTGCCTTGAGACTGTGGGCAACCGTCTCTGGGGCTATTGGCGAGGCACTTTGTATCTTCCCAAACTACGTTCAGTCGGGGGCAGTTTCCAAATCGAGGGGACCGAGAAGGTGATCGCCCCGGCCCTGGAATGGGTCTGCTACGACCTCAACCTGTCATTTATAACTGTGTTTTGCGCAAACAGACTAGCAGAAGTCGGCGGGGCTCTTGATGCCAGGTCCGCTAGTACATTTCACGCGGCATCGTTGCAATCCGTGGGTGACAACCTCAATACCGAAGCGGCCCTGGACTTCTACCGACCGGATTTTGAAGACCTAGTCGATTGGGACATGCACCCGGATGCAAAATCACGGTGGGAATTGCGGGAGGCCGTGAAGCGCGCGATGAGATCGCAGCAGTCAATGGGCATTTGAGTGACCGGACCCGAGAATCAAACAGGCCCCTGAGTTCGAGGAATCAGGGTATTCCTTCAAGTTTCGGATCGTTCAAGGCGTTCCTTCACTGCCCGCCAATCGGGCATCAGGCTGGTAAGCAGCCTGTGAAACTGCGGGCCATGGTTCGGGTGCCGCAGATGACAGATTACGTGAATCGCCAGCAAGCGGCAGGCCTCGTTGTAATGGCTCGAAGAGAGGCAGCACCCTTATTGGAGGTAGCCCACAAAGAAGCGGCGACACTTGTCGCCAACCCGAAGCCAGCGCGGCCGCTTGATACTCCACCCTCGGCATGGCAGGCCCTGCGGAGTGACCGCATACTGACGACTTTCTTGGAATTTGTCACCAGGTGAGCTGCTACCCGTGTCTCTGTGCAAGATGCTCTTCCCATGTGTGATAGTTCCTGTGTGGATTTATCTT
>JBAXOP010000635.1:0-1965 GCA_037133195.1 Verrucomicrobiota bacterium | reverse complement strand
GTGGTGTGCCGCTGCCGGGTGCCTACGGGCAGATCGGATCTGGAACCGGCTTGGCGGACAGAGCGTGGACTAACGCGACGAGCGTCAGCGGTTCCTACGGATCTCTAGCCAAACTGGCACGCGCGACGGCGCATGCCTCTGTGTTTGAAGCGGCCTTCCACGACCAAACGGCAAACGATCTGAGCAAATTCAGCACCGGTGCCTACATCACCCCGGACACCACCTTCCAGAATATGTCGACCTTTGCCAAATACGCACAATCCCAAACGCGCAGCGCCGCAATTTACAGCCGTGTGAACGCATGGGCGGCGGCGGCGGCTGGCGGCACATATACGACCACGGCGATGGCTGAAGCGATGGATGTGGATCTCGACGGTGAGCCGGAATACCTGCTTTTCAACGACCGGGTGATGGCGCTGTTTGAGCGCCTTGGCGGGCGGATGACCCATGCCTGGGTACGCGACATTCTCAGCGGCGAGGTGTTCCAAACCGTGGGCAACCCGCTCGGATATGCCGGCTCAGAAACCGAGGAGGAGGGCAACGTCCATCTCTCGGCGAACACTGGTCAACCCGCGTTGCGAACCAGCGGATTCAAGGACTGGTTCGCCCAGACCGGCGGCGCGGGTGTCGGAACCAATGGTTATGTCAACAATCTGTATGCGGTAACCCCGGCGGCGGACGCTGCGGGTTGGACGTTTTCCAGCAGCGACGGCAAAATCACCAAGACAATCACGTTGGCACCGCGTTCCAGCAGGTTGGCCGCGCGCTATGACCTCGGTGCCGACGTAAACACGGTTTTTGTCCGGCATGGAATGTCGCCAAATCTGTATGATTTGTTAGTCAACGGCCAGGCCAACCTCACCAGCGTCAACGACACCACCCGCGGCGAGATCAACGTTATCGATCGTACCCCGCAACAACGGACCGTCCGCTCGTTCGTCAAATACGGCGGCGGGTACACCGCGATCTATAATACCTCAGCCGTTGATCGCGACCCCAACTCCGGCTTCGACACCCTCAACATGCGTAACCAAGCGCAAACCCAACAAATCGAAGTTGCCGTTGCCAACGGACAGACGTTCGCCATCGCCTTTGAAACCGGGCCGAGCGTATCAATTTCCACCGCCGACGACGCAATCCCCGATTGGTGGAAACAACAATACGCACTCAGTATCACCGACCCAACGGTGGCAAACCAACCAGCCGCCTCGGGCGATGGCATGACCAATGGCCAAAAATACGTGTTCGGCCTGGACCCCACCGTGATCCACCCCATAGGCGTGACCGTGACCGTCAACAAGGACGCGCAGGGGCGCTTTACTCTCGAGTTTCCCACCCTGATCGACCGGATTTATCAGATATACTTCTCCAGCGACCTCGCCGGAACTTGGACTGCCGCAGGACCCACCATCCCCGGCAGCGGCGGCGTACTCAGTTGGACTGACGATGGCACCACCACCGGCACGCCGCCATCCAGCACGAACCGACGGTTTTACCGGGTGAATATCCAGTATCCTCTGGCTCAATAGCTGCCTAACATAACCCATCCCCATGAAACGGATTTTCTTCCTGTATGTCTGCCTGATTACCGCCGGGTTTGCCGCGCCCGGCAACGCCTGGCATTTACCGTCACTTACCGAATCGCAGATATCCAAGACGATGCGCGACCCGGTCTATGAAATCACCGCGGCGGATGCCACGATCTATCAGGGAGTGTGGCTTGGAAGTGGAGACAATCAAACCGGCGGCACACTCTATTACCGCACGACACCGCGTGGCGGCACCGCAAGCGTTTGGACGCCCGTCGCGCTCGGATGGAACTCTAACATCAGCCAAAACCAATATTGGAAAGCCGTCATTCCGACCACCTCGATCGCCGCCACCGACGTGGTCGAGTATTATATTAAAGTGACCTACAGCGGCGGCAGCCCGGAAACCACCTATCTGTTTGGATCGGACGAGGCC
>JBAXOP010000634.1:0-1976 GCA_037133195.1 Verrucomicrobiota bacterium | reverse complement strand
GGAACTCCGAAAATTCCGGCCTTTTTTCCAATCCCATGCCAGACCCGTCCGCACCCCATCCCATGAAATCCAAGCTCCGTCCCTCCGCCCTGCTGTCACTGGCCAGCCGCCTGCTCGCTATCGCGCCGGTTTTCCTCGCGCTCGCGCTTCCCGCCGCCGCGGATACCCAGACCTCCTCAAACACTCAGAACCCCCCGCCTGCACCATGCTGCGACTGCCTCAGCATTGTACCCAAGCAGCAGTCGGATGAACCCGACTCGAAAGCGGCCAGCGTCCAGAGATCCACTGACGGAAGCATCACCGTGGAGGTCACCGTTACCCACAACGGCGGGGCGAACTGTCCGCCGTTCATCACTGGAACCGTCGCAGCAAAAAGTGCCAACAATGGCACGGAGTGTGCCGACAGCCCAAAAACCTTCACCCTGGCCACGGGTCAGAGTACCACTCTCTATTTCAAATTCACCCCGGACGAAATACGGCAGAGCCAGACCTGGGAGTTCGTCCCCTCTTGCGAGGGACTCAGCGAATGCCAGCAGCACTACCCATTCACGCTCACTTCGTGTTCAAGTTGCGATGTGTGCCAGGCTAGTGGCGACCCGGATTCATACCAGAGCTCGTTTACCGCCATCATCCCCACCACTTCCTCCAACGGGGGCATGACCAAGGGCTCGCTGCGGTTCCACACCGCGGATTTCTCGTTCCCCGGCCGGGCGGGACTTTCCGCCATCGTCCCCTCCAACTTCATTGTCTGGCGCGCACAAAACCTGATCACCAAGGTTGAGACCGGGGCCGCGACACTCGAAATCGCCGACGTGCCCAACCAAAGCGCCTTCACCATCACCTACAAGGACCCCTTCGCTGCCGTCTTCCGCACCACCACCATCTCCTTTGTCAACGAGGACGGTGTCCAGCGTCTGCGCATGGACACAACCTATGAAGGAACCACCATCCGCCACGAACAAACCCAGCCGCTGGCCGACACCTTGGTGCTGAAAAAAGGGCGTGTCATCAACGGTGCCTTCGCTCCCCTCTGGCAGGAAACCCTTGTCAAATCCGAAACGGTTCCCGGCATCCGCATCCTCCACAGGACCGTTGAGGAACGCGCCACGGCCTCCGCGACTTTCGCGCCCACTTCCGACACCGAAACCACCTGGGAAAAGCAAGTCTACGGCTGGGTCGAGACCAAGGAAATCATCGATCCCGCCGGTGCCGCCTTGACCTCCACCTGGAGCTACTACCAGCCTGGCGAGATCACCGGTCCGGGCGGCTCGGCCATGGGACTCGGCCGCCTCAAGCGTCATGTGCGCCATGACGGCTACGAATCATTCCACACTTACTCGCTGTATTACCATTCCGTCACAACACCCTTCGGCGGCAACGTCGCGGGACAAACCACCACCGCGATCTGGAGTGCCGTCGAAAAATCCCGGACGGTCACCACCACCGTCGGTGCCAAGGTGCTCTCCAAGTCCGTCAGAGCTTATGGACCATCCAGGACAGTCGACACGGTTTACACGTCCTCCGATAAATCCCTTGTCACCACCACCGACTATGTTCCCTCCGGCCTTGATTTCGGTGGCATGCCGGTGCGTGTCCAACGCCCCGATGGCACTCTTGCCACCTATTCCTACCACCTCGACGACACCACCAAGGGCGTCACCACCGTGATGGACCAGGGTGCCACCGATGATGGCAGATCGGTGTCCCTCGGCATGCGCACCACCACCGTCACCAATTCGCGCGGCACCACGATCCTCCGCAAGACCCAGGCCATCGGCTACGGCCCGGCCGATATACCAGTGTTCGACTGCATGGCAGTCACATCCGTGGACAACCTCGGTCGCGCGACCATCACCGCCTGGCAACCCGCCAGTGTCACGATCCTGGGCGAGAAAACCAGCGCCTCCGGCCAGCAGTGGTCCACTTCCGTCAACTATTCGTGCTGCGGCGTCGCCGATGAGACCGACAGGGATGGC
>JBAXOP010000633.1:0-1978 GCA_037133195.1 Verrucomicrobiota bacterium | reverse complement strand
CGGCATAGAAGAAGAGACCGCCGATGATAGGGCCGAGGATCCAGCCAACACCGTTGGCGGATTGAGCAAGGTTGATGCGCACAGCGGCGAATTGCGGGGCACCGAGTACCGTGGTGTACGGATTGGCGATGGTTTCCAAAAATGTTAGACCCATCGAGACAACGCAAACGCCGAGGAGGAAGGCCCAGAAAGCAGAGATTTGCGTAGCGGGGATGAACCACAGACACCCGAGGGCCACCATCAACAGGCCGACAATGATGCCGCTCTTGTAGCCGAGACGGCGGGCGAGCCAACCGGCCGGCAGGGCCATGAGGAAGTAGCCAAGGTAGTGTGCGAATTGGACATTGGCGGATTGGGATTTGGTGAGATGCAGGAAATCCTGAAAATGTTTGTCCATCACATCAATCATGCCATTGCAGACTGCCCACAGGAAAAACAGCGAAGTTATGAGGAGGAAGGTGAAACCGTACGACTTGCCATCGGCGGTCTTGAATAGGCTGGGTTGGTTCATAAGTTTGGAGGGGGATGAGCGGGAGGCTAGCTGGCCTAGCACTGTTCATGACAGCAAGTACGCCGCTGGGCAAGCGCGGAAATGCGGACGGAAGGGGCGAGTTAGACTTGAGCGGAGCGAAAGCGCCGCTAAATATCCGCGCCTAGTGACTCGCTGGGGTTAGCGGTCCAGCCGCTCCATTTCCTCGCGCATCAACTCTAGCAGGCGCTGCATGTCATCAACATGGCGGCGCAAACGCTCCGGATCGGCCGGCACCAGACCTGGCTCTATCGGCGCTAGCTGGGCCCGCCGCTGGCCTGCAGCCGCACCCCGTGCCTCGTGCGCGGCATTCTTGACAAGCGCCGGAGCCACCGGTTTGCTTTCCAACAATTTGGTCACCGCCGCGGAAGGCATCACAAACGAGCGGGTGCGGTCGGCCCGCGCCATGGTGATGCCTAGCACGCGGCCTTGCAAATCCACCACCGGCCCGCCGATCTGGTTAGGATCGGGCCGCATGTCGGTTTGAATCACCTTTGAAAATGCATCATGTACGCGGCTGGTCGGTCCGCCCATTTGCTCCATCTGAAGCAAGCGCCCGCCAGAAAATTGCGGCAGATCCGGTCGATTTCCTAATAAAACGTCCAACGTCAATTGTTTACCGTTGCGATTGATAGCCATGGCCACACGCGAACCGGGAGCCAGCCCGGTGAGCGCATTGCGCAATTCCAGCATACCGGAAATTGGCCGTTTGTTTACCCGCAAAATCACGTCGCCCTCCCGCAATCCGGCTGTGGCGGCACCGGAGTCGGCCTTGACCTCTTGCACCATAACGCCTGGGCCAGCGAAGCGCGGGTCACCGAGGACCCCGACATAAGCCTTGTCGGTTTCGCGCAAGTCGCGCTGCAACACACTGATGACCCCGAAGGCAGCGGGCTGGCCGCCAGGTTGCGGCGCTGTTAGGAAACTCCCCAGCTTGGGCTCCCCGGCAAACCATTGCACCGGCGTGAGCGCCTCACCGGCGATGGAGAGCAGCGCGAGGTCTTCGTCCTGATAGACGCCGGCAATCTCCGCCGCCCGCACCGCCCCATC
Organism: Verrucomicrobiota bacterium; assembly: GCA_037133195.1. Classification (GTDB taxonomy): domain Bacteria; phylum Verrucomicrobiota; class Verrucomicrobiia; order Verrucomicrobiales; family Akkermansiaceae; genus Luteolibacter. The sequence continues at coordinate 399 of JBAXOP010000633.1, read as the reverse complement.
GGCCGCTTCCACCCGCAGGCTGCCGCCCGCCCGCACTACTTCGCTGAACTTGGTGAGAACCTTGCGGCCATCGGCAACCACCGTGCCATAGGCTAGCCGGCGTTTTCCGGCCCACACCCGCACGGTGGATTTGGCGGCGGTGGCCAAAATCGGGGTGAGGGCCTGGTTGAATTCGTCGGCCTGGGCATCGACGGTTTGGCGTTCTTCCGGGCGGAGCAAGGGGATATCCGGTTGCTGTTGGGCGGCGAGAGAACCGGCCAGCAGACATGCTAACAAGAGTTGGGAGGGAGCTTTCATCGGGGAATTGGGTAGAGGGTTGCTTGCTACTGAGGTAAACAAGGATTCTCAATTAGAATTTAACGAGGGTTGGAGGGTTACTGGGCTTGGAACAACTTGTCG
>JBAXOP010000632.1:0-1980 GCA_037133195.1 Verrucomicrobiota bacterium | reverse complement strand
GACCCAGAGTAGTTGTTTTGTGGGGTAAGAAAGTGTAGGTATTGTCATGGTGTTGATGGAGGACGCCCTCCACACTCCTAACGCAATGAACCTCCAGTTTGTTAAGGCACGATCTCAAAAAAGTGGAAATTTCGCGAGTTTTCAGAAAAGAGCACCGACAGGCCTTAACAATGCAACGATTTCAGGTGTATAGTAGATGATGAAGCAATTTTTTGAATACGCAGGCCGGGGAGATCGGGAAATCGCCCATGACAGTCTTTTGCGACTGGATACGGATGCCGGAGGCGTCTTCTTGATCACCCAAAAGATCGGGAAGACTGAGTTTGTAAAAGGTTATTGCCGCTCGGCCATCGTCGAACGGTGGGGTTGTTATTGCATGGGCACGTTCCGACGCGCCTCCAACCTTGATCTGAGTCGCTCTTGGGCGGCTCCGATGGAATCGGAGCTCATGATTTTCCACGCAGTTACGGTGTATTTGGTTCCTGAGGAAGAATGGATGCGATCTTCACACTAACAATGTACCAGAAACGGATTTTGGCGTCGATTTGACTGTCCTTAAATGCCTCCTCTCATACCGCCATGATCTTTGATCAATAACCAGCAGAAGCCAGCAAAACCATGATTACAGAAGAAATAGCACTCGCCGCGATCAATCACTACGCCCGAACCGGAGAAATCCAGAGCGTTCTCGTTCCGTTTTTTCGTCAGACCGGTCGTTGGGTCGGAGATTGCAGGAATTGGACGAAGTCGACATACAGGATGGCTTCATCCATCATGCATGGTGCGGTATTGCCAGAAAACAGACGAACTGCGGTGAATGAACTGGGCGAGCCAGTTCTGCTAGGCCCCGGAGTCCAAGGAATCAGGGGATATCCTCAAATATCTGATCGTTCAAGGCGCTCCTTCACCGTCCGCCAATCGGGCATCAGGCTGGTAAGGAGTCTGTGAAACTGCGGGCCATGGTTGGGGTGGCGCAGGTGGCAGATTTCGTGAATCACCACGTAGTCGATGCACCGGGACGGCATGTGAATCAGTTCCGGATTCAATGCAATTCGTCCATCCGATCCGGCACTGCCCCAACGCTTTGGCATCTTGAGGAGTCTCATTGTTGGCCAGGGAAGTTTGTGTCTGGCACACCATGGCACCCACGACTCGACTCGCTTTGCCAATTGTTCCGCCGCTTTGCCTCGGAACCACCTTTCGAGCAGAGTTTTCACTTCCGCAGGATCACCGGCCCGCGTCGTCACATGGAAGAACCCACCTTTGAGGAGAACCCTTGGTTCAATACCATGGGAAACCTTGAGACGATATTGTCGACCGAGATAGCGGTGCGTGGCACCCGTCACGTATCGTGGCGTCGGCCGGTTTGCGTTCATCGCCGTGAATCTCCGCCGCTGTGTGAGGATCCATTTCCGCCGCTTTTCCAGTTTCGCGGCGATATTCTCCTCGCTGGCGTCAATCGGTGCCACCAGTTCCAGCGTGCCATCCGGGTGCACGCTGATCGCGAGGGTCCTGCGCGCAGTCCTTTTCAGTACGGCGGGGCCGACCACCGTCTCGATGGTCTGAAGATCAGATGTCATCGGTGCGGTGGATGGCAATGCGGATTACAGCTTCAATGATGGCGTCCATCTGATCGAAGCTAATCTGAATGCCCTTTTGGATCTGCAAATCGTAGAGGAAATCATCCAAGTCGTTCCGCATCCGGTTCTGGGCGTCGATATTTTCCCGCCAGCGGACGACCGCATGATTGCGGATGATGTCCTCCATCGTGCAAGCGGCCTCGGCCAAGGCGGATTCGACCGATGGCCTGCCCGTGCCGCCCGCAGCATAGGCCTGAGTGTCTTCGCGGACGATTGGTGGACCGATGCTTCCGCGAGCCAACTCTTCCTGCAAGGCACCGAACAAGGCCCGCGAGAGATCGCGCTCCTTGAGAATGTCCGGCCCTTCCTGGGTCTTGCCGTCGCGGACCTGGGTCATCAC
>JBAXOP010000631.1:0-1981 GCA_037133195.1 Verrucomicrobiota bacterium | reverse complement strand
GTTACTATTCAGCACCAAAATCGCGCTGATTTGGCAAATGCGAAGTCAGCGGGTGTCACATATGGCCGCTCGTGTCGATTTTTGGCATTGCGCCTTTGACCAGATTCCTGATCGTTTCCATGACATTGACGGCTTGCTTCTTTGAAGTGGATAGAACCGATCTCAGGTCACAGAAATCTTTAGCGCCCTGGGCCGAACGGAAGCCTCCAGAGTTCTTCTGTTTGAGTTTGTCCATCCTCATGTCTCGCTCGGCCTGGTTGTTGTCGAAGGGAATGTCGAAGTCCGTCATGAACGACAGGATTTGTGCTGAGGTGGCATCAAGCCTATCCAGCAGGCAGAGGGCCTTGCCCCTTGCTGGTCTTCCGCGCTTGCCTTTGGGTGGCGGGGCTGGCGGGGGCATTTCAGAACGACCTGCTTTGATCACCTTGCGGTAGGCTGCCCTGAAGCGATTGAGTTGAGATGAACTGAGCGTCAGGCCCCCTTGAAGTTTGGCTTCATCGACGAATCGCTTGCCTAACTGTAGGTGCCGCTTCATGGCTAGTGACCAGTCCCATTGGTAGGTGTCGTGGATACCCTGGTTGTCGCGCAAAAGGTGGGTGTTGCATGGGTGGTGTTGGCATTTATCGTAGACATAGTAGGAACTCCAATGGTCATGGATCGCATGGCCTGTGAAGTTGGGCAGGACGCCTCCCGCGTCCATGGCGCTTTGGCCCCGGTGCTGGTGATGATAGTAAAAAGTGAGGGTTCGGGTTGAGGCGACGTGATCCCACTCGCGTTTGCCGCAGCAGCGGGAGCCGGTTTCATCGAAGTGGACGACCGGAGAGTTGATGATACCCTGCTTGATATTGGCAACGCTCGGCTGGGAGTTTGCGGCTGTTTGACAGACAATGTTTCTCAGTGTGCCCACCGAGATTCGGATCGCGAACATGTCGTTGATCAGCTCGGCAGTGCGACCGTAGGGGACAAAGTTGCCGATATGGAGACTGATACACAGGGTGCGGATGTTAGGACCGTATTGGACGGGGGCGTTGACGTGTTCCGGAAAGATTCCTTTGGCGGATTGCCCGCACTTGGCGCATTGGAGAGTCCGTAATCTGAATTCGGTGGTTTCGATGGCGGGCCTCGGGATGTCAACCACTTGTCGGCGTTCCTGATTCAAGGTCGTCTCACTACCGTCGAAGCAGTGACCGCAGGTGCAAGGTGGCGGCAGGATGACAACGATGCGGTCGGGATTGGCGGCGAGCTTGAGAGTATGGCCCCCGTGTCCGGGTTGACCGCCCGGTTTGCGACCGCTGCGCACGCGTGAGTTGTTGGCTTTGCGCTTGGCCTTGGCGATGTCCGAGGAAGGTGGGCGATGGCTGTTGTTGCTGTTCTGCTTGAGCCGTCCTTCGAGTTCAAGGACGCGTTGCTGCATTTGGTTGAAGCATTCCCAGCAGCACTGCGCGCCGCGCCGGTAGAGAGCGTCGAACTCCTCCCTGTTCATGGCTTGCCGCCCGTCCGCCGTGCCGCGCGCCGTAGTTTGGTTAACTCGATACTGGCATCAATCCATTCGTCCTTCATCGCGATGAAATGATCATAGTCCGCGATTTGTTGCAACACGGCTTGGAGATCCACTGCCCGGACAAACTCGCTGGTCCTGCGATTGTTGCGGGTATAGCTCAGTTGATGATACGGACCATGTTTGCGGGGGTTGTCTTTATCCTTGCAGCGGCAATTAGGCGTGCCGCAGACATTGAACTGCTCGGTCATGGAACCCGGACGGATTTCACCGAGTGATGCGATCTCGACCTTGATGGTGGCGATGCGTGCCAGCAGTTCGGTTTCTCTGTTGTGCTTTTTACTAGCCATTGGTTGTGGGGTTCGGGAGATTAGAGCGGGCGACACCGATAAATCACTTGATTTGTCGGCGTTGCGCAACAAAAAAAAAACATTTCCGAAATATCTTTGAAAAGCAACCAACCGGGGGAACCTGAATAGTAAC
>JBAXOP010000630.1:0-1993 GCA_037133195.1 Verrucomicrobiota bacterium | reverse complement strand
CCCGCCAGAAAGTTCGTGCGATGCTTGGGACCCCGCTTACGGATTTCCATCGAATTGCCATCACCGGGTGCAAGTCGCCCCATCATCCGGCGGTCCGTGGGTTGAAGTCCTCCTCCCTTCCCGTGTCTGATGGCAGACTCCTATTTTCCCGGATGGGCCGGTGATTCGGCCGGCCCCTCGCCGATCATCGCTTTGTCGGGTGCGCGTTGGTCCGGGCTTGGTTCATAGCCTTCATTGGCGGTAAACAGGAAGCGGTCCACCATCGCGCCATCCTCGCGCATCCAAATGCTGAACAGATAGAGGCCGGCAGTATTGATTTGAATGGGTTTGGTACGGGTCCATGCATAGCGGCCGTTGCCGGTATGGAGGTTGGCGCCCCATTCCCCGGCCTTGAGTTCGAATCCGGCGTGGATCGACGCCCCGCCATCGTTGTTGCCATTGGCGCGGACCCACAGGAAATATCGGCCCGGTTTGGTGAAATTCAACGCATAGTCGAGGCGCGGGGCGGTAGGGGAGAACGGCTCGTTGACGGCACCCCGGTCCGGCACCACCATGAATCCTTCGCCCACATAACCCGCGGGCATGGTTTGTTTTTCCCATTTGCTAGATCCGTCGTGCGACGGCACGGCGGAGATGAAATGTTCGGCTTCGATGACGGCCGGCGCGTCAGGCGTGGCGTCCACGATCCTGGTACCCATGCCGAAACCCGTGGCGCGGGCCGCTGCGGAGAATTTGGTTTCGTTGCGGCATTTGTCGCGCATCTTGACCCGATAGAGCAAGGGTTTGGCGGCGTTGCGGTTGTCGATGCGGACCGTGGGCTCCCTGGTCCATCCGCTGTTCCATTTGTTGCCCTCTTCCTCGAACCAGTATTCCACCACTCCTAACGGATCGGCTCCGGTCTTGGCCGTCATGACCAGCGCGCCGGGCGACGTGAACAGCGGCGGCAGCTCGAATGCAGCGGGATCGGGCGTCGGCGGCTGATGGTCGGCAAGCGCCACCGAATGCACGGTGAACCTGCCGATCAGGCCGCCGAAATAGCCGCCCTTGAGTCCGCGGCCGAGATAACATTGGTTGGCATGGACCCGCTCCGGTGTAAGAGTGAGGTTCTTCTTTTCCGCCACCCTGCCGCCGTTGACGAACATGCTGGCGGTCTTGCCGGCGATGATCACCTGCACGGTGGTCCAGACGTTTTTGGCGATCGGCGGGGCGAATAGCGCCTCGACCTGCTTGCCCATGCGGATGGCGAAGCACAGTTTGCCAGCGGCCGACGGGGTGAGGCAGACTACATCGCCGTTAGGGTTGGCGAATTCGAAGATCCGTGTGCCCTCGGCCGCGCCATCCCACATGACTTCGGCGGTATATGTGCAGTCCGCCATGTCCGCTAGATCCTGCTGCAGTTCGACGAACTGATCCTTGCCGTTGAGACGCAGCGCGCCGCCATTCGCGGCGTTCTTGTCGCTTCGGCTTTCGACTTTCGGGCCGTTGACCAGATATCCCCAGGTGGCGCCGAAGGCATCACGCGCCATCCAGCCATGATCCTGTTTGAAATCATAATCGGCATACAACCCGGAGAAATTCTCGTCGATTTCGCCGGGGTTCTTGCCCTGGCTCCAACTCCAACTGAACCATTTGCCCTTGTTGATTTCGTTGGCTTTGGCATAATATCCGTCGAGCATGGCGGAGCCGCTCTGGTTGCCGCCATAGACGCTGGCAACGCCCTTGACCACCACCTGTGCCGAGCAGGTTTTCTGGGTGGAGATGACCCCGTGCTCGAGAACCTTCGCCTGACCAACGACGGTCGTGCGGCCCTTGACCACGGCAAATCCACGCACCTTGGCATGTTCCCCGACGCTCGATCCATCGCACACCAACGCGTGGCCGCTCACCACCGCATCGCCCTGGACCGTGGCATTGTTCACCACCGCATGGTCCTCAAGGCGGGCGTTTCCTAACACTTTGGAACTGCCAATCACCCGGGCGTCCGGTCCGATAT
>JBAXOP010000629.1:0-2025 GCA_037133195.1 Verrucomicrobiota bacterium | reverse complement strand
TGGGCTCCCCCACTCCTTGGACCGATACGACCTCCGCCAACAAGGCGTTTTACCGACTCCTGTTCACCAAACCCTGACGGCGGAATTGAGATAGAAATCACGCGAGAATTAAATTGACTAAATTTCTGGTCGTTTTACCTTGCCCTAGGTGATCACCAAACAACTCAGCATTTCCGAGTTCAAGACGCATTGCACTGAGGAGATCCGCGCCTTGGAAAAGGGCGGCATCATTATCGAACTGACCCGCCACGGGAAAAAGGTTGCGGTGGTGCAAGCGGCCAGCGCCGCAAAATCGCCACTCGATTTTGCGAGTTGGATTGGCAGCGGCAAGGGCAGCGTCAGTTACGGCCCGAATTACGACCCCGGTGCCCCGGCTTGGGATTCGCAAGACTGGGAGAGCTGAACCAAGCGCCACCTTGTCCCATGAGCGCGCCCTTCTTGCTCGATACCTGCGCTTGGCTGGACGCCTTTGCGGCCCCTGAGTTGCTCAGACCCGCCGTGCGCAAACTTCTCACCGGGGAGCGCATGGTTTACATTTCCGCCATCAGCTTGCTAGAAGTCGCAAGAAAGGAAGCCAAAGGCGAGTTGATTTTTGAGATGTCGCTAGCCAAGTGGTTTGAGTTTGCGCTTCCGACCCACTGGGTCAGAGTTTTGGAGATCACTCCCGAAATCGTCATCGACGCCACACGCCTTCCCGCATGGGGCCACAAGGATCCGGGCGATCAAATCGTGGTCGCCACTGCCCGTCTGCACGGTCTCAAGGTGCTCACCTCCGACTCGAAGATTCTGAATTACCCACACGTCGGCAGCGTCGCCTCCCGTCCCGGCACGGGGCGGTAATTTGGCCATGGTCCGGGCTGAGGCAATCCCTCAGCGATCAACCTAGCGAGGCTGCGCCTCAGACCCAAGACGCAAGACTTGAAGACACAAGAGCAGAAACTTGACCTAACGACAGCAACTTTGGCTTTTCAAGGACTCTAGAAAGCGAAAAAAGCAATCCCTGCGGAGCTATTGACTGATGATGCGCGGCCTATTTGCTTATCCTCTGCTTCCCGGGCGCACCATTGTTTTTTGGGTGATGGATTTTTTCAAAACCCCAACCCGGATCCCCCCGATGAATATATCATTGAAACACTGCCTGCTTGCCCTCCTGACACTATGCCTGTCCTCGATGTCGCCAGCCTTGGCCTACACCGTCACCCTCCACCCAGGATTGCACGGCAGCATCACCGGCGCTAACAGCAACAACGACTACGTGACCACCGTCGCTAGCGGCGCGGCTTTCCCGACGGTGGTAGTCACCCCGGCCACAGGCTGGACCTTTAGCGGCTGGAATCCTGCCGCCCCGACAACGGTGACGGGCGACTTCACCGCGACGGCGGAGTATATGCCCCCGGGAATATCCATTGCGGATGACTTCAATGACGGGGTTCTCAACACGTCGATCTGGACGACTCGTTTGCCTCGCGGTGATAGTATCGCCAGAGAGGAAAACAGCGGTTACTTCCACCTTGGCGGGCTTGGGAGCCTTATCACGAAGGCGGAATACAACCCGGTAACCGCACCGATTTCAATCACCGTAAGACTCTCAATTCCTTCATATTCTGATGGTATTTACTTCGAGACTCGAAGCGACGGGGGGAATGTGCAAAATGGAATTGTCTTCAACTGCGGTGATGCTTATGATGGGTATGGTATCACAATTTCGAGGGTAGTTAATGGAACTGTGGTTTACCTGGCGCACAGCACACGCTTTTACATGTCGTTAGGATCTTGGAATGATCTACGAATCACCGACGATGGCACCCATCTGGCCGTGTTTATGAACAACAACCTACTCGTCTCGGCGAACGACTCCACGGTGTTCTCAAAAAATCATGTAGTGTTCGCAAACCGGCCAAATGAAGGCTGGATGAGCAACAATATGTATCTGGACAGTGTCGGAATCACCGTCACGAACCTACCCCCACCCACCCACACCGTCACCCTCCACCCCGGCGCACACGGCAGCATCACGGAGGCTAA
>JBAXOP010000628.1:0-2051 GCA_037133195.1 Verrucomicrobiota bacterium | reverse complement strand
TTTGTTGATGACGGCACCACTGCCCAGTGTGCCGGTGGTGGTGGCGTTGCCTACCTTGAGCGTGCCGGCGCTGATGGTGGTGGCTCCCGTGTAGGTGTTGGTGCCGGAGAGGGTCAGCGCACCTGTCCCATCCTTGATCAAGTTGGCCGTGCCGCCGATGACACCGCTGTAGGTCCCGTCTGCGCCCTGGTTGAAAGTGGTGCTGGCACCGCGACTGGTCAGCGTACCGCTGCCGGAGATTGCCCCGGTGCCGGCCAGAGCCGAAATACTGCCGGAGGATGTGCCCGTGCCGGCATCGGTGATTGTGCCCGCCAGGTTGATGCCACCACTGGCGTTTTGCAGCACCAGCGGATCGTTAAACGTAAGTCCATTGACGCTGAGTGCGCCAGTGCCGTCGCTACGGCCGACGGTGATGCCGGAAAAACCGTTGACGAAATTAGTGGAGAAGTACGATGACGGCAACTGCAGGGTTCCGGTTCCGCCAGCAATACCGATGCTCGTACTGGCGGTATACGGTTTGACCGTCAAGCTTCCGGTACCAGAGAAGCTGCCGGAAAGGTCCATCGTGTCGGCAATCAGCGTCAGATTTCCGCTGCCCGCATTCGCACCCGCAGCCACATTGCCCCCCGTGGGTGCTTCAAAAAATATCCCCTGCTTTTGGACACCACCACCGCCAATGCCGGTGATGACTATATTGCCGCCGCCCGTAGCGCTCAAGTTTTCATTGGGGTGCAGGTAAACGCCTTGGGTGTACTGCGCACCGCCGGGAGCACCCGTACCACGAATGGTAATTGCATCCATCCCGGCAGGTGCCGCAGAGGTAATCGTGTGGTTATCCTGAAAAAATACGACACCCGTAACGGAATACCATCCGCCAGTTGTTAGCTGAGCAATGCCTTCGATATAAATCGTTCCGGTACCGGAATTGACATTAATATTGTTGCCATAAAACCAGACGCCATCGGCATTGATCTCACCGTTCCCCAAATTGACGACCGCGCCATTTCGGCCTTTGCCATATAGTGCGATATTGCCGCCGGCAGTGCTGATCGCGGCGATGCCGCCAATCACGATACCGGTGGAATTGGTGCCATTGCCCACGGCATAACCGGAGGTTGTTCCATCCCCGCCAACCGTCAACCCGTTCCAGCTTGTGTTGGTGGCGCCTCCGCCCATCCAGAGATGTCCGCCATTGGTGGTGATCGTGTTGCTGCCCTTCAGCCAGATCGAGCCGTCACTATTGCCGTCGCTATCCGCCCACAACACCGTATTCAGCTTACCCACTGTCGAACTGATAGTTGCTCCCGAATTCAGCGTAACGGACCCCGTGGCTTTGAATGTCAGCGTTGCGTCACCACCCAACGATTTTGCGATGTGGACGCTGGTGTCCAGCGTAATGTCGCCGGCCACAGCGTTCATGACACTGGTGCCGGTGTTCAGTGTGCTTACATAGCCGTCCGCCACGGCCTGGTTGATGGTCGCATCGGCTGGATCAATCAGCCACAAGCCGCCTCTGCCCGCCGGTGCGCCAGCGCTGACGAATCCCCCCACGGTATCGACCACATGGCCAGAGGTTTCTATTCTGCCGCCATCGCCACCGTTTACTCCGCCCTTGGCCAAAAGGGTGCCGGCAGCGCGGGTAACAGATGCCGGATTGTGAACATCCGACCACAATACCGCCGTGCCGCCAGCGCCGACTTTTGTGGCGGAAACATCGATGCTCGCGCCTTGCTCCATCGTCACCGTGGTCGCCTGATACACGCCGCCACTGCCCTGCCAGCCACCACCGACCAGCACTTCACCGCCGCCGGTGGCACCGGAGGCTTCAAGACGGGCACTTGAGGCCAGAGTGATGTGGTCGCCTTCAAGGCGAATCTTTCCACCCTGCTCGGTCAGGCTGCTCGCCACCAATGTGCCGCTGTTATTTACCACGCTGCCGTGCAGGCTGTTCGCTGCTGATGCCGAGAGAATGATCAAACCACCCGGTGCTTGCACCGCATTGCCGTTCTCCACCAGGGCATTGATTGTCGCCGGCTCGACACGAAAGTTTG
>JBAXOP010000627.1:0-2057 GCA_037133195.1 Verrucomicrobiota bacterium | reverse complement strand
CTTGCCCGGAAACCTGCTCGAGTCAAGAATAATGTTACCATGCGAGGACTGACCCCATCGACCAAATTCCAGTCCGGTTCGGCAGCGGGTTCCGGCAGCACGGCCAGCGGGTCGACGCGGGTGACGGGGACCGGTTCTTCCGGCGTTTGTTCCAAACGTGCCAAGCGACCGAGAATTGGCTTGAGACGCACCATCACGAGCGCCCCCACGTCGGCGGGGATTGGCGCTCCATCGGCCAACTCGGCGAGGCCAAGAACTGAGTCAGAGTCGTAAATGGATTTCCTTGCTCAAAGAACATTACCGATCGGGAATTTTTTCTTACTGACGCCTCCGAGAATTAAAAAAATTACTGTTCGGGAACTTTTCGTCTTGATCGGCGTTCAATAACCAAGGATATTCCCGATCAGGAACAATGAAGATTCAGGATGCACAAAGCCTTGGGCAGGCGATTCGCCAGCAGAGACGTCGCTTGAAGGTGACGCAGAGAGATTTGGCCATGACCTCGGGAACCGGGTTGCGGTTCATCATCGATTTGGAAAAGGGCAAGCCGACCTGCCAACTGGGCAAGGCCTTGGAAATTGTAAGGGCGCTGGGCCTGAATCTGGAGATTTGCGAGCCATGAGTCCATTGATCGTCCACTTGAACGGCCGACGGGTCGGTGTGCTGCGAGATGATGGCAACCAGCTCACGTTTCGCTACGATGCCGCGTGGTTGGAGGTGACGAGGGCCTTTGCCCTGTCGCGTCAGTTGCCGCTGCAATCCGAGGCATTTTTGGGACAGCGCGTGAGTGTGTTCTTCGGGGGGCTGCTTCCGGAAGCCGACTCACGGGATCAGATCGCCCGAAATTTGGGCATCAGCGCGAACAATGACTTTGCGATGCTGGAAAGGATCGGCGGTGAATGCGCCGGGGCGATCGCGCTTGTGCCCGAGGAAATGGAAGGGCGGGCAACGTCCGATGACGGAGCGCGTTGGCTCAGTGAAGGGGAGGTCATCGGAATCATGGATCGACTGCCTCATCAACCGTTGCTTGCCGGGGAAGAGGGCCTGCGACTTTCGCTCGCCGGAGCACAGGTCAAGTTACCGGTGGTGATCGATTCCACGGCCAGCGGTGCAACCCGCATGGCATTGCCGCTGGGAGACACCCCGAGCACCCACATCATCAAACCCGAGCCGTTGCGTTTTCCCGGTCTCGCCGAAAACGAGGCATGGTGCATGGCACTCGCCCGCCGCATTGGATTGGACGCCGCCGAAGCCTGGGCAGAACGAATAGGCAACGTGCCATGTCTGATCATCAAACGATATGACCGGGTGCCAGCGGCATCCGGAGAGACCGCCCGGCGTCTGCATCAGGAGGATTTCTGCCAAGCCCTTGGTTATCCATCATCACGCAAATACCAGCAGGAAGGCGGGCCGTCGCTGCGCGAGTGCTTTCAGATGATCCGTGAATGGTCCACCACACCGGTGCTGGACATCAGGCACATGCTGGATGCGGTGATCTTCGCGGCGGTGACGGGCAATGCCGATGCCCATGGAAAGAACCACTCGTTTCTCTACGCACAAGACACCCGCAGAATGGCACCGCTCTATGATCAGGTCTGCACACTGGCCTGGCCGGAACTCTCGACCACGCTCTCGATGAAAATTGGCAGTGCCGCGACGCTGGCGGAGGTTTCTCCCGAACACTTCAAGCAACTCTGCGGCATGGCAAAACTCGGATGGCCAATGGCTCGCGAACGGATCAAGACCGTGTGTCGACAAATTCTCGATTCCATCAGTGACCCACAAGCATTGCCCGCATTAAAAAATGAAATAGTCCGCGACATTGTCACCGAGCGTGCCGAGAGAATGCTGAGACTGACGGAGGTGATCATTCCCTGATTCGAAACATGCTCACTAAGCGTATTCTCATCAATAGGTCGGCGATGGCCACCGCGCCTTTCCGATAGACGACCACGGCCAGCAATTCGCCGCATCGATGGGGTCAGTCCTTGCATGGTAACAATTGTTGGAGGTGGCGCAGGCATTTTCTCACTTCCTTGTGGTCGCCTCCCTGCCGG
>JBAXOP010000626.1:0-2065 GCA_037133195.1 Verrucomicrobiota bacterium | reverse complement strand
ATCGTGGGGCGGATTGTGGCTGGCTGTTATGACGGCTCCGGCGTCTGCCCGCAATTCACGCAAGGCGAAGGAAAGTTGCGGAGTTGAGCGCGGTCCATCGAACAGATAGGCATCGCAACCCAGTGCGGCGCAGGTGGTGGCACAGAATTCTGCGAACTCGCGCGAGAAATGCCGCGTATCATGTGCAAAAGCCAGGCGCGGCTTGCGGGTGGTGCCGACGTGTCGTTTGGTATAGGCGATCAAGCCACGCACGGCGCGGCTGACGTTGAAAAAGTTCATTGTGGCGGTGCCCACGCAGGGCCACTCCGGTCGTCCGTTGGGACCGCCTGCACCTTGTTCGGCGGCAGTGACGACGCGGCCGATGGTGCGGCCGCGCAAGCCGCCGGTGCCGAACGCCAGGGTTTTAAAGAACCTATCATTGAGTTCGTCCCAGGCACCGCTGGCGGCGAGTTCCTCGATGGCGCGGGCGCTCACCGGGTGGGTGGAGCCGGCCAGCAGGGCCTCCAGATTAATTTTGGCAGCGGGGAGGAGGAGTCCGGCGGATTGGGCGGAGGCGAGCAGGGCGGTGAGGTGGCTCATGGCGGCCCACACTCTAAGGAGTTTTTCGGCTATGGCAATCCCGTGTCACAAAATGTGCAGCAGCCACCGCTTGCGCCTCTGTGGTTGAGTCGTCCCGTTGCAGGCCGCGGGTGTCATGTGCCCCGGGCATTCTTGCCCGGGGCACATGTGCGACGAGTTGTTTGGAGACGCTCAGACCCAGGCCGGTGCCACCGTAGCGGGGGCCAATCAAGGCGTCTATCTGAGTGAACTATTGCTCAATTCCACAGGACCTCCTCCGTGTGCCCGCTCCGGCTAATGTCATCATGGAAAAAAATTTTTGCTGGTCGAAGCGGCTGGTAGCGGGTCGTCGCTTCGCTACCTGTTGTTTGCCTAGCAAGTGCTTTTTCCACCTGTAGATTTTTGAATCCGCTGTTTTATCTAACTAGTAACTTTCGCCTGGGCGGTTTTACCCACGGGTTGATTTACCGAGTTAGCGCATTTTACACTATTTTGATAGATCCGGTCATTGCGACTGTTTTCCATTGCTTGACGAGTGGAGCCGCGTCCTACAAGTTAGGTGTGTGAGCGACACTGCGATCTATCAACCAACGCCGCAAGGAACCGGCAGTGAAAACCGGATTAATAGAGCGGATGAAAATTCGCCGGAGTGTCAGACCATGGATGCCAATTCAGAGAGTCAGGAGCGGCACGCGCAGATTTTGACGGGTGCGGGCCTGTTGTTTGCCACCGTGGTGGTCTTGGGCTTGTGGGGGGTGTTGGTGGTGTTCGCCATCTTGCGCGAAAACCAGGTATTCTGGACCAATGCCGGCGGTTATCCTATTTGGCTGCGCGATTTGGTGTTGTGGACGTTTTTTCCGCTATTGGGAATGGCCGGTCTCAGTCTTCTGGCACTTAGCATGGTGTGTTTTTCCCGGGTTTGCCGGAGTTTGCAGTTTTTTGTTGTGGAGGCGTTGCTGTTGCTGGTGTGTTGGGGGCTTTTTGCCAGCACCTTGTACATCGCCTTCAGCAACAACCTTATCAATATCATTGAAGGCCGGGACGTGCATACGCACTCCCAAGGATCGCCCGGCCAGTAAATATCCCGAATAGATCGGGTTGACAATGGAGCGCCGGCTTCAGCCGGCGTGTCTCTCTGAATGGGTGGCCGGGCAGGGGCCGCATCTAGCCACGCGGATGGAATTGCCGGTGCACCGCCTTGAGCCGCTGGCGATCTACGTGGGTGTAGATCTGGGTGGTTGAGATGTCGGCATGACCCAATAATTCCTGGATGACCCGCAGGTCGGCCCCGCCTTCTAATAAGTGAGTGGCGAACGAGTGGCGCAGCAAATGCGGATAGACGTTGTGCGCGATACCCGCCAGCGCAGCGCGGCGTTTGACGATTTGGCGCACTCGGTCCGGCGACAAGGCCGCGCCTCGCACGCTCAGGAAGATATGTGAGGAGCTGCGTTTGGAGACGAGCGCCGGACGGGCGTTGCGCAAATAATCTTGGAGCGCCTCGCAGGCC
>JBAXOP010000625.1:0-2066 GCA_037133195.1 Verrucomicrobiota bacterium | reverse complement strand
CAATGGAACCGGTGGACCCTCGCCAGCGCCGCCGTGGAAAATTGCGAAAGCACCGCCAACATCACCACCTCGTGCACCGGCAGCTATGCCGTGCTCAACGCCACCGTGAAACAACAGGGCGCGGCTGCGTTTCACCTTGAAAATTCGACCGGCGCCAGCCAGTCGCTCCAACTCAGCCCGCTCTACTACGGACAAGCGGCGCCCAGCCTCTCGTTCCAAAGCTGCATCCACTACAGCACCACCTCGGAGTGTTTCAAAGTCCAGATTCAAGAGGATGGCAGCACTCTTTGGCAGGATGTTTACAGTCAAGCCGGCGGTGCCGCCGAGTCATCGTTCTCGCTGCGCAGTGCCGTGTTGACCGGGATGACAGGCAAGGCTTTCCGTATCCGCTTCCTGTTGAGTTTCGGCGGCGGCAGCTACTACCCTTACTCTGGCGCCGACTTCGGCTGGTTCATGGATGCCATCGCCGTGGCGGGTGTTGCCACCCTGCAAAATCCTGTGAGCCAAACACTCAGCGGGACCAGCGGCAGCTTCACCCCGAACACCGGAACCTATCTGATGGCCGTGGCCCCGGTGATCTCGGGCCACACTTTTCCCGCAACCTATCAAATCCTGACTGTGGCCGAGGCGACGGCAACCGTCACGCTCAGTCATCTGGCCGCCACTTACGACGGCACCGCCAAGTCCGCCACGGCCACCACCGCCCCCATCGGGTTGGTCGTGAATTTGACCTACAACGGGGTGTCAGCCCCGCCCACCAATGCGGGCTACTACACGGTCGTGGCCACGGTGATGGACACCAATTATCAGGGTCAAGCCACCGCCACCCTGGTCATTTCCCAACCGGTCTCCTACGCCGCCTGGGCGGCCAATCTCGAAGCGGTCAACGGTCTGGCCGCGGGCACCCTCGGCACCCAACCTAACATCGATTTCGACCACGATGGGCGCAGCAACCTCATCGAATACGCCTTCGGCTCCTCGCCGACTCTTGCCAATGATCCCGCGCCGCGCCTGCCGACGACCCGCGCCACCACCACCGACTTCGTGCTGCAATACCAAATCGACACCGCGCTCGGCGACCTCACGATCACCCCGCAGGCCGGCGCCACGCTGGGCAATTGGAAGGCACCGGGCGAAGCGGGTGCGCCGAGCGGCTTCACTGATGGCGTGGTGGCCACCAACGGCACCCTGCAAACCCGCGAAGCGAAAATCCCGCGCAGCGCCGGCGGCACTTGGTTCATGCGGGTGCGGGTGACCCGGCAATAGGGACCGAATTGTTGCGGGCCGCCTTGCGCATAGGCTCAACCTAAGGCTGAAGCACCGCAAAACAACCGTCCCGGATGCTACGGCCAACGGGCATCCCGCCTGTTGGGGATTTGTCACGACAGGCGAGGACACCTGGCAGGGACCTTTCTCCGTACGGTCCCTTCTAAAGCCACAACTCACTTAAAATCTGCTACTTGTGGCGAATCTGACAGATTCGGGACAGATCCTCCACACGAAATTCCACACAAGTTGACGCGAGCACCGGGGTCTATGACCCGGAAAAGCAAACGCCGCAGCAGTATCGTGGAAATCGGAAACGGCCTCACGAAGGTCCGCATTTACACCATCCACCGCACGGATGGATACGACCAGTTCACGCTGGCATGGAAGGAAGGCGGAATACGGAGAACGCGGAGCCTGGCCTCCATGGCAGAAGCCCGCATGATCGCCCAGCAAACGACCGTCCGGCTGACCAACGGCGGATGCGTGACCGACGAGGCCACGAAACGGGACATCGAACTGCTCCGTCACTGCGAACATGCCGCCAAGGAGTTCGGCATTACCCTTTCGGCGGCCATTGACGAATGGCTGAGCGCCCGCAGAGCCGCCGGGGACACATCACTGTTAGATGCGCTTCGTTTCTATCAGGCTAGCAGGAGGGACATCCTGGCGACGCGCACCATCGCCCAGGTGGCTGATGAGTTCGTCGAGTCGCGCCGTGCTAGCGGCGTCGGAGCAACCCACATCAAGAACTCCAGGCTGAACCTGAAGCGCTTCACGGGCCAGGTGAAGGGCAACAT
>JBAXOP010000624.1:0-2070 GCA_037133195.1 Verrucomicrobiota bacterium | reverse complement strand
GCACTGGGCAAGAGTGGCACGATCCACATTGGTGATACCTTCGGAATCGGCACGCTCAAGTATAACGGCTCCGGCGACGTCACCGACCGCACCGTCAATCTCGCCGGGTCCACTTTTGGGGCGACGATCGACCAGTCGGGCACCGGTTTGCTCAAGTTCACCAGCGACGTCACCGCCGCCAGTGCTGGCAGCAAGTTGTTCACGCTGCAAGGTTCGACGGCGGGCACGGGTGAAATCGCCGGAAAGGTCGGCGATGCCACGTCGAAAACAAGCACGACGACCGTTATATCCGCCGTGGGGGCCACGACCCTCACGGTATCAGACACCAAGAGTTTCCGGGTGGGATGCTCGGTTAGCGGGACCGGCATTGCCAGCGGCACCTACGTGACGGCGGCGAGTTCCGGAACCGCCACCCTCAGCGCCGCCGTGGTGGCCCCCGGTGTGGCCAGCGCTGCCACGATCACGTTTGGCGGCAATGTCTTGCTCACCAAGGCCGGCACCGGCACCTGGACGCTCTCCGGCGCAAATACCTACAGCGGCAGGACGACGGTGAGCGGCGGTGTGCTGGCCTGTTCCACCGCCACTTCACTGGGCGGCGGCGCGCTGATCATCAACGGCGGCAAACTCCAATTGGATTACACCGGCACCCGCCAGGTCGCCTCCTTGACCCTCGGCACCTCCGCCCAAGCCTATGGCAGCTATGGCTCGTCTTTCTCACCCGCGACTAACAAAAATGACACCTATTTTTCCGGCACCGGCACGGTCACTTACAGTCCGCCCACCACGCCGACCACCACAACCCTGGCCCTGACCGGTGGCAGCACCCCGTCCACCGTCGGCGCGCCTCTGACGTTCACCGCCACAGTGGCGGGTGGCACACCCACCGGCAACGTGACCTTTTATGCCGGGGCCACCGCGCTGGGCACCAGCGCCCTGAATGGTTCCTATCAAGCCAGCCTCACCACCAGCAGCCTCGCGCTCGGGTCCTACAGCATCACGGCCCAGTATGCGGGCGACGCGGCGTTTGGTGCCAGCACTTCCTCTGCGCTGGCCATCCAGGTGAATGCGCCCGTTGGCACCAATAACATTCTAACATGCACGTTCCCGGGTCTGCCGGCCACCACGATTGTCGGGAGCAACATCAGTGTGACGGTGCCTTATGCCACCGATGTCACTGCGCTGGCACCCACCTACACGATGACAGCCGGTGCGACGGGCAATCCGCTTTCCGGAACTGCCAGGGACTTCACCACCGCGCAAACCTACACCATCACCGGCGCGGACAATGCCATCCAAGTTTATACGGTCACCGTCAACAAGACCGCCGCCAGCACCGCCAAAGGCATATTGACCTTCACGTTCCCGAGTTTCGGCACCGCGACCCTCGCCGGTACCAACATCAGCTTGACCGTGCCCTTTGCGACCAATGTCACGGCGCTGGCACCCACCTATACCATTTCGCCGCTGGCAACGGCCGCGCCCGCCTCCGGTTTTAGCAGAAACTTCACCACCCCGCAATCCTACACGGTTACCGCCGAGGACGGTTCCACCCAGGTTTATACCGTGACGGTCACGGTGAGCAGCGCGCTGCCCACCACTTTCAGTTGGGCGGGTGCCGTGGCCGGCAATTGGAGCGACGGCAGTAAATGGACCAACAACCTTGCCAACGGAGCCGCGCCGATCGCCGCCGGCCAGGCCAACTACACGCTCAATTTCAACGTGGCGGGCAGCTACACCGCCACCAGTGACCTGAGCGCGGGCTGCCTGCTCAACCAGATCAACCTTGGCGGCGCGGTCACCCTTGCCGGCAATAGCTTGGCCTTCACCGCCAACGGTGCCACCTTGCCAACCCTCAATCAAAATAGCGCCAGCGCGGCCACCATCAGCGCAGCAGCCAGCCTGGCCTCCAATCTCACCTTTGGCGGCTCCGGCAGCGGCACAGTCACCCTTTCCGGCCTGCTTGCCGGCTCCGGCAGCCTCACCAAGAACGGCTCCGGCATGCTGACGATCAGCAACGCGAGCAACACCTTCAGTGGAGGTACCATCATCAATGCCGGCCAGTTGACGATG
>JBAXOP010000623.1:0-2087 GCA_037133195.1 Verrucomicrobiota bacterium | reverse complement strand
TTCGGCCCCACTCCCGTCGCCCCGGCCCGGGGCGAGGCGGGGGGAATGGTTTGTTCGGCGTTTGATGCCGCTGCTGTGCCCATTTTTCCGGATCAGTCAGCGTAGGGTTGTGATCAGGTCCCACCGGATCTTTGAGCATACCCTGTGCCTGTCAGTCACTCTCGGAGGCATGCCTCCCTTACCGACGCCCAACGAGTTGGTTACCCTGCTCTCCCACTTCGTGGATGGGCAGCAACAAGCCGCCGTGGACACAACTTTCCGCAATTTCGCCGGATCAACCATTTAATTGTCGCCGACTCCGCCCCCCAGGCAGCCAACCTTGCTTTTCAGTCCGCAGAAGCTGCTTGCCCAAATCCCAACACTGACATGCCATACCACTTTATGACGCCACGTTTCCCAATTGGAAGAACCTATGCCACTCCCGGAGCAATCGCGCTGGGCGTCGACCTGGGTTCCTACCTGCGCCGCCACCACTGCGGTGACTGGGGTGACGAACTTTGCGCCGAAGACAAGCAGGCGAACGAGGATGCGCTGGTTCACGACGCCCGGCTCCTGAGTTGCTACCGTACTCCGAAAGGCGACCGTCTCTACATCATCACCGAGTCAGACCGCACGATGACCACGATTCTGCTGCCAGAGGAATACTAACTTTGTTGATGTCGCTAAGCTTTTCGAAACAGATTTCCTGACCGCCACAGAGTATGGACGGAAATCGCAGGGTTAGACCAGATTGATCTGCGGATTGTATTTCGCGGCAATACCCGACGGATACCTGCTTGAGTTTATGTTCCCCTCGAATGCGGGGATTCGCGTGGCACACCGGCATGTGCCGAGATGTCCACTGGCGGTGTTTTGTGCCCGGATGCCATTTCATCCGGTGAGGCGTGCAGTTGCGGTCATTCCATCAGCCTGATTTTCAACCATCACCAATCCTCAGACTTCAACCACTCGGGCTCGGTTCCACCACTCCCTCCCGCCCCAACAACTTTAACACACGCGCCGCTCAACGGGTGGCCTGTCCAAGCGGTGTGCCTTTTCGCATAGGCCCGCCTTGTATCCCTCCTCTCTGACAGAAAACAACAAACAACAACAACCGACGAACAAGACACATGTCCAATTTCACCACCCTTGAATCCCCAATCCGCGATCTCGTGGCCCTTGTCCATGCCTGCGTGGGCCTCAACCTCGACATCGTTCCGGAAGCCTGGTGCCGCGGTCATGGGGGAAGCGTCCTCCAGGCGGAATACGTCATCAGACTCCGCGGCCCCCATGACATCGCCGTCGATCCATCGAGCGAGATCGGCGACAGCTATGTGCTGACCGCTGATTGGCAGTACGGCCATGTTGCGCGGGAGGTCGGCGTCGGCTTCTGTGACCTGCTGCAAGCATACGACTTCCACAGAACCCGCCGCCAACGCGAGGCCCAAGCACTCGGCCTTGGCACCACCGACGGCGGCCGCGTGAACGTCTGATGGAACGGACCGTTTCAACACAGGATGGGATCGGAAGGATTCACTTGGAGGCTCATTCCCCCTGATTTTCGCGATCTTCCTGTCTGGCAAGAAAAGCCTCGATGCTCGCGACATTGAAGAGCCTCGCCCCCTGGGATTTGCCTTCTACCTTGAGCGAAACAGAACGAATCTTCTTAGCCTTTCGAAGGGTGAAAAGAATCATGTGAGTCAATCCGAAACGCGCTGTGATTTGTCTTTCACGCGCCCATTCCATTTGTGTTTGCGGTTTATGCATCGAAAAGCCTTAGCAACAGGCTTTTCCCGTTTTTCCCTGCCGTGTTTTACTTGCGGCAGGATTTTGGAAAGTCAGGGCGGGTATCAAAGAACCTGCGGCGGATTTTCGGAAACTCAGGGCTACCGCCTCCTAACCTGTGGCGTTTTACGGGCCATCTTGACGACTCCAAGAGATTTTTTTCGGTCTGCCCCCCTTTTTCGATGCTTCGGATCGTTTGGCTATTCGATCACCATCAAGAAAGGACTTGAACAAGTTGTGGTGATGCCACACGTCGGGGATCGACATGCCATTTTCCCGGTCGGTTTGCATGACTGCATCCACGGCGTCAAGAAGTTTGCTTT
>JBAXOP010000622.1:0-2088 GCA_037133195.1 Verrucomicrobiota bacterium | reverse complement strand
CCCCCGCCGCGCCGAATGGCCGCAAGCGGATTACATCACCGGCAACCCGCCGTTCATCGGGGCATCGCGCATGCGCGATGCCCTTGGCGATGGTTATGTGGAAACCCTGCGCAAAGTCTGGAAAGGCGACGTGCCCGAGTCCGCCGACTTTGTCATGTTCTGGTGGCACAAAGCCGCCGAACTCGTCCGCGACGGCAAAATCAAAAGATTCGGGTTCATCACCACCAATTCGATTCACCAGACGTTCAACCGCCGCGTAATCGAACCATTTTTATCCGCCGCGAAAAACCCGCTGCACCTCGCCTACGCCATCCCCGATCACCCGTGGATTGATTCCGCCGACGGTGCCTCCGTGCGCATCGCCATGACTGTCGCCGCCCCTGGTCACTCCGAAGGCATCCTCGAAACAGTCACTTCCGAGCAAGCCCGTGAAGATGGCGAAAATGAAGTGTCTCTCTCAAGGAGTGGTGGCGTCCTCGCCGCCAATCTTCAAATCGGCGCGGACCTGACCTCTTGCGGACCGCTCCAGGCCAACGCGAAAATCAGTTGCCCCGGCGTCAAACTCCACGGCTCCGGCTTCATCGTTTCAACCCTAGAAGCCTCTCAACTCGGACTCGGCACTATCCCCGGCATCGAAAAGCACATCAAAGATTACCGCAATGGCAAGGATCTCACCAATCGTCCTCGCGAGATCAAACTGATCGATCTCTTCGGTCTCGACGCATCAGAAGCACTCTCGCAATTCCCGTCACTCTATCAACACGTTCTCATTCACGTTAAACCTGAGCGAGACGCGATCGCCTATACAAAAGACGGTGCGGTTTATGCCAAATTCTGGTGGCTGTTTGGAAAGACGCGAGCCGAGTTGCGATTGGCTCTTGCGCCGCTCTCCCGCTATATCGCCACGGTTGAAACCAGCAAACATTGCTTCTTCACTTTCCTGGGCCAGGAAATACTCCCTGATAACATGCTCATCGCAATCGCGAGCGACGACGCATTCCATCTTGGCGTCTTGTCCTCCCAAGTTCACGTCACCTGGGCTCTGGCAGCAGGCGGACGCCTCGGCATGGGCAATGATCCCCGCTATAACAAATCCCGCTGTTTTGAGCCATTCCCGTTCCCCGCCATCGAAGAAGGCGAGTTGAAGCAGTGCATCCGCGACCTGGCCGAACACCTCGACGCGCACCGCAAGCGCCAGCAAGAGTTGCATCCCGACCTCACCCTCACGGGCATTTACAATGTGTTGGAGAAACTCCGCTCCGGTGTTGCCCTCGACGCCAAGGACAAGGCGATTCACGACAAAGCCTTGGTGTCGGTGCTCAAACAGATTCACGACGACCTCGACGCCGCCGTGCTGGAAGCCTACGACTGGACCGACCTTGCATCCGCCATACCGCCCGCCGACACCCTCGCCCGTGGCGGTCCCGATGCCGAAGCCCTCGAACAGAATATCCTCTCCCGTCTCGTTGCCCTCAACCACGAACGGGCAGCGGAAGAAAAGCGCGGCCTGATCCGCTGGCTACGCCCGGATTTCCAGGCCCCCGGCACGGCCACCGCCCAACAAGCGGAAATCGGCCTTGGCGACGACACCACCACCCCAGACACCGCCGCGCCTATCATCCTCGATTGGCCCGCCGAACTGCCCGCGCAAGTGGTCGCCATCCGCAAGCTGTTGCCCACCGTCGGCCAAGATGCAGAAATCCTCGCCGCCTGCTTCGGGCGCAAGTCCAAGAAGCGAGTCGACCAAGTTGCCGCCATCCTCGACACCCTCAAAACACTCGGACTCATCATCTGAACTGCTGGAATGTCCTCCCCACAAAACCAGTCCAACATCTTCCCAAGACGTGCCATGGGAAGAAGCCGCTGTCGCCCGCAATTCTCGCCTTCCTGCTACCCCTTAACCAAACCTGCGCCGTCAAAAAAGCCGCTGGCCAACCCATCACCCCGCCCGGATTGCCGCTGCCGGCAGAAGAATATGGTGGCTTTTTCACGGGAGACTGTATTCAAGCTCGCACCCTCAACCTATGAAGCCTAACCGTAAAGCCATTCCAAAAGCAACTGAACATCAGGTCCGGGAACAGTGCGGAC
>JBAXOP010000621.1:0-2090 GCA_037133195.1 Verrucomicrobiota bacterium | reverse complement strand
CCCTGCGGGGCTTTCGCTCCGCTCAAGTCTATCTCGCTCCGCTCGGTTCTGCGTTTCGTTGAATCCAGGCCTCAAAGTCCTCGAAAAGTGCCAAGTCATTTTCCGGAACTCATCGCCAATTCATCGACAATTCAAATGCCTAGCTCAGGAAGTGCGCGATTTTTGATTACGTTACTGTCGTCGTGCGGGAGGACCGACCCTGAATCTAGCCTTCGGCACTCATTCATGGGCCGCGTTTCCGCCACCACCACAAGAATGTGGTGGCTCCCGACACAACAAAAAGGCCGGGAGTCGCAACTCCCGGCCTTTCGCTGATTGATCCAACAGAAGATCTTGCGGTCACCCGCAGGAACCATGAATCACGGCATGACGGCTTCGACCCGCACGAACAATTTCGTGACGCTCAACGGCACCCCACTCAGGGTGACGGGTACCGTCTCGATTTCGCCTGCCACGGTGGTGGTTCCCTCGATCACTCCGGTATCCCGGGTCCAGATCGCCAGATCCGGGGAGGTCCACACCGTGTACGCGATGCCGGTGGTGGCCGGGGTCGCACGCCGGGTGTAGGTGAAGGTTCCGGCGGTCTTGTCGAGCAGCACCTTGATCGGGTTGACATCCGTCAATCTGGTGGGATTCAGGCCGAACGCGTATTTCTGGGCATTGGTCAGACCGTTGCCAATCGTATCGGCCGCAGGGTTGCTGAGGTCGTAGCCCAAGTAGTTGTTCGCCCATGAGTCATAGTCGTTGCCGCCACTGACGACCAGTTTCACAAAGCCGCCGCTCGTGGTCACGGTCGCAGTGGCACCCGTGTTTAACGATCCGCTGTCAATGACCGGCGTGGCATTGAACGACCCCGTGCTGCCAGTGGCATGGTAGGTGGCCAGAGTATAATTTCCTCCAGTTAGACCGACCGGCAGGCTGACATGCACGATATTGTCATTCAAGGTCAGCGTGCCGGCGATGGGCATTGGCAAACCTTTGGTGAAATTAGCCAACGCACCGCCGGTATAGGTGACATTGCCGCCAACACCACCGGTGCCGCCAAAGGTCGAGCCCGATGACACGCTGATCGCACCGCTGCCGGTGTTGGTGCCGTTGACCAGCAAGGTCCCCGCCGTCACGGCTGTGGTGCCGCTGTAGGTGTTGGTGCCTGCGAGGGTGAGGGTGCCGGTGCCATTTTTAGTGAGGCTGCCAGCGCCGGAAATGACACCTGACAGCTTAAGGTTGCCAGTGTTGTTGTTGCCGACATTCAGGTTGGCGCCCGTTGCCAGATCAATCGCGTTGGCCACCCCGGAACCGGCGCTCAGGTCGGTGGTGTTTTCCAGTCCACCGATACTCGCCGGCGTGAGTTCGCTGCGCAGTGTTCCCGAGCCAAGCGACTGGGCGTTGCCGATTCGAACCCGCATGGCCCCGCCACCGCCAGCCATACTTAAGACCATGCCCCCGCTGAAACTGTTGGCGTTGGGCAGCTCTAATCTCCGGCCATTGCCTTCGTTTATCACCTTGAACCCGCCGGCACCTGTGATGGAGCCGTTAAATTGCACATCCGTCCCGCCGGTGAAAAGGATCGGCAAGGTCACCAAGCCACTGGTTAGATCAAACGGGTTGGTGATTGTGATTGCGGGGTCGCCAGCCACCTTGAATAAGGTTCCGCCGGCCATCGTGACGGTTCCAGAACCGAGTTTGGCATTGCCGTTGGCCAGCGCCAAACCACCGCCATCGACCTTGGTTCCACCACTGTAGGTGTTCACGCCGCCGACGGTCAACATGCCGGCCCCCTGCTTGGTCACGCTCGCCGCGCCAGCGATCAAGCCGGTGCCCGAGATGGTGTAATCCTTGATCGAATTGCTCACCGTCACACTGTACGGATGGACGCTGGTGTTGAGCGTCACCGCGAAGGGGCCAAAGCCCGCCGGATCGCCGAAGGCCACCGCGCCGCCATCCACATAAGTGGCGATACCGGATGCTGCGCTCCAATTGACGCTCGTTTCAATGTCCCAGGTGCCGTTGCCCTTGGCCCAGGTCCTCAGGCCGACCACCCGCAAGGTGCCGTCCACGAAGGCCAGGCTGTAGTTCGGGTCGGTGATGGC
>JBAXOP010000620.1:0-2112 GCA_037133195.1 Verrucomicrobiota bacterium | reverse complement strand
TCAAGGACGGCAGCGGCTGGACACTGCTGGAGCAACTCAAAGCAGACGGCGAAATTCGCCCCGTGCTCGTGCTCTCGGTGTGTGACGAGCAGGTCTATGCAATGCTCGGCCACGGGCTCAGCAGCAAGACCATCGGCGACAACCTCGGCGTCAGCCCCAAGACCATCGGCACCTACAAGACGCGCCTGATGGGAAAACTCGGCTGCCGCACCACTCCCGAATTGATGCTGCACGCCCGGGAAGTAGAGAGAACCAAGTAGGATCGAACCCGCAAACATCCAACATGGCGGCCGAAGTCCAGCGGTCCGAGGCGGGTGCCAATCTCGCCCGGGATTTTCCGCCGGGCAAAATTCCGGACAAAATCCGGATAATTTCCTTGGCACGGCGGATGGGGTTGGTAGGGTAGGGAGTTCACCGCATACCCATTTTTTCATGAAATCCGCTTTCCGCCTGCTCCCGCCACTAACATTCCGCGTTCCCGCTGTCGCACGCCTGGATCGGAGGTTGAGCCATGCATGACATCATCCGCCAGCTTGACGAGAAGCGGGCGCGTGCGGCGCTAGGTGGCGGTGCCAAACGCATTGCGGCGCAACACGCCAAGGGGAAGTTGGCCGCCCGCGAGCGCATAGAGATATTACTGGACGAAGGGTCATTCGAGGAGTGGGACATGTTCGTCGAACACCGCTGCACCGATTTCGGCATGGACCGCGAGTCGGTGCCCGGCGACGGGGTGGTCACTGGCTTCGGCATGATCAATGGCCGCCCGGTGTTCGTTTTCTCGCAAGATTTCACCGTGTTCGGTGGCTCGCTCTCGGAGGCCCATGCCGAAAAAATCTGCAAGATTATGGACCACGCGATCAAGGCCGGGGTGCCGGTCATCGGCCTCAACGATTCCGGTGGCGCACGCATCCAGGAAGGGGTGGCCTCGCTGGGTGGCTATGCGGAGGTGTTCCAGCGCAATGTGATGGCGTCGGGAGTGATTCCGCAAATATCGGTGATCATGGGCCCCTGCGCCGGGGGGGCGGTGTATTCCCCGGCAATGACTGACTTTATCTTCATGGTCAAGGATTCCTCCTATATGTTTGTCACCGGCCCAGAGGTCGTCAAAACCGTCACCCATGAGGACGTCACCGCCGAAGAACTCGGCGGCGCCATCACCCATACCTCCCGCTCCGGCGTGGCCGACCTCGCCTTCGATACGGACGTCGAGGCGCTCCTGATGGTGCGCCGGTTCGTTAACTACCTGCCTCTCAATAACCGCGAGAAAGCCCCCCGGCGACAAACCACCGATACCGCCGACCGCCTCGAAATGTCGCTCGATACGCTGGTGCCGGATAATCCTAACAAGCCATATGATATCAAGGAATTGATCGTCAAGGTGGTGGACGATTGTGAATTTTTCGAATTGCAACCGGATAACGCTAAAAACATTGTCATCGGGCTGGCCCGTATGCAAGGAGCGCCGGTGGGCATTGTAGCGAACCAACCGCTGGTGCTTGCCGGTTGCCTGGACATCAAGAGTTCGATCAAGGCGGCACGATTCGTCAGATTCTGCGACGCCTTCAATATCCCCGTACTAACATTCGTGGATGTGCCGGGCTTCATGCCGGGCACGGCACAAGAATATGGCGGCATCATCACCCACGGTGCCAAATTATTATATGCATACGCCGAGTGCACGGTGCCAAAAATCACCGTCATCACCCGCAAGGCATACGGCGGCGCTTATGACGTGATGAGTTCCAAACACTTGCGCGGTGACGTGAATTTCGCCTGGCCCTCAGCCGAAATCGCGGTCATGGGTCCGAAGGGAGCGGTGGCTATCATTTTCCGCGATGAGAAAAATGACCCGGAAAAACTCGCCGCCCGCGAGCAAGAATACCGCAGCGCGTTTGCCAACCCATTCATCGCCGGGCGCCGCGGCTACATCGACGACGTTATCATGCCCCACGAGACACGCAAACGCATCTGCCGCAGCCTCGCCATGTTGCGCAACAAACGCCTCGAAAACCCTTGGCGCAAACACGGCAATATCCCGCTCTAACATGTTTAAGAAAATCCTCATCGCCAACCGCGGCGAAATCGCCTGCCGCGTCATCGCCACCGCCCGCC
>JBAXOP010000619.1:0-2123 GCA_037133195.1 Verrucomicrobiota bacterium | reverse complement strand
AGGTAGCGGCGGGAGCCGCCGACGTATTTGATCGCCCAGTTTTTGATGTTCGCCTGTTCGTCGAGAGGCAAGGTTCGCACGGCCTTGGCAGGCGAGCCGAGGACCAGCGAGCCGGGTGGAATGACGGTGCCGCCGGTGACCAGCGCGCCAGCTCCTATGATCGAGCGTTCGCCGATTACCGCGCCGTCGAGGATGATCGCTCCCATGCCGACGAGCACCTCGTCTTTGACCGTGCAGGCATGCAGGATGGCGGAATGACCAACGGTGACTAATTCACCGACGTAGCAGCCGAAGTTATCGGCGAGGTGGATGACGGCGTTGTCCTGAATGTTAGAGCGCGGGCCGACCACGATTTCATTGATATCGCCGCGCAGGGTGACATGATACCAGATGCTTACTTCTTCATGCAGGGTGACGCGTCCGATCACGTCCGCGCTGGCGGCGATGAACACGCTGTCGTGAATGGAGGGGGAAAACTCGAGGAAATTTTCAATGGCCATGCGCAACTCCTAGGGGGGCTCCCGCCAAAATGCAAGCTCTGGTTGCTCACCGGCGGGTATTTCACGGCGCGTGGCCGCCGCGTCTCGCGGCAGGCCGTGGTACCCATGTGAAAATCCTCCCGAGTCACAGGAGCTAAGGAGCCACCACATTCTTGTGGTGGTGGCGGAAGGGGGGCATGAATGAGCACCGAAGGCACGGCTCATGGACGGTCCTTCCGTACGACGACCATAAAGTCATCGCTATCCGCCCTCAATGCTTGGCTACCAGATCGTAGCCGCTCCAATCCCCAATGGTAACGGTGGCAAATTGGCCGACGGGTAGCGCCGCGTCCACATGCACCGATCCGTCGATTTCCGGGGCGTCCCAAGCACTGCGGGCGAGGCCCGGGCTTTCTACTAACACGCGCACGGATTTGCCGACCCTGGCTTGGTTGGTCTCGGCGGCGATGCGCTGGAGGGCGGACATGGCTCGCGACCAGCGGCTGCGGCGGGTCATGTGGTGGAGATGGCCGCCAAATTGATAGGCGCGGGTGCCTTCCTCCTTCGAGTACTGAAACACCCCGGCTCGCTCAAAGCGGAACTCATTGATGAAATCTAGCAATTCTTGGAAATCGGCTTCGGTTTCGCCTGGGAAGCCGACGATGAAGGTGGTGCGGATGGCGAGGCCGGGGATGCCTGCACGCATGCGTCGGAGCAGATCGCGGACGAATCCGCCGCTGGTCACCCGCTGCATGGCGGTGAGCATGCGGTCGGATATATGTTGGAGCGGGATATCGACGTACTTGGCCACCTTGTCGCAGGCGGCGATAGTTTCTATCAATTCATCGGACCAATGGGCCGGATGGGTGTAGAGAAGGCGCACCCAGAAATCACCGGGGAGGAGGTCGATGGCACGCAGCAAGCTGGCAAGGCTTTCCCCTTTGCTGGAATCCACTGGCGAGGCGGGCTTGGGACGATGGCCGCTCCACTGGTCCATGCCGAAATAGGTGGTATCCTGGGAGATGAGGTTGATTTCCTTAACCCCCGAGGCGACTAGCGCCGCCACCTCGCGCACCACTGAGTCCTGGCTGCGCGAGCGGTGGCGTCCGCGGATTTGCGGGATGATACAAAATGAACACGTGTGGTTGCAGCCTTCGGCAATTTTGACGTAGGCGAAATGCCCCGGTGTGAGGCGGAAGCGCGGCGTGTTATAGTCCGGTACGAATTGCGGCTTGAGGGTTACGAAGTCGCGGGGATCGTCGGTGGCGGCCGGACCCTCGTCCTTCGTGAGATCCTCTTGTTCGTTAGTTCCTAGCAACTTGTGGATGATCGGCGCGATTTTTGGCAATTGGTCGAGGCCGATAAAGGCATCAACTTCTGGCATCAGACCGGGTAGGTCTTTGGCAAAGCGCTGTGACAAGCAACCGGCGACGATGATTTTCTGGCGGGCTCGTCCGGGATCGGCACTGCGGTCCCTGACCGCGCCGAACACTGCGTCGATAGACTCCTGTTTGGCTAGATCAATGAACGAACAGGTGTTGATGATGAGTACATCGGCGAGTTCTGGCTCGGGGGTCATGGTCATACCGGCCTGGGCGAGGTGGCCGAGCATGACTTCCGAGTCGATGAGGTTTTTGGCGCAAC
>JBAXOP010000618.1:0-2132 GCA_037133195.1 Verrucomicrobiota bacterium | reverse complement strand
GACAACCATACCGGCCTGACATGGCAACAGGCGGAGTCCGCCACGATGACCTGGGAAAACGCCCTGGTCTATGCGGAAAACCTCACGCTCGGCGGCCACAGCGATTGGCGTCTGCCCAACATTAAGGAATTGCAATCCATCAGTGATGGCAACTTGCGGGCACCTTCGTTAGACACAACGTGTTTCACGGGCGCCACCACGACGTTCTACTGGTCGTCCACCTCGCTCGCCAACGACACCACCCAGGCGTGGTATCTGGATTGCGACTACGGCCTGACAACCTACGCCGTCAAGACCGGGCAGTGGCATGTGCGTTGTGTGCGTGGCGGCACCGCGACAAGCTGGAATGCCCCCGCGCTCAAGCCGATTCCGGCGGGTTCCTTCGTCATGGGCGATCACTTCAACTTCACCGATCCGGATCATCCCAGCGATGAATTGCCGTTGCACACCGTGGCGATCAACGCGTTTTCCATGGGCACCTATGATATAACCAACCGCCAGTACTGCACTTACCTCAACACCGCTCTGGCGCAGGGCCTCATCGAAGTGCGCAACGGCCTGGTTTATGCCGTGGGCGGTACCACCATCTATTGCGAAACCCGGGAAGGGGAATCCGCCTTGTTTGGCATCATCTACAGCGGGATCGAGTGGGACGGCACCAGCTTCTCGGTGCTCGCCAACCGCGACAACCATCCGATGGTCGGCGTGCGCTGGGAAGGCGCCGCGGCCTATTGCAACTGGCTGAGCGCCGTCCAAGGCTACCAGTCATGCTATAACTTGAGCACCTGGGTGTGCGACTTCGCCAAGAGCGGCTACCGCCTGCCGACCGAAGCCGAGTGGGAATACGCCGCCAACGGTGGCCACACGGCACCCTACTATCAGTTCCCCTGGGGCAGCAACACCAACACCGACGGCACCTGGTCAAACTGGGAGAACTCCGGCGATCCTTATGAAACAGGCGATTATCCGTGGACCACGCCCGTGGGCTTTTACGACGGCACATTGCACGCCAAGAGCGACTTCAACTGGCCCGGCAGCCAGACCACCTATCAAACGTCCAACGCCGTCAACGGCTATGGCCTTTATGACATGGGTGGCAATGTCTGGCAGTGGGTCAATGATTGGTATGGCAACGGTTACTACTCTATCAGCCCGTCCAGCAATCCGACCGGGCCGGCCACCGGCGATGCCATGCCGGACGGCAAGGCCTACCGCGGGATGCGTGGCGGCACCTGGTACAACGGTGCCCAATACCTTGGCTTGAGCCGGATTTCCAACCGTGACCCGGGGTACTACCGCGGGCCTCAGGATCCCAACCACCCGTATTACCACGTCGGGTTCCGCGTGGCCTTGAAAACCAGCAGCCTGGTGCAAGCCGGGGCCACCATCACTCCGGTGGTGAGCAACCTCCAGTTTGGCGAGGGTCCCACGGCCGACACGAGCGGCAATGTGTTCTTCTCGGACATCACGGCCAACACCATTTACAAATGGTCAACGGCCGGAGCATTGACAACCTTCCGCACGGGTTCCGGCGGCGCAAACGGTCTTGCCTTCGATTCGTCCGGTAACCTCATCGCCTGCGAGGGCACCAACGGGCGGATCGTTTCCATCACTCCGGCCGGCGTCGTCACCGTCATCGCCGCCCAATACAACGGCAAACGTTTCAACGAGCCCAACGACCTGTGGATCGCACCCAACGGCGGCATCTATTTCACCGACCCGGTCTTTTTCGGCACCCAGGTGCAGGATGCGCAAGCCGTCTATTATATCAACCCTGCCCGAACCACCGTCACCCGGGTCATCAGCGACATGGTGCAACCCAACGGCCTCATCGGCACTTCCGACGGCACCACCCTCTACGTCAGCGACTACGGCGCGGGCGCCACCTACAAATACACCATCAACAGCTACGGCACCCTGACGGGCAAGACGCTCTTCGTGGCGGTCGGCTCCGACGGCATGGAAATCGACAGCAACGGCAACATCTACCTGACATCCAGCGACGTGCTGGTTTATAGCTCGGCAGGAACCCTCCTCCAGACGATCAACGTGCCCAACCGGCCCACCAATCTGTGTTTCGCAGGGACTGATCGGCGCACGCTCTTCATCACCACCGAGACCGCCATGTATTC
>JBAXOP010000617.1:0-2136 GCA_037133195.1 Verrucomicrobiota bacterium | reverse complement strand
GACATGCACTCCCTGCGATTTCAGGTCTTCCGCCAGTTTTGGATCAATTGCCATGCGTCTCGTATCGGGTCCTCCGGATGCTGCTCCAGCGCCGTCCTTTGCTCCATGTCCCTACCAATTCCTTGGCAAGCAGCAGCAATCGGACTGCGGCCGCCCCCCAGTCCTATCAAGACAACCAAGAGTTGCGGCTGCCGCAGGAAGCAAGGGAACGGCGGCCTCGTCAAGCAACAAAAACGCCAAACCGCAATTTGCCGTCGCGCGCTGCGCCTGATCTCTCATTTTTTGCGCAAATGCTGCCATCTGTGAGCGTTCTCCTTGTGGTTCTCGAGCTCTATGGCGGCCTTTCATTCTCATTTCAAGCACCGGAGCCCACACTGCGCTGGAGTGGGCTTGGGCTGCTCAATGGAGCGCTGGCTTCAGCCGGCGCGCGTCTGGCCGGTTCAAGCCGACGCTCCGTAACGGGTCGCATCTGGGCCAAGTGTCGTGTGAAGGGGAGGATAGAGGATCACGGATCGAAGATGAAGAGGCTGGAAAGGCGTTTCATTCACGGTCCAGTGGCGCTGACGGCGGCGGGACGCCCAATACTGTTGACTTAGGCGTCGCAGGAACAAGACAGGAAAAGGCGGCGGGCAGGATGCCCGCGCCACGTGGACCGGGCATCCTGCCTGGAGCCTCTTTTCAAACAAGCAACAGTGCTAAGTCAACAGTATTGAG
Organism: Verrucomicrobiota bacterium; assembly: GCA_037133195.1. Classification (GTDB taxonomy): domain Bacteria; phylum Verrucomicrobiota; class Verrucomicrobiia; order Verrucomicrobiales; family Akkermansiaceae; genus Luteolibacter. The sequence goes on along the minus strand of JBAXOP010000617.1, from coordinate 1,422 downwards.
CGGGACGCCACCAGCCACACCGCAGCCAAGCCCTCAGGGCGCGATGTAGAGGCGGTAGAATCGCCTGGGCAATTGCGTCGCGGTATCGGTAAACGTCGCGCTGCCGTTGGTTACGGTGAGTGTCTGGAGGTCCTGCCAGTCAATGAGGTTCGTCGAGCCCTGCACCTTCGCCTGGGTCGCCCCGCCCGGCGCGCTCAGGCTGAATTGGGCTCGCCCGTCGGGCAAGCGCAGCAACGAGCCCGGATTGATATAAGGCACATCGATGCCAAAGGTCGCCGCGCTCACGTCGAACAAAGACGGGGTTGTAGAACTGCGGACCTTGATCGAGTAATCGTTGCCGGGCACCAAGGTAGTGGTCACCGTCGTCCAGGTGTAGGCACCGATGTTCGGAGCAGTGCTGGTAAGGGTCTTGACGAGTACGCCGCCTTTATAGAGGTCGATCGCGACATTCTCAGCGATGTTGGCATTCCATTGGATGACATAGGATAATCCGCGGTGCGCCGCCTCACCACCGTTGGGAACCGTCACCTGTACCATCGGCGCCACCGTGGTGAACGATTGGGTCGTCCAGTCGCTCGTCCCGCCATCGTTGGTGGTGTTCACCCGCCAGTAATAGCGGGTCCCCGGGCTAACACTCGCAATGGTGTAGCGGGACTCTCTGAGCCCAGTGCCGGACACATCCACCAGGCAGGAACCGAATCCCGCATCCGTCGAGACCTGGAGATGATAGCTATCGGCGAACCCCTTGGGAGTCCAGAACAAGGATACCGGCAAGGCCTGGTTCACCTCCGCCTCCGCTTTCGGTGTGATCAGAAGCGGGGCATAGGCCACCGCAGGCTGATCGGGAAAACCGAGGATATACTCGCCGAAGCCGAACATGTTGGCCTGCACCGCGTTCTTCGGATTATTGTACCAGCTTTCCAGTTCGATAAACAATCCCTGGCCCACCGTCGGCCGATAGTAAACTTTGGTACGTGCAGGATCGGTGATGCCGAAACTCGCGACGTCAAAGGTCATCTGGGCTCCAATGTCAACAATCGCCGTCTGGGTCAAATTCACGCGGACCGGGAGCACGCGCGGAGCCCGTCCCTCGAAACTTGGCAACACGGGAGCGAAAGGTTGTCTCGTCAAGGTTGCGGTGTTGTACCCGTCACCATCCAGATAGGTCACATCCAAAGTGACGCCAGTGACTTGCAAGCCCTGGGTGAACTCAAATGAGTTGTCCACGCTGAGTTCTTCCCGCATCACGGTCACGTCGTTGCTGGTGATTGGCCAATTTACGACCGTGAAGTTGCCGGTCACGCCTGTCTGCGGCAGCGCCATATCGCGAACCAGATTGCCGGCGGCATCAACCTCGCTCATTGCCAATTTGGGGGAGGCCGTGTTGTCTGGCCCCCACTGGATGATGGTGTGGCCACCCGG
>JBAXOP010000616.1:0-2136 GCA_037133195.1 Verrucomicrobiota bacterium | reverse complement strand
GATGTCAGGTTCAGGGTGCTGGTGCTGGCGACATCAAAGGTCTCGGCGTTGCCATTTGTGTTGATCCCGCTGCTGCCACTGATGGTGCTCGTCGTTCCGGCGGTGGTGGTGAATGTCAGACCCGTGCCACCAGTGGGAAATGCGCCGGTCACGATGTTTACGCCGGTCCCGGTGTCAACGGTGCCGCCGCCAGCCCCGAAGGCGATGGTTTTGCCGTCTAACCAGTATTGGTTACCCGCGCCACCATCAAATTTTACCGTCGAACCGTTGTTGATGGCGATGGTGCCGCCAGTGTAGATGACCGTTCCGGCGGTCTCCAAATGCAGCGCTCCCGCGTTGACGGTCGTGGTGCCGGTGTAGTTGTTCGCGCCGGAGAGCGCGAGCGTGCCGTCACCGGTCTTAATGAAGGACCCATTGCCGCCGCCAGCCCAAACAGAGTTCGAGAGGGCACCGGTCACGTTCAGAGTGCTGCCGGGACCCACAGCGAATTCGCTGCCCGCACCCAACATCACATGGGATGAGATGGTCGAAACAGCCGCGCCGCCGACGGTTACCGCCTGATTGTCGTAAAGCATCATATTGCCCCAGAAGCCAGGGCTGGCGTCCCCGCGGGAGCTCACCGTACCGCCATTGAGCGTCCAGCTCAGGGCCCTGCTATTGCCATCGGACGTGAAAAAAGTGCCACCGTTGACCACAATATGGTGACTTTCTTGATTCCAATTACCATCCGGCATTTGTATCGTACCGCTATTGACCGTTATGGTGCCAGAGTTGCCGACGCCCCAGGAGGTGAGGGTGAGCGTGCTGGCGCCGCTCTGGGTAATCGACCCAGAGCCAGTGATAGCAGCCAATGTTTGATTCGCCGAACTGCTATGAACAAACGCCCCATAGTTGGTGATAGTACCGGCGTAGGTGCCGCCACCCAGTGTTCCGGCTCCGCCAAGCTCCAGCGTGCCCGCGCTGACGGTCGTCGCGCCGGTGTAGGTGTTTGGGCCGGTGAGGGCGAGCGTGCCCGCGCCGTTCTTGGTAAGACTGCCGGTGCCGCTGATCGCGTATCCGGCTGCCTGGTTGCCGTAGAGGTTGTATACCAACGCCCCACTGTCCGTAATGCCGCTCGTGAGAAGCGATCCGTCATGCCCGCTGGTGCCATCCCCGATTTGCAGCGTGCCCGCGCTGACAGTAGTTTCGCCGGTATAGGTATTGGCGCCGGTGAGGGTGAGCGTGCCGGTACCGGCCTTGGTCAGGGAGGTGGACGCGCCGCCAAGAGGGGTGCCGATGACATCCGATGCGTTGTTGACGGTGATGGTCGCGGTGGCAGGCAGGGTGATTGACGTGCCCCCGGAAACCGTAATGGCACCTGAGGCAGCGCCAAAGACAAGATTACTGCCCGTGTTCACCGTGTTGGTAACCGTGATGGTGCCTGCTGCCAGGCCAGACGAATCCGTGCCGAAGTTCTCACTGTCATCGGAGGTGGCAGTGGTGACAGTGCCCGGAAATATTCCTCCTGTTGGTTCCATGCTCCATCCATGCGAGGAATCACCGATCGTCGTGCCCGCCCAGGTGCCCCCCGCCGCGCCAAAGCCGGTAGTGGCACCGTTGTTATCCCAGTAATAGGCGACGGTCGGCGTCTGCACGTTATCGAAAGTAGCGACGTTGATGAGCGTGTTGCTATGCGCGGTCACAGCCAAACCCCACAACGCGGTGCTGTTGAAACCGGCGATGTTCGTCGTGCCAATCTGGGTCCAACTCGAACCGTCCGTCGAAACATAGCCAGTGAAAGCATTCCCCGCCCGCACCACCCGCAGCCAATAGGGCGGTGCAACATTCGGCCCCACAACCGTCGAAGCGCTTGCTCCGAGCGAGGCCGTGCGCTGTTGGAACACCACGCCATTCCCAGCCGACAAGGCCATCATCGCGTTGCGCGCGCCTACGTCGAGCGATTCGCGAATCATCACACCCGCTTTCGCGAACGGATCAGTCGGCGTAATGCCCGTGACGCGCGCGGTCAGCGTGCCATCCCCGTTGCGCGTCTGGTAAAGAAAGCGGAATGCGTCGCCGTTGTTCCCGATGTCCATGCGAGAAATCACCGATCGTCGTGCCCGCCCAGGTGCCCCCCGCCGCGCCAAAGCCGGTAGT
>JBAXOP010000615.1:0-2142 GCA_037133195.1 Verrucomicrobiota bacterium | reverse complement strand
CTGCTTGCACCTGCCATAACCCATCTCTACGTTCCAATCCATACTCATGCTCATCATCAAATACGCCCTCACCGCCGCCCTCATTGTGCTCGTCTCGGAGCTGGCCAAGCGCAGCGACAAGCTCGGCGCTCTGATCTCGTCACTGCCATTTGTCACCCTCATGGTCATGATCTGGCTCCATCTGGAACACCAGGGCAACCGCAAAATCGGCCTCCACGCCTTCTACACGTTTTGGTATGTGTTGCCGACTTTGCCAATGTTTCTGGTGATGCCATGGCTGCTGGCCAAGGGCATGAATTTCTGGCTGGCCTTAGGTATTTGCGCCGTTGTGACGATGGCCGCTTTCGCGCTCACCGCAGTGCTGGCCAGACGCTTCGGCGTCAATCTGCTGTCCTGAAACTCATCCCTCACCCCGCCGCAGCAGGCTGGTGCCAGTCATTTCCTTGGGCTTGGCCACTCCAAGCATGTCTAACAATGTAGGCGCTACGTCAGCGAGGATACCGTCACTGACTTGGCAGCCCTCGGCATCGGCGGCGACATAGACGACGTGGACGAGATTGGTGGTGTGGGCGGTGTTTGGCGAGCCATCGGCATTGCGCATATACTCGCAGTTGCCGTGATCGGCGGTGACGAGCAATTTGCCGCCGAGGCGCAACGTTTCCTCGACGACCGCCTTGACGTCGGCATCGATGGTTTCCACGGCCTTGATGGCGGCGCTCACCACGCCGGTATGGCCAACCATGTCGGGGTTGGCAAAATTAAGAATGACCAGATCGTAGTTTTTGAGCTTGGCGACCACCGTGGATGTGACCTCTTGGGCGCTCATTTCCGGTTTGAAATCGTAGGTAGGCACATCCTTGGGCGAGGGAATGATAACACGATCCTCACCCTTGTTAGGTTCTTCGATGCCACCGTTGAAAAAATACGTAACGTGAGGGTATTTTTCGGTTTCGGCGATGCGCATCTGGGTGAGGCCGGCAGCGGCGACGGTTTCGCCGAGGCCCATGTTTAGGGTTTGCGGGGCGAAAATCACCGGGCATTGATAGGTCTTGTCGTACTCGGTGAGGGTGACGTAATGGACCTGCGGCCAGACACCACGCTCAAACCCGGCAAAGTCCTTCAGCAAAAATGCGTCGGAAAACTCGCGGGCTCGGTCAGAGCGGAAGTTAAAACACAATACCACGTCGCCATCGCGGACCCGTTGTTTGTTAGCTTCAGCAAATACCATCGGCGGCATGAACTCGTCTGTCTTGTTATCCAGCCGATAGCAATCCGCCACTGCCTCGCTGGCCAGCACGTCGCGTACTTCGCCCTTACCTAGCACGATGGCGTCCCAAGCGAGTTTGACGCGGTCCCAGCGCTTATCGCGATCCATCGCATAATAGCGGCCGATGACCGTGGCGATGCACGCGCCGCACTTGGCGGCCTCGTCCTCGACTTTAGCCAGATAGGCTTCGCCGCCGGTGGGAGAGGTATCGCGGCCATCAGTGAGGGCATGGATGAAGATATCGCGCACGCCGGCCTGTTTTGCGAGTTTGACCATGGCGATGAGCTGGTCCTGATGACTGTGAACACCGCCATCGGAAACCAGCCCAATGAGATGCAGACGACTGCTGGCGGCCTGTTCGAGCGCCTTGGCGAAAACCGGATTGCTGGCCAACGTGCCATCCTCTATGGATTTATTGATACGCGTTAGATCCTGATAGACAATACGACCGGCACCGAGGTTGAGGTGCCCCACTTCCGAGTTACCCATTTGGCCGGCTGGCAGGCCGACATCCAGGCCAGAGGCACTGAGAAAGCCTTTCGGGTATTTTTCCAACATCACGTCATGAAACGGTGTGTTGGCTAACATCACGGCATTCCCGTCTTTCTTAGCCGTTTTTTTTCCTCCGGGGTTCACACCCCAGCCGTCGCGAATGATTAGCACCACTGGTTTCTTTGCCATAACGGAGAGCCGTGTACCCCCCACCGCCGCCCCCGGCAAGCGCAGAAACACCCAAAAGTAACAAAATCCGCGTTTTCCTCTCACGAGCTGCAAACTGCCAGCGGCTGCGAGTTGACAATTGCCGCGGGTGCGTCCATACCCGCTGCATGTCGTCTGCACTGCCGCCGAAACCCCGCATCATCGGTCCCAAAGTC
>JBAXOP010000614.1:0-2170 GCA_037133195.1 Verrucomicrobiota bacterium | reverse complement strand
CATCCAAAGCTGTCTACCTAATAATTGAAGCTTTGAAGGACTGACCCCAAACACGATGCCCATCGATCTGTCTATCAGCAGAAATTGCAATGTTGAAGGACCGACCCCAAACACAAACACGCCAATGAGCCGCCCGCCAAACTCGATGAACCTGCGTCGGCCCGGATTCATTGGGCGGCGTCTTCAGGGTTGGAGGCGGTGGGCATGCGCGTCATGTTGAGGTTTTTTCGGGTTAGCACGTGACGATTTTCACCACTGAAGTACTGATTGCCACTGAAATCACTGAAATATTTTAAGAATTTCTTCGGGGGCCATCGGTGGTAATCCTAAAAAGGATAATGGAATGGGTTGCAGCGCAGTTTTTCAACCACGGATTACACGGATTGAAGAGGATTACACGGATAAGATGTGCCCTGCTCTATCAAGTCTCAGACTCACCCAAATGGTCAATGCCATCAAATTCATAACTCTTTCTTAATCCGTGCATTCCGTGAAATCCGTGGTTTCCATCTTCCTTTCTGCCACCAGACCCGCGCTCGCTCTGGGGTGTGGAACGTAGAGTAACTGCTAAATGCTTACCGCAGAGGCGCAAAGGTCGCTAAGGGACGCGGAGCAAGACAAGATTTTTCTCGATAACCCATTCCACTTTGCGCCCCTTTGCGTCCTTTGCGACTCCGCGGTAAATCTTCAAGTTCGTCGAGAGGGTTATGGTTTTTCGGCCCGTTTCGCCTCGGCTTGACGCGCATGGGCGGCCGGCACCACCGGCACCACCGGCACCACCGCCGCCACCGGCCGCCACGACGCGGGCAAGACAAACCCCTTGCCCAACAAATCAGCCGGAACCTTGGCGCCGGACTCCTCCAGCAACGCCGCCTGCAACCGCACGGCCTCCGCCGCCGGCACCTTGGTCAAATCCACCAGCAGCGAGGTAAGCGGCATTTTCTCGGTTTGCGCCAGCGTGCGGAAATCCTCCGGCTTGGCGAAATCCACGGCGCAACTGGCGCTGAGCGCATAACTGGAAACCACCGCCACATCGACCGCGCCATCCATCAGGGCGCTGAGGTTCTCCCCGCAGCTCGAGAAAAACACCTGCGCCGAGGGCCGGATGTGGCTTGCTGCTAACAATTGCAACGGCGCCTGGTGCTTTTCATAGGCATCCGCCTGCCCCAGCGCAAGCCGCTTGCCCTGCACGTCGGCCAGCGTGCGGACCGGCGACCCCGCCAATGTTAGAAACACCCCGCTCATCAGCGCCTTGTCGTCTGGATCGCGCAAATCGGCCACCCGTTTGAAGCGCGCCGGCGATTTGTTGGAATACTGCAAAGCGGTCCACGGCTTGCACAGCACGCCGTCGTACTGGTTGGCCAGCACGGCTTTTTGCAGGTCGAATACCTCCATGAAATACGTCAGCTCCAGAGTGATTTGGTGCCGGGCCTGCAAGTCGGCCACCACCGTGTCGAAGCTGCGGGTCGCAATCTTGCCAAGACACGAACAGGCGGTTTTCTGACAATAAATGTCATTCACCGCGATCTTGAGCCGCAGCGGCTGGCGTGCCGCAGTGGCATCCGGCACCACCGCGGCAGCGGCCACCAGCGCGGTTTCTTCGTTAGCTGGCAAACGCTCTTCGCCACCGGCGAGCGCGGCGCAAAGCCCCAGGGCGGCCAGGGCGGCCAGGGCGGCCAGGGCGGCCAGCGCGGCCAGGGCGGTAAGGGCGGTTAAGCGGGTCCTCATTGTTCGTTGCTACTCAGGTTTCATTCATTGAAGATTTCAGAAATAAAAACCGCGGATGGACGCGGATGGACACAGATGGAAAAGGGATGAGAGTTGGAATTAAGTTTATTCATGCCAGCCAGCAACCCAACATTCTCTTCTTCTCTTCCTATCTGCGTAAATCTGCGTCCATCTGCGGTTCATAAATCCAAATTGAGAGGCCCTGTTGACCTGAGTAGTAACCATTTTTCTACGGCGCGGCGGGGCCGCCGGGCACGCACTTGACAATGCAGCTTCGGGGTCAGTCCTTCAAATTTGCGATTCTGTTTAATAAATATCATGTTCGCAAGCCACGTCATTCACTTCTCGACCTTTTCGCTTTCCGCATCCAGCGCCCGCTCGTGTGCCGCTAGTACCATGTAACATTTAAAGCTTCGGATATAGGCGCTTGAGTTTGATCCTC
>JBAXOP010000613.1:0-2170 GCA_037133195.1 Verrucomicrobiota bacterium | reverse complement strand
TTTTTTGGCCGCTCCAAGGGCTTGGTGGAGTTCGTCGCGTTTAAGCGGACGCTTGCGCTCGGTGAGATCAGTCAGGGCTTTGAGGTACTTGCGCAGGCGCCGGCGGCGCATGGAGCGCTCCTTGGCAATGCGATCCTCGCTTTGGGCCAGAACATAGGTTTCGCCATCACTGGCCAGCAGCTTGACTTTGACCGATGGCCTGGCCTGGTGCCACGGCGTGTCTAACAACAATTTCTCCAGTTCGCTGAGCCGTCCTCCTGAGTAAGTCAACGTAACTCGTTGATTTTCAATGGCCCGATTTTCATGGATTTTCTTCCTTCCGTTTCCGATCAGCCCCCTTTCTGACTTACTGCCCACTCCATACCCGCCCCGGGTTCCGTGCTTGCGTCTCCTATTCATCCAAAATTCAACATCCAACATCCAACATTCAAAATTCATCCCATGAACATCACCATACCCGTCTCCGCCATCAAGACCGCCCGCAAGCTCCTCACCCGGATCCACTTCGAGCGGCTCAAGCTGCCGGTTCTCACCCATGTGCTCGCCACCATTGATGCCGCCGGGCTCACCCTGGCCGTCACCGATCTCGACCACTGGCTGGAAACCCGGCTGCCAGCCACCATCACCCCGTTCTCACCCGAAAGCACGCGCTTCCTCATCCCCGCCGCTGCTCTCGCAGCCGCAGCCAGGGGCGATCAGGGCAGCAGCGTGCAATTCGAGTGCCCGGCCAAGCCAGATCCAAACAAGCCTGCCATCAAGCTCAAGCTCACCGTCACCTGTGGCAAGATGCCGGTGGAAACCGTCTATCAACCCGAACCCGCATCCGGCTTCCCGGAGCGTCCAAGCATCCAAGGCCAAATCACAACAGTGCCCAAGGAAACATTCGCCGCTCTCCAGACGGTGGCGGGCTGTGCTTCCACCGATGCCACCCGCTCCGTCCTCAATGGCGTGTTGTTCTCACCGGACAATGGCGGCACGCTTATCGCCACCGATGGCCGGCGGTTGGCAGGAACCCCTGCGCGTGTCACCGGGCGGGAGTTCATCCTGCCCAACGCCGCAGTGCGTGTGCTCGGCTTCCAGGACTTCTCCGCCCGTGATGCCGCGATCCAACAACCTGAGGAAGGCACCACCAATGCCCATGTTCAGATCCGCTCGGGACCGCACACGCTTATCGCCAGGACCATCGAAGGGAACTACCCTAACTATAGGCAAGTGATACCCCGCGAGTTTGTTGCAGAGGCCACCATACCGGACGCTCACAAGGCGGCCCTCATCTCGTGGCTGCGTTCGCTGGATGGCAAACGCAACTCCGTGCGTCTGACCTGGGACAAACCTGGCCACCTCACGTTGACACTCCGGGATTCCGATACCACTGACGCACTCATTCATGTGCCCGTCAGCATCACAGGCAAGCCACCGGTGATTGCGTTTGCACCGGGGTATCTGGCGGACGCCCTCGCCATCGGTCCCACCCTGCGCCTCATTGACGGGCTGAGGCCGGGGATGACAACCAGCACACCAACTGGCCAACCTGGTGCGTTCTGCGTGATCATGCCGTGCCGTTGTGTTGCGGAAGACGCGCCGGAAGACGCGCCCGAAGTCGGGGCTGTGCAGGCCGCGGCTCAAGCCACGGTCCCGGCCATCGGCGATTACCTCTTCTTCCATCCGCACCTCCACGTCCTTGCCGCCGACGGCTTGTTTGACTTCGAGGGTCGCTTCCACTGCATGCCCGCCGATAGCCGCGCCCCCATGATCGAACTCTTCCGCAACCGTTTCCTGCAAGCCCTCCGCGCGGGCAAACACGTCAGCCCCAGCCGCCTTGCCGACCTGCTCTCTTGGAAACACAGCGGCTTCCATATCGACGGCGGCGGCGAAAACCCAGTGGCCTCCCACGATGCCGACGGCCGCAAACGTCTGGCCGAGTATCTGCTCCGCCATCCCTTCTCCCTCCAGAAAATCACCTGGAACGCCACCACCCAAACCGTCATCTATCGCTCAAAGCGCCACCACACCACCAAGCGGAATTTCGAGATATTCAAAGCCACCGACTTCCTCGCCGCCGTCATCGACCACGTCCCGCCCAAGTCCAATCACACCGTCCGTTACTATCAGGAGGACCTTCGAGCCTATCGAGCCTCCCTGGCAAGCGATCAAGGAATGGATTCCCGAC
>JBAXOP010000612.1:0-2171 GCA_037133195.1 Verrucomicrobiota bacterium | reverse complement strand
CCGCTCGTCGAGCAACTCGTCAAGCGCCAGACCCAACTTTGCAACGACCTCGCCGCGGAAGCCAAAACCCTGCTCGCCGCCGGCGACAGCGTCGGCGCCGGCCGCGTCCTCTTCAAGCTCAAGCTCGGCCAGCCACGCAACCGCCAGCTCATGCGCATGATGGAAGAGCCGGAAATCCGCCGCCTCATTGAAAAGGCCGAGCTTTCATTCCATCAGGACGCCCAGAAAAAAGAACTCTTCGCCCTCAAGGAAGAACTCTATTTCGTCATCGATGAAAAAGGCCACGACTCCGACCTGATGGAAATGGGCCGCGAATTCCTCTCCCCCGGCGACCCCGAATCCTTCACCCTCCCCGATCTGGGCACCCTCTTCGCAGATATCGAAACCAACCGTGATCTAACCGACGCGGAGAAGCTCGCCGCCAAGGATGCCCAACAAGTCCGCATGGACGCCCAGGCCGAAAAAATCCATAATATCTCGCAATTGCTCAAGGCTTACTGCGTTTACGAAAAGGACGTCCAGTACGTCGTCAAGGACGGCAAGGTGATCATCGTCGATGAAAACACCGGCCGCGAAATGCCGGGACGGCGCTGGTCCGATGGTTTGCACCAGGCCGTCGAAGCCAAGGAAGGCGTCGAGATTGAGAAAGAGACTCAGACATTCGCGACCATCACGATCCAGAACTATTTCCGCTTGTATGAAAAGCTTGCGGGCATGACCGGCACCGCGGAGACCGAGGCCGCCGAGTTTCACGATATCTACAAACTCGACGTGCTGCCGATTCCTCCCAACCGGCCTAACACGCGCAAGGATGAGAACGACCAGGTGTTCAAGACGCGGCGTGAAAAATTCAATGCGGTCATCCAAAAAATCGAGGAAGCCCACGCCAAGGGCCAGCCGGTCCTCTGCGGCACGGCGTCGGTCGAGTCGTCGGAAACCCTCTCGCGCATGCTGCAGCGGGCCAAGATTCCGCACTCGGTGCTCAACGCCAAGTTCCATCAGCAGGAAGCGGAAATAGTCGCGCGTGCCGGCCAACCCGGCTCCGTCACGGTTTCCACCAACATGGCCGGCCGCGGTACCGACATCAAACTCGGCCTAGGCGTCCCGGAAGCCGGCGGCCTCTTTGTCATCGGCACCGAGCGCCATGAATCACGCCGCATCGACCGCCAGTTGCGCGGCCGCTGCGCCCGCCAAGGCGACCCCGGCCGCTCGCAGGCATTCATTTCATTCGAAGACGACCTGATGCGCAACTTTGCCGCTGCCGATCGCATGACCGCCATGATGGAACGCTTCGGCATGAAGGAAGGCGAAGCACTCGAGCACTCGTGGCTCAATAAATCGGTGGAGACCGCCCAGAAACGCGTCGAGCAACGCAACTATATCTGGCGCAAGCGGGTATTGGATTTCGACGATGTGATGAACAAGCAGCGCGAGGTGGTCTATGGTTATCGCAACGAAGTGTTATCCACCGAAACCCCTCGCGACTTGGTCATCGAAATCATCGAGGAAACCATTCCTGCCAAGGTCGAAAGCTATCTGGCGGATCACGATGGGCCTATCACCGATTACGCCGATCTGCTCCACTGGGTCAATGCCACCCTGCCTATCCGCATCGATACAGAAGAACTCAACCGCGCCTCCCACAGCCCCGACCAGATCGCTCCCATCCTCGTCGCCAAGGTGAAGGATGCCTACGAGCGGCGCGTCGCCAATCTCCCCCCAGAAGTGCTCGACCAGGAAGAACGCCGCATGGTGCTCGTCGCCATCGACAAACAATGGCAGGCTCATCTCTATAACATGGATGCCTTGCGCGAAGGTGTCGGCCTGCGCGCCCAAGGCCAGAAAGACCCGCTCATCGAATATAAAAACGAGGCCTACGAACTCTTCGTCGTCTTGATGGATGCCATCAAACAGGACGCCTTGCAAAACCTCTTCCGCTCCGCTTCCAATCTCGAAGCTTTCCTCCGCGAGTTGCACAGCCGCCCCCAACAACTCCAGGGCGGCTCCCAAGAACTTTCCCGCGACAACCTCGCCACCGCCGGCAGCTCCGGCCAATTCGACCCCTCCGCCATGCCCTCCCCAGAAGGCTCCACCCTCAAACTCAATCTGCCCAAACGCAAGCCCAGTTTCGCCATCGAAACCACCGGCCGCAACGCCCCATGCCCTTGTGG
>JBAXOP010000611.1:0-2186 GCA_037133195.1 Verrucomicrobiota bacterium | reverse complement strand
CCGCTTCCAAATGCGCGTCTGGTTCCTCAAGGAAACCCCGAGCATCGACGTCAACTGCGGCACAGGCTCTAACATCACCCTCTGGACCCGCGAAAATACCATCCACCGCATCACCCCGCGCCGCAATAACGACGTCAACTCGGACTGGATGCCCGATTCCCATCGCCTCAATTTCCACTACATCGATAGCACCACGCGGCTCACCGAACCGCTGGCCAAGGCCGGCCCGCAGCACCGACCGGCCACCTGGTCCGAGGCCCTGCAAATCATCGCCCCGCAGCTCAAGGCAGTCCCGCCGGAACAAATTGCCATCATTGGTTCCGCCCGCATGACCAACGAAGAACTGTACCTCACCCGCCTCCTCGCCACCAAACTCGGCAGCCCACATCTCGCGCTGGTCCCCCGCTTCGCAGAACCCGATGGCTTGCTCATCGCCTCTGACCGCAACCCCAACACCACCGGCGCCAAACTCGTCCTCGCCACCGACGATCCCTACGCCCACCTCGATTCCATCCGCAGCGCCGTTCGTGCCGGTTCGATCAAGGCCCTCATCGTGCTCGGCGAGGACCTCGTCAACGACGCCGGTTTCACCCCTGCGGACCTCAGCAAACCCACCTACCTGCTTCACACCCACCTGCTGGCCAACCCCACCGCCAACGCCGCCCATCTGGTATTGCCCGCCGCCGCTTTCAGCGAAAAACGCGGCTCGATGGTCAACCTGTCCGGCCGCCTTCAGCGCCTCAACCGCGCCACTGCCTTACCAGGCCAAGCCCGCGACGATTGCCAAATCCTGTGTGACCTCATCCGCGCCATCACCGACGAAACCTGCACAACCACCTCCAGCGACGATATCTTCGCTCAACTCGCCGCCACCATCCCTGCCTTCGCCGGTCTGAGCCTGGCAAATATCAGCCCAGCCGGCATCCCCATCATCGATACCGGCTACCAAATCCCGCTCCTCGTCACTGAACGAGGCCGGGGCCGGTAATAGTTATTGGTTAATAGTTATCAGTTATGCTCATACTCATCCTCCTCATCAAAATCATTGCGCTGACGTTTTGCGTGGTGTTGCCGCTGGTGCCTGTCTCGGTATTTTTCGAGCGGCGCTTTTGCGCCATCATCCAAGACCGTGTCGGCCCTAACCGGGTGGGCATCCCGCTCACCCTGTTTGGCTTCAAGAAAGATTGCAGCATTCTGGGCATTGGCGGGTTGGTCCAACCGGTGGCCGATGGCATCAAACTTTTTCTGAAGGAGGATTTCACGCCGAAATATGTGCGCAAGGCATTCTATTGGCTGGCGCCGGCGCTCACCGTAGCGCCGGCGCTCATCACCGCCTGCGTGATTCCCTTCGGCACTCCCATCTCTCTGTTCGGGTACACCGAAAAGTTGGTCATCGCTGATATCGATATCGGCCCCTTGTTCATCTTCTCAGTCGCCTCCCTCACTGTCTATGGCATCGCTATCGCCGGCTGGGCATCCAACTCGAAATTCCCGTTTCTCGGTGGTATCCGCTCCACCGCGCAGATGATATCTTACGAAATTGCCCTCGGTCTTTCAATTATCCCCGTGTTGCTCTATTTCGGCGAACTCAACCTCAGCACCATCGTCCAACAACAGGCAGAGCATGGCTGGCTGCTGCTCCCACTCTGGGGCCACGACGCCACACACTCTCTCGCGTCAAAATTACTATTCTGGTTTCCAGCCGCAATTTCCTTCCTGATTTTCACTATTTCCATTTTTGCGGAAACCAACCGGATGCCCTTTGACCTACCGGAGTGTGAAACGGAACTCGTCGGCGGCTATCACACCGAATACTCATCGATGAAATTCGCCATGTTCTTCATGGGTGAATATGCCGCAATGGTCATCGGCTCCGCTCTCATCGTCACGATTTTCCTCGGCGGTTGGTCACTGGGCTTCGGCACCGATCCCTGGATCTCCCAGTTGAGCATCGGTGGCTTCGGCTTCGGTGGATTTATCCATCTAGCCATTTTCATCGCCAAAGTGGTGGCCTTCATTCTGTTTTTCATCTTGGTGCGCTGGACGATCCCGCGGTTCCGCTATGACCAACTCATGAAACTCGGCTGGGTGGTCTTTTTCGAGGCAGCGCTCGTCAATGTCTTCCTCGCTGCACTCATCGTGGCAGCCCCCCACCTTGCCGCCGCCATCACCGTCATCGGCGCGGT
>JBAXOP010000610.1:0-2194 GCA_037133195.1 Verrucomicrobiota bacterium | reverse complement strand
TCGCCACGCTCCTTGAGGAGTTTGACGCGCTCGAAGCGTTTGAGGACGGAGCGTTTGCCGCCGACGGTGGTACTTGATTTGAGACTGTTGTGCTTGGACATCGTAGGAAGAGGAATGAATTTGCGGCACGCGCAGACTGATCCGCTCCGCCGCAGGTGGCAATGCAAAAATTGTGAAAAATCACAAAAAAGTATGTGGTGTGTATTGCCAGAGGGCAAGATTACTGCTAGATCATGTGCGGATGGGCCGCCTGATGTCACAGCTTGAATTCCGATGGATCTCGTGGCTGCGCGTGCGGGCCTCGCCAACGCCGCCACAAGTGCACCAGGACAAGGCGGATAAGTCTGATAGTAAGCTGACCGCATGGTGCGTTGAAACCTGCAAGTCATTAAATATGGCTGAGTTATCTCGCCGCGTTCGGGTTTCATGGAACCCCCGAATGCAGACAACAGCCGGCCGTGCCTGGTGGCCCGATCGAGTTATCGAACTCAATCCAAAGCTCAAGCCCCTGCCCCCCGAAGAACTCTGGCGTACCCTCAAACACGAACTCGCCCACCTCATCGCCTATGAGCGTGCCGGCCGGCGTTACACCGAGCCCCACGGCCCGGAATGGCAGGCCGCTTGCGCGGAATTGGGCATCCCCGGGGAACACCCGTATCACACGCTGCCTTTTAAACGCCGCCGCATGAAACGCAACTACGCCTACGTTTGCCCGCATTGCCTAACCACCTTGCAACGTGTCAAACCAATCCGCCGGTTGGTCGCCTGTTACGCCTGTTGCCGCAAATTCAACAACGGGGCCTACCATGACCGCTTCCGCCTCGTGGCCCAGAAACCATGATGAACGGATTTTTCGAGTGGACGCGGCACCGCGATTGATGCTTGGACAACGGGTATGCAAGGACACGCAACATCCCCCTCAGAAATGACGCGCCTCGGTCATGCCGCCGCCGCGGCCGTTAGCGCCGACTCTGTCATCGCCTTGGTCGGCGGCCTGGGTGCCGGTAAAACCCACTGGACCAAGGGGCTGGTGGCCGCCTTGGGCTGCCCGCAGGTTGTCACCAGCCCGACATTTTCCTTGGTGCATGAATACCGTGGCGGATCCTTGGACGTGTTCCATTTCGATTTCTATCGACTGGAAAACGCCACCGATGTGCTCGCTATCGGCTGGGATGAATATCTAGAAGCCGGCGGCTTGGTTGTTGTCGAGTGGGCCGACAAATTCCCGGAATTGTTACCGCCAAATACGATCTGGTTGCACTTCAGCGTGGAAGCCGATGCGTCCCGCACAGTGACACGCATCCCCTGAAGCCCGCAGAATTAATTAGAGTCCCACCAAGTGGGCGGTATTTCCGACCAAGCGGCCGACGCTGCCGACCATATTGCCGGCGGCACCACAGCCAGATAGCCCTGACACGCATACCAACAATGACAGGATGAGGCGAATTCGTTTCATGCGGCGCGACGCTAACCCGCCCCTCAACTGAGTCAAGCGCGGAATCATCGCAGCCCCCCCACCCCGCTGAAGTTTCCATTGCCGCCCGCAGGCATCCGGTGCAGGCTCGTCCCGCAACCCATGGAAGCCGCCAGCGATGCCTTTATCCGATTCCTCGCCACCGAGCGCGGCCTGTCAGATGCCTATCAGCTTTCAGTGCGCCAGACGCTCGACGCACTAGCTGGCTGGCTGCGCAGGCATGGGGGCGAACTGCGCGACATGGGGACAGACGAATTGGCGGAATTTTTGAGTGAGCGCAAGCGAGACGGGCTGAAAGCGGCCTCGTTGCGCATCACCACCGTGCATTTAAAGGTATTTTTCCGATGGCAGGTGGTGCAGGGGCGTTTGGAAATGGATCCGGCGGAGCCCTTGCTGGCGCCGCGTCCGGATCAGACATTGCCGGAAACCCTGCATGCCGAAGAAATCACCACCTTGCTGGAATCTATCGAACCAACGCAGCCCCTCGACCGCCGCGACCTGGCTATCTTGGAAATGTTCTATGCCTCCGGCCTGCGTTTGTCTGAGCTGTGCCAGGCACGACTCGAGATGATGGACTTCGATGAGGGCTTCCTGCGCGTCACCGGTAAGGGCAATAAAACGCGCATCGTGCGCGTCGGCTCCAAGGCCTGCGAGGCACTCCAGGATTATTTGCACAACGCCCGCCCGGCGCTCGTCTCCAAACGCAGCTCTTCGCATATC
>JBAXOP010000609.1:0-2197 GCA_037133195.1 Verrucomicrobiota bacterium | reverse complement strand
CACCTTGTCGGTCTTGGGGTCATCAATGACCACCACACACACAAACGCCGGATTTTCCGCCGGCAGCATACCCACGAATGATACGGTGTAGCTGTTAGGTAGGTACCCATGGCCGTGCGGGTTATGGCGCTTGGCGGTACCGGTTTTACCGGCCACGCGGAAGCCGGGGACAGCGGCGAGGGTGGCGGTGCCGCCTTTTTGGATCACTTTTTCCATAGCGGCGCGCATTTGGCTAGCCACCTTAGGCTTGATGACGTCGGCCACGGTTTCTGGCGGATACGTCTGGACCACCGTGCCGTCGTTGGCGATGAGCGATTTGATGATTTGTGGCTTGAGCAACTTGCCGCCATTGGCCGGTACGCAATAGGCGCAGGCCATTTGCAACGGCGTGACGTTGAGCGCGTAGCCATAAGCGGCACGGGAAAAATCCACTGGGTTGCCTGTATTGCGGGCGATTCCTGAGCTTTCGCCGCTGAGCAGAATGCCGGTTTTCTTACCGAAGCCGTAGCGTTTTACGTAGTCGTAAAACCGTTTGGGGCCGAGTTGTAGGGCAAACTTATAGGCACCGATATTGCTGGATTTTGCCAGCACTCCTTCCAACGTGAGCATGCCATAGGGAAAATGGTCGGGCACCTCGATTTTGCCCGAAACGTATTTACCGTTGCAACAAAACACCGACGACTGCGGCGTGGCCAACCCTTCGTTGAGCACGCCCGAAGTGGCCACCAATTTGTACGTGGAGCCCGGCTCGTAAATCGCCTGGATGGCAAAGTTGAAACTGCTTGTTTCTAGGTTTTCCTTGCGGTTCAAATCAAAACTCGGGCGGCTGACCATCGCCAGCACCTCACCGGTTTGCGGGTTCATCACCACCACTGCAGCCCGCTCTGATTTGAACTCAGCCAGCGCCGCATCTATCTCTTCCTCCACAATCGCCTGGATCCCCAAATCTATCGTCAGCTGCACGTTGAACCCGGATCGCGGCGCTTTCAAGCTTGTGGAGTCGCCCGGCACGACCAACCCGTGCGCGTTGCGCTGGTGTTGCCGCCACCCGTCGCAGCCGGTGAGGTATTCTTCCATCGCCCACTCCACCCCGAATTTGCCCACCATCCGCGTGTGCTTTTGCCCGTTCTCGTCGGTCTCCTCGGCTTCCCCGGTGAATCCGGTCAGATGCACTGCCAGCGACGGCGCACTGTAGATCCGCTTGTGCGAATTTTCAAAATCAAACCCCTGCAACCAATTTTGATCCACCGTTTCCCGCAACTTGTCGGCCACTTCCTCCGGAATGTCTTTGGCGAGGGCCACCCATTTGCCGGCGCTGGTTTCAATTTTGGCCCGCAAGTCCTCGCGGCGCATGCCCAACGGCGGGGCCAGCAGAAGCACCGCATGGGCTAGGTGTTTTTGGACGATAACCTCGGCCTTTTCGCTGTCCAGAATCTCAGCACGCAAACCGTTGATACGGCGTGCGCGCTTGCCCGCGTCCAGCTCATCCCACCCGACTTGCTGGCTCGCCTGTTCGTAGGCCAACCCGTAACTCGCCAGATTCGGATCATTCAGATGGTTTTTATCTACGAACAAGGTGGCCACAGCCTCACTTTTTGCCAGCGTCTTCTCATTGCGGTCAACGATCATGCCGCGGGTGGCTGGTAGTTTCTCGATGCGCTGGAATGCCTTATGCGAGTTGGCCGCATAGCGCTGGCGATTGACCAATTGGATTTGGATCAAGCGACCCGACAGCCCGCTGAGTGCGATCACCAAGACCGTACACAAAAAGAAGCAGCGATTTTGGAACTTTCGGTTCACAGGTTACGGGATGGCGGAAGCCACGGCGGCTGGCGGCGCGGGATTGACTTCTTCGGCCATGCCTGAGGGGATGGCCCGCAACACGGAACCCGTGTCTTCGAGTTGCTTACGGATAGCGAAACGATTGAGGACGGTTTCACTGCGCATTTGGATGGTGCGTATGTCGAGTTTGTATTGCTCAATGCGTCGCTCGATTGTCTCGATTTCCCGCTTGATTTTGACTTGGCGGTTTTTGTGCATTGCGTGCTGCACGCCGCCCCAAGCGGCAATGACGAAGCCGAGGAGAAGAGCGACAAAGATTGACGGTGGGGTGCGGGTGGCGGATTTAAGTCGGTTCATGGCGTTATTCCAATAACTGCGCAACCCGCAGTTTGGCACTGCGGGAGCGGGGGTTGCG
>JBAXOP010000608.1:0-2198 GCA_037133195.1 Verrucomicrobiota bacterium | reverse complement strand
CGGCAGTGGCGCAAAGGCCGGCAAAACAATTGTAGGTAGCAGGGCCGTTGGCTTCCGCCTCGCGCATCAGGCGGCGATTGGTTTCACAGCAAGCGGTGTAGGCGCCACCGCACAGGTTGAGGGCCTCGCAAAACGGGCTGCGGTTGACGGTGTTGTCGTCGAGGCTCCAATGATCGGCATCCGCCGAAACCAAGCGCAGCGGCAGACCGGTGGTGAGGCGAAACGCGTCCTGATAGATCTTGAATCGGTCCGACTGAAGAATTCTGCTCAGCAGGGAATTTTCGAAGGATTTATGAGCGTGAATGGTGGCCGGCATGTTGTTCTCGATGATTGTCCTGAACGAAACTAAAGAGGTCATTGCGCTTTTTCAACTATTCTTCGCAGCAATTGCTCGAAAAATCGTCGCAACCAGCAAAATCGACACAATCGAGCTTAGCGGCATGAGAATTGCCGCCAGCAAGGGACTCATTCGCCCGCCCATCGCAAAGCCGACGGTGGTGAGGTTATAGAGCAAGGCAAAACCAAAGGCGGAGCGGACCGCGACGGACCGGATGGTGGCCGTCCTGAGCAATGGGGGCAAAAATCCCAGCCCCGCGCCCAAGGTGTAAAAATCCGCCTTGGACTCCAATAAACTGCGGTCCACCACCGGCGTACCCGTCACCAGCGCCGCATCAAAGGCGAGTGCATCATTGGCCCCGTCGCCTAGGTAAAGCGTGTCGTGGCGGCTTACCAGCTTGACGCGGCGGGACTTTTCCTCGGGCGAGAGACCGCCGTGAGCGTTCTCTGCGGGCAGGCCCAAGGCGCGTGCCATGCTGGCCACCTTGTCTGGATGATCACCCGAAAGAATATACAGGGCCAGACCGCGCTGCTCCAGGCGGCGCAACATGGCCGTAGCGCCTGGGCGCAGGGCTTCGCTGAACTGAAAGGATGCCACCCATTTGGCGTCCAGGCGCAATTCGCTGCCCGCCGTGGTGGCGGCGGCGGCACCTATCGCGTCCTCGCCGGTCCATCCCGCTCTGCCCAGCGACCAACGACCGGTCGGAGAGTTGAGCGCGACGCCAAGTCCGGCAAACTCCTCCGGCACCGGTCCGGGCCTCTGTGCCAACAACTTTTGCCCCCGCATGCCCAGGGCTTCGAGCAATGCCCGCGCCACCGGATGAAGTGAGCCGCGCGTCAATTGTGCCAAGGCCAGCGCTGCTCCGCCGTCCAACCCCGCCACGGCCTCCGGATTTTCCAGCACCGGTCGTTCCAAGGTCAGGGTGCCGGTTTTATCAAACACCACCTTGCGCACCCGCCGCAACCGCGGCCATACGCTGGCCGTTCTCACATACACGCCCAGCCGCTCCATCGCCGAGGCGGCTAGATCGTCCGCCAGCGGAATCGCCAGTCCCAGCGCACACGGGCAAGACACCACAAATACCGAAATCATCGCCTGCAATCCCGTCAACCCGTTTCCCCTCGCACTCCAATACCCCAGCGCCGCCACTCCCAGCACCAGCACCACCACGAGGTAAACCCGCAACAGACGAGCCAGGCCCGGCGACCCGCGTTCTCCCGCCAGCGGTGCCGTCAACTTCGCCAGCAGTGAGTCCTCCCAACGCTCGCTCGCTTCCACCGCCGTCCCCACCCGGCTCAGCAATATCGCCCCAGCCGGTAACCTCGACCCCGCCGCAAACCGCTGCGGCACCGCCTCCCCATGAATCCACTCCAATGAAAAATCCGCCTCGCCCGCCACCATCACACCGCTAACCGGCAGCGCCTGCCCCGGACCTAGCAAAAACCTCAGGCCGGGCTCAATCGCCTCCCGCCCCACCATTTCCCCATCTTGATCCATGCGTGGCACCGCTTCGGGCACCGGTTGGCACCGCACCAGCCGCCGGCGGTTTTTCTCCACCGCAGATGTCTGCAAATAGCGCCCGCTCAACATCAAAAACACGAAAATTGACACGAAATCGAAGTACATCAGCCGCTCGTACTTCATGACCCAACCGCCGATGGATCCCGCATAAGCCGCGAGCAACCCCAGCGCGATGGGCAAGTCGATATGCAAGGACCCCGCCCGCAGCGAGCGCCACGCCCGCTCCATGAAGTAGCCGCCGCCTACCAACATCGACAAAGTTGCCGAGGCCAAAGCAATCAGCCGGAACACCGCCGCAAATTCAAAATCCGGGGGCATGTTTAAATACACCGGCAGGGTG
>JBAXOP010000607.1:0-2198 GCA_037133195.1 Verrucomicrobiota bacterium | reverse complement strand
ACGAGCGTGCTTTCCGCGCAGGCCGACAGTGCTGGCGCGGTGACGGAAACCAACGAAACCAACAACAGTCGCAACGCCACTGTGATCGCCAACATAGCGCAACCGGATCTGATCGTCTCGAATCTTTCATGGTCGCCGGGCACGCCGACTGCTGGTGACACGGTCACCCTGACGGCCACGGTTAGAAATCAGGGCGGCGCGGCGCTGCCTAGCAGCACACCATTCAGCACCGCGTTCAGCTTGGGCGGGACGGTGGCGGTTTCTCTAACGACTGATCTATTGCCGGGTGCCAGCACCACGGTGCAAACCACATGGACCGCAGTGGCCGGTTCGCACACCCTCAGCGCGACAGCCGATAGCGGCGGCGCGGTCGCGGAGGATGACGAAACGAACAACACCCGCAGCAGCACCCTCACGGTGCGCCAAGCATTGCCCGACTTGCAGCCCTATTACCGGACGTGGCAGGACGTCAGCGGGTTGTCGTTCAACCCGTCACAACCGGTCGCGGGCGGGGCGGTGACGGTGACTTGTGATATCTATAACTCCGGCACGATGGCGCTAACCTCCGGAAGAACGTTCGATGTGATCTTCAGCGCGAACGGCTCGGCCTTTGCCACAAATCATGTCATCCTGGCGGCAGACCTTGCGCCGGGCGCGAAAATCCAGACAGCAGCCGTGTGGACCAGCGTCACCGCCGGCAATGCGGTCATTGCCGTGGCGGTCGATACGAATTCGGAGGTCATCGAGGAAAACGAAACCAACAACGGCACAGCGGCTGGCCTAACGATCTATCCAGCGGCGGCGGCTGTGGTGGCGGCAGATCTCATTTCCTCGCCGCTGCAACCCCTACCGGGCGCAGCAGTAACCCTGACCGCCACCGTGCGCAACGACGGCGCGGCAACCGGTGGCAACGGGATGACCGTGGAATTTTTCGCGGGTTCAACCAACCTGGCAGACCGGTTAGGCACGGCAGTGGTGGCGGCTGACGTCCCCGCCATGGGTGGCTACGGAACAGTCACATATAACTGGACCGCGCCGAGCACGCCGGGCAACGTAACCCTTTATGCGATGGTCAACGGCACCACGGTTCAGCGCACCCTAACGATAACACCGAATCCCGCGCCGAACCTGCAAGTTTTCAGCGAGGATATTTCGGTGAGTCCGGCGTTGCCGCAAATGGGCGAGGCAGTCATGGTGTCGGCGAAGGTCCGCAACACCGAGGGGTCGGCCGCTTCTAACTTCAGGGTGCGGTTTTCCTATGATACGCCAGCCGGTCAATGGTTGGAACTCGGCACGCCGGTCACGGTGGCTGCGCTGGCGGTGGGTTCTAACACAACGATCACGGCTGCGGCACCACTCATAACCCAGCGCAGCGCCTACAGTGTGAAAGTGGAAATCCTGCCCAACGCAGTGCAGGGCGATGCCGATACCGGCGACAACACCGCGACCTCGTCATTCCTGTTAGCCAACACCCCGATGGCCAACGCCGGGACGGATGCCACCTGCTTTGTGGGTCAACCGGTGGCGCTCAACGGCACGACCAGCCGCAATGCGACCGTTTTCACATGGTCGCTAATCGAAAAACCGGCGGACAGCACAGCGGCGGTATTATCGGCTGACACCACAGCACATCCATCGTTCACGCCCGACAAGCCGGGTATCTATCGGGCGCGGCTGATTGTCGGCGGCGGCCTGCTCCAAAGCACACCCGACACCGTGACGATCACGGCCCGCTGGATTAATCTAACACTCCGCCCCGGTTTGTACGGCACGATCGTCGGGGCGGATCCCGATGGCAACATCACGAGAACCGTCGCGTATGGCGTGCAATTTCCGACGGTGGTGGTGACACCATCCGCAGGCTTCATTTCCGCAGGCTGGACTCCAACATCTCCCACCACGGTCGTGGGTGACATCGACGCGACGGTGCGGTATCGCCCCGATGCTGCGGTGATCGCGGCCGAGCAAATCCGTGCGGCAAGCACGGCAGAACAGCAAACCCTGGGACTATACACAGAAGAATCCATTGGCACCATCGTGGCAGGTCCCTTGTTGATTGCGGTGGATCCGCTAACCCACAAGATCAACCTCAATCTCCAATTGCAACGCAACGACACCCTTGATCCCACCACCTGGCAGCCGCTGGGCTCCCCCACTCCTTGGACCGATACGACCTCCGCCAACAAGGCGTTTTACCG
>JBAXOP010000606.1:0-2214 GCA_037133195.1 Verrucomicrobiota bacterium | reverse complement strand
ATTACCCCGGCTCTGGAGTTGTTCAAAGGGCGTGTAGCCGGCGCTTTCCACCACCTGTCCAGCGACAATTAAAAATTCCCACTGACGACAATTAAAATTACTCACTTCTGGTCGCCCGAAATTGAGTCTTTTGGGGGGAGAGATGACCTGGGGGTGATCCGCGCCCGCCTTGGTGGAGCGAGGGCTGGAGTCCGGCGAAGCCGGGCGACGGCACGACCGGAACCAAGGTGGGCGCGGGCGATTTCCCGGGGGGGCTAGCCGGCTTGGCTTTGTTGTGCTTTTTCTCCCGCCTTCTTCACTCGCTGGCTTATCCCGTCGAATTCCAGGATGATGGAGTGGTGAACCAGGCGGTCGATGGCCGCCATCGTGGTCATCGGATCCTTGAAAATCTGGTCCCATTGGCTAAACACCAGATTCGAGCTGATCAGAAGACTGCGCCGTTCGTATCGCTCCGCCAGCAGGGTGAAGAGCACTTCCATTTCCTCCCGGCTTTGCTGCACATAGCCGATGTCGTCGAGGATGAGCACATCATAACGGTCGAGCTTTTTGAGTTCGCTCTCCAGCCGCAAATCGCGCTTGGCTGCCAGTAATTGACCCACCAATTTGAACGTCGGACGAAACAACACCCGCTTGGAATGCCGAAGGATCAGTTCCCTGCCCAAGGCCGCGAGGAAGTGCGTCTTGCCGCGTCCAGGCAGTCCGAAGGCCAGCACATTGACCGAACGATCCACGAAACTCCCTTCAATCAACGCGGGCAGTTGGCGGCGCACTTTGACTGGTAGCAGCGCCTCATCAAGCGTGCTGAGGGTTTTGCCCTCGGGCAGTCCAGACTCCACAAGCAAGCGCGCGGTGCGCTTCTGGGCGCGTTCCAATGCCTCGTTCTCGCACAGGTGGCGCAGCACTTGGCGATGGCTCCAGCCGTCTTTCTCGGCGCGGCGCATCACCTCCTCGTATTGCCCCGCCATAGTCGCCAGGCAGAACGAACGCAGCAACATCACGGTCGGGTCGGTGGCTGCACTCATGCTTCCACCTCCTCTGGTTGGGGGTGCTCTTGTGGCTCGCTTTCCTCCCAGCCGTCTAACAGCGCGTCGTAATCCTTCAGGCTCACCTCCAATGGCGGTCGCTCCCGCCACTCGCGTTCCAAATCACGCCAGGTTTCCAGCAGGCTTTTCACCTCCTTGAGCGAAATCACCGGACGGGGCGCTAACAGCAATTGCTCCAGCGCGTTTTCCACTGTCGACAGACCTTCATCGGCAGCCAGCTTGAGCACCTCAAGATAACGCCGGTCCGCATCGCCGCCGGCGCGTTCCAAGTGGTCGTAGACACTCCGGAAAATCAGCGATGGAAACAACTCCTCGCGCCAACGGTAGCCGGCAAACGCTCCAGGCTTGCGCAGCAAATGACCAATCACATGACGAAAGTCAATTACCGCTCCACGGTCCCCGCGGGAGAGTGACAGCCGCGCCATCTCCCGAGGACCTTCTAACAAAGTAACGTGATTCTCATCAAAACGGGCCAGCAATTTCACGCCAATCAACCTGCTTGGCACCGAATAGACCATCTTGTTGACCCGGATCGTGCTCTCATTCCTCACTCGAACCATCAACTCCCGATAATCCGGCAAATCCTCAATGACATGCTCTCCCATCGCCGCCAGTTCTTCCGCAAAACGCTTCGAGCGCCGCAAATTGGCCGCTTCAAGCACTTCAATAAGAAAGCCGTCATATTCCTCCGCGCTGGAAAAATCCCCGCCCCCTTGCAGCAGCAAATGCTGTTTGATGCGCCGTTTCAAATGACCGTGACTGCTCTCACACGAGCCATTTTCCTGCGGACGCCCAACATTGATCGTGCGCGGCTTAATCCCGTAATGCGCGCAAATCCCCAAATACTCCTCATTGAACACCCGGGCGCTGCCGCCGCGCTTCAACTGATGGGTCGCCGTCGAGGAGTGATCCGTTAGCAACTGCTGCGGCACCTTGCCCAAACGGCTCAGGGACGCCTTCAGGCCCCCGCGCAGCGACAGCGTCGACTCGCTGTGCGCCCGCACCGCCCACTCCCAATTCGAATACGGCAGCACCGCGTGAAAGAGCTTGTGGGACAGCGCCACGCCTTGAAGCGTGATGCCCAAACTTCCCATGTCCGTCCAGTCCACCGCCAGCACCTCTCCCGGCTTGTGATCCTGGGTGAAAAACACCTCCTTGTCGGGGCCTTCCT
>JBAXOP010000605.1:0-2216 GCA_037133195.1 Verrucomicrobiota bacterium | reverse complement strand
GGAATGTCGAACCGCTTCGGTGAACGTTGAACCCGTTTTCACTCGCCCCGACTGAAATCACGAAGACTCCCCGAGTCTCTGCGGTTCTACCGGTATTTAATGCCGCGCGGTACCTCCGAGCGACCCTGGGATCCATTTTAGCCCAGACGTTCGAGGGCTTCGAGCTTATCGCGATAGACGATGCTTCGACGGACGGGAGCCTGGAAATACTTGAGTCCATCCGTGACCCCCGCATCAAGATCCATCGGAACCGCGAAAATCTCAGGCTTATTCGAACGTTAAATAGAGGTGTCGAACTGGCTCAGGGAGATTACATTGCTAGGTGCGATGCCGACGACATCTACGACCCCGAACGTTTTGCCGCCCAGGTGCAGTTTCTCGACGACCATCCCGACATCGCGGTGGTGGGTTCCGACGCGTGGCTCATCGATGCCGAGAATCGGATCGTCGATACGACCTACAACTTCCCTATCACTCCCATCGAAACTTCGCTGCGCCTCGGAACCGCTTCCCCGCTGTTTCATTCTTCTGTTATGGCTCGAAGGCAGGCCATCCTCGACGCCGGCTCATACTCGGTGGACCACACTCATGTCGAAGACTATGGGTTGTGGTTGCGGGTCTGTCGATGCTCCAAGGTCGCCAACCTCCGACGCAAATTGACATATTACCGGGTGCATGCCCAGTCCGTTTCCCGCAAATACGCAAAACAGCAGGCGGACAGCGCTGAACGACTTCGCCGCCTTTACGGGGTAGATAGTATCCAGTTTCGTCATTCCTTGCAAATGTTCCCGAGTATTCCTCATAGAATGATAAACAGAGAGGCGGTCTGGACCTCCAAGAGCAATCTCCCTCGTCTCTTTTCTGCGTTCCTGGCCCATCCGCTCTGGACCGTAGCGAACGTCGGCCTCCTCGCTCTCGAAGTGGCTCGCGCGAAACTCGCAGTGACCCACTCCCGGCTTTTCCCCCCTGACATCCTGAGGACGCGGTTCAGACCATGAGGCCAGAGATCTCCGTCTGTATGCCGGTGTACAACGGACGGCAGTTCGTTCGCCGGGCCGTCGCCAGCGTCCTTGCCCAGGACTTTTCGGGCTTCGAACTCGTGATTGGCGACGACGGTTCCACGGACGGAACCCAGGAGATTTGCGAGTCTCTTCACGACCCGCGGATCCGTATCGAACGCTTCGCGACCAACGTCGGCCTCGCCAGGAATTGGAATCGCACGATCCAGGCGTGCCGCGGAAAGTATGTCAAGTTCCTTGCCCAGGACGATCTCCTCATGCCCAACGCATTCCAGATCTTCAATTACCACAGGAAACTATACCCAGAAGGTCGCTTCTATTTTTGCGCAAACGAACAGATAGACGAATATGATGGTCATCTGAGATTTCGCCGTCCTCCTTTCCGACGCCCCGTATTGAACTCAGAGGAACTTGTCCGAGATTTATTTATTCACGGGAACATCGTGGGGGGGCCAAGCAACACGCTGATCCACGCCGATGCATTCGCGTCGACCGGATGGTTCGACGACCGTTCCGTTTTCGCCCTCGACTGGATTATGTGGATCCAACTCGCCCAGCGATTTGGTGGGGTCTACGTCGACACTCCCTTAGTAAGGATTCGTGAGCACTCTAAGAGCGAAACTTCCCGGTTGTCGGCTGGCATGGCGGGGGTGGTCGATGGCTACCGAGCGCTGCAGATCCTCGAGGAACGAGAACCTGCGCTCCGGTCATGGGTGCGTTTGGCGAAGCGGGCTTGCTGGAAGGCGCTTCCCAAGATCGCAGTCAAGCACGCGGTCCAGACCCGGAACTTCCCAACGGAAGCGCTCGACCTGGCCCTGCACATGTGGAAGGAGCGCTAGGACGGTGTACCGTTCCACATCATGCCTGAACCTGAACCGGCGACGCGGAATCCCTTACTCCATCCGGATGAGTTTGGTTTCCGAGCCTTGATCTCCAACATCTCTTGGCATCCGGCCTCCAACCGTCGAACTTTACATGAATTTCGTCCACTTAGTCCGTTGCGTCTCGTGAAACAATAATGTGGAGCACGCCATTTCAGCACCAAGAAATCGTCGCCGAGGGCCGCGCACGGTTCTTTTATGACGCGCGCCGAGCGTGAACCGTCTCCAACAGTACCTTGACGACACCCTTGAGGGTGACACCGTCTCATCACCTTGATTGAGTTCGTTGTGCGAAGGGGCCTGTTTGGCAACGACC
>JBAXOP010000604.1:0-2237 GCA_037133195.1 Verrucomicrobiota bacterium | reverse complement strand
TGCCCCTGGTTGTGGCAATTGGATTATTGGCTCCGCCGGCGGCAACATCGGCTTTTCCGACCCCAACGCGCCGGCCACACTCACCTTGGCCAACAATGCGCCGAGCGCTGCATATTTCGGAATCGGCACCTTGGGTGCCGCGCTTGGCGATCCCGGCACCGGCGCGAATATCACCAGCGTGATCAAGACCGGTGCCAGTGGCACCTGGCAATTGGCCGGTGCCAACAGCTATACCGGCAATACGACGATCTCTGCTGGCACGCTTGTGCTCACATCGACCGGCACCCTGAAATTCGCGCCCACTGCCAACGACGTCTGCAACAAGATTACCGGCGCGGGCACCGCCACCCTGAATGGCACATTCAACATTGACCTCACCAATGCCGCCATCGCCAACGGCAATGCGTGGACCGTCGTCGATGTGACCACCAAAAACTATTCTCTGACCGCCGTGAACGGTAGTGGAACCGCATTTGGCCGAGACAGCGGAACACCTGGAAACGGAGTCTGGACATTGACGAGTGGCGACAACACCTGGACTTTCACCGAGTCAACTGGCGTGCTCAGCTTGACGGTGGTTGGCGGTTCCCCCACCATCACCCACACGGGCTCGCTTGGCGCGGTGAACACCACCTACGGTACCGCCTCGGCCACACCGACCAGCTTTACACTTTCCGGCAGCAATCTCACGGGTGCGCCCGGCCATTTGACCGTGACCCCGCCAGCTGGATATGAAGTTTCCCTCAGCAGTGGCGTGGGTTACAGCGCCCCCTTGTCGGTGCCTTACAGCAGCAGCACACGTTCCGAAGTGACGGTGTATGTGCGGTTGGCGGCCACCACTGCGGTGAATGGCGGAGCGGGTTATAGCGGCGATATCACCGTTACCGGCGGCGGAGCCAGCTCCCAAACCATTGCCACGGTCTCCAGCACGGTGGCTCCGGCAAACTTGACCATCACTGCCAATGATCAAACCAAATTCTACGACACCACGCAGACCACACCGGTGTACAACTCAACGGCGTTCACGCCCAGCGGTTTGCAGAATGGCGAGACGGTCGGCACCGTGACGTTGGATTACAGCGCCGGCGCATTGAATGCGGGGGATCTGGTGGGTGCCACCTCCACGATCACACCCAGCGCGGCGGCGGGGGGCACATTCAATCCAAGCAATTACAACGCCATCGTGTATAACACCGGCACACTGACCGTACTCGCAGTGCCGACCATCACCCTCGGTGGTCCGCTTGGCGCGGTGAACACCACCTATGGCACGCCCACGGCCGCGCCCACCAGTTTCACGCTGTCCGCCATCTATCTGGTGCCCGCCAGTGGCAATTTGACCGTGACGCCGCCAGCCGGATATGAAGTTTCCAGCGGCGCGGGCTACACCACCAGTTTGTTGGTGCCTTACACCGGCGGCACGCTTTCCAGCACAACGATATCCGTGCGCCTGGCAGCCACCACCGCCGTGAATGGCGGGGCAGGTTACACCGGCAACATCACCGTAGCGGGCGGCGGAGCCAGCCAAACCCTTGCCACAGTCCCCAGTACGGTGACTCCGGCAGACCTGACCATCACTGCCAACAACCAGAACAAAGCCTACGGCACCTCGCAGTCATCGCCGGTGACCGGCTCGGCGGCGTTCACACACACCGCCTTGCAAAATGGCCAGACGGTCAGCACCGTGACGTTGACATACGGAGCAGGCGCGTTGAATCCGTCGGATACGGTGGGCTCCTCCTCCACGATCACGCCCAGCGCTGCGGCTGGCACATTGAACGCGGGCAATTACAACATCACGTATAACCCAGGCACGCTGACCGTGGTCAAGGCGACCCCGACCGCCACGCTGGCGGTGAACAACTCGTCCGTGACTTATGACGGCTCCACCCATGCGGCCACCGTGGGCATCACGGCCAGCTCGGTGACGGGCACCGTGCAGAACATCCAAACCGGCGGCGCGACCACCCAGACCAACGCGGGCACCTACGCGGTGACGGCCGACTTCGTACCGGACGACACGACCCACTACGACACGCTCAGCGGGCACCCTGCAGGCAACTTCGTGATCGACAAGGCGACGGCGACCGTGGTGGTGACGCCCTACACGGTGGACTATGACGGCAACCCGCACACGGCGACGGTGACTTCCATCACGGGCGTGAACGGCGAGACAGGCGCGACGGGTGCCGGACAAAAAAGTTAAAATCGGCGGCAAGCCGCTATTTTTTTGCTCT
>JBAXOP010000603.1:0-2238 GCA_037133195.1 Verrucomicrobiota bacterium | reverse complement strand
TCTTGACGATGCCTACTTTCCGACTCACCGAGCCCGGGTGACCCCAGAGATGTTCTGAGCGGTAGAGATAATTTGATACCGGACGGGAACTAATTGGAGGTCGAATGACAGCACAAATACTTGGAGAACTGGTATTGCGCCTGAACTCAAGGATCAGAACGAGGGTGGCCCCGGCTTATTTTCCAGCCGCAGTTAGCGCAATGCCTGACCACAAGTCCTCACCGAATGCTCGCGTAAACCAGCCGATCTCAAACGGACTTTCCTGGTTGATGGGCGTGACGGGAACCCAGTCGTCCGCCGTCAGCGGTGTGCCGCGCACATCACCATAGCCGTGGGAACTGGCCCACATCGGCTCATTCCGTGGGGCGAGTTGTTCGGGTTGGATTTTGCCTGTGGCGATGCCGTAATTCAGCAGATAGTCGAGCTGCGCCATGCCTTCAAGACTCACAAAAAACGTCTTGCCGCCGGCCCCTGCCATGTACTGCTTCAGAAACCGCTGCCGCACCACGGCCAGATTCTTCTCGTCAACAAGTCGGCGGGCAGCAGCTAATTTCACCTCAGTCGGACTCTGTTTTGTTGCGCGAAATGCGGCGCGAGTTTTTTCCAAGCCGCCGTTTTCCCAGAGGGCCAATAATTCCTCGCTGTACCCAAGGTGCGATTTTACCCGGCTGAATAATTCGACCCCCTTATGTCTGCCAAAATCCTTGGGCCACGTCTCGGGCTCGTCATGCCGGTAGGTCTGGTAGCCCACGCTGAACACGGAATCTCCGTCGGGGGTGTACTGGTAAGCCCAACCACCGTCAGGACCCGGCTTCTCGACCGATTTCATCCAATCGTGCGTCTCCTTGATCGCCTGATGTAGCGTTCTTCACCCGTGGCCATATAGAACCAACCGGCCATCTGGCTGATGAAGCGGTTGAAAACGCGACCTTCAATCAGAGGCATCTCAAAGTTGCGCGCAGTCGTGGGCTTGCCGTCCACGCCGTACTGCTGACACCACCCCCGGACCTTGCCTTTGCCCCATTGGGAATCAAACAGCCACTGTCCCAGTTGGGGGAACTTGGCCAAATATTTCTGATCTTTGGTCAGACGGTAGGCGCAGAGAAGAATGCGCATCGAAGCACTGGTGGCACCGTCATTGTAAGAGTAGCCCTCCAGCGTTCCCGAAGTTGACGTGACCGTCTTTCCGGTTCGCTTGTAACCCTGTGTCCAATAATCCGGCCATGTGCCATTGTCATTCTGGATCAACAGGAGATAATCCGCCGCCCGGATCGCAGATGTGCGATACTTCTCGTCAGAGGTTTGCTTGTAAGCAGCCAACATCAGGTAGAACGGCCCGGTCTGAAAATAATCCTGGAAGCGACACATCTCGCCCTTGTCCTTTTCCTGATAATTTCTTTGATTGATGATTTCCCACCGCTCTCCTTCGCTTCCGCGAACAGGTGCAACCAGATATTTGCATCCCCAGAATCCCTCCTTCTCCTGGATGGTCAGAAAAAAATCAGCCATCTCCAGGGCGGCCTTACGGTACTTGGAGTCGCCGAAGACCAACGTGCCATCGAAGTAGGGAAAAGCTGCTCCGGCGGCCATGCTCCACTGCAAGTTGACATCGAATCGGCCATCGATCGTTCGTTTGAGATAACCCCATTCATTGGGGCCAACGCGGAGAGGAACGAACGGGCCGGTTCGATTGGAGAGTCCAGCATCCAACCAACTACGAAAGTCGTTCTGGCAGTCGGCCAAGAGTTGCTTGTCAACCTTCGCCAACAGCGAATCCAGTTCGGCCTGTTCCTTCCCGGCGGCTTTCGCTGTTCCGGCAGGAGCACATAACGCCAGCAACACAGCCGCAAGACTCACGAGCCAAAAGGAACGGTTTTTGAAGAAGGACAAACGATCGTTTGTTAACACTGGACGGTTCGGGACGATTTGGTTTTCTTTGGTGTTCATTTTCTATTTTTGTGACAAGACGGCACGGTGGATTTTCAGATCATGATTAAAGGCCTGTCCCTTGGTCATGAACGAGCCGGTGACCGGACCCGAGGCGGGGAAATGGGGGTCAATGAGATCAACGGCCACGCGAGACGGTTTTCAGCCGGACCGGGGTTCCGAGCGAGGGTTTCCGTTTCCTGCCTTCAGCCGGTAAACTCCTCCTGGTGCCAGTTTCACGGGTCCGGTCCATAACTGCGTGACACCGTCCTCGGAAAACACGGTGAGCTTACCCTCGAAGGGCTGGCCGAG
>JBAXOP010000602.1:0-2250 GCA_037133195.1 Verrucomicrobiota bacterium | reverse complement strand
CCGTGGCCAATATCGGAACACTCACATACACGGCGGGCCCGGGTTATACCGTATCAGACTCGTTCAAGTTCCAGGTGCGCGATGCGGCCCTCTTCAGCGCGGAAGCCACCATGGCGCTCTCCATCATTGACGGGACGATCATCCCCGTGATAAATGGGAACTTCGAGACCGAATACGGTTCTAATACTGATAAGACGACTAACTGGGTCAAACTTACAGACTGGTCCTTAGACAACACGCTCATCGGTAGTGTGCCCATTGCCGGGGCCTTTTCTTCCTCCGCCGACGGTGGAAGTAAGTTCACGCGATTCACCTTTAATAATGCCGGTGCGGAACAGAACTTGAACACGAACGTTGCAGTCGGAGATACGCTTTCGGTGACGTTCAATTTCGGGAAAGCTACAAACGCCTGGGGCGGCTCGAATAATACAGGGGTCGCATATTTCAAGATTGGCACGCAATACTACGACCAGGCTTGTGATGTAAGCGGCCAGACCGCGGGTACTTGGAAGAACTTTACGTTTACCACCACAGCGTTGAATGCTGGTGCGTTGAGTCTCGGCTTCCGGGTCGCGCCCTCAAATAACAACCAATATGTCTCTTTGGACGGCGTCAGTGATGTCAGTTACATACCTGCCGGCGGCACGTCCACCATCGCTGCAACCGGCTCACCGCTCTCCGCCTTGAGCAGCACCTATGGCACGGCTTCCAGCCCGGTAACCTTCACGGTTGGCGGCGCCAATATGAAGGCCGGGATTTTGGTGACCGCGCCCACTGGCTTTGAAGTTTCCCTGGCCTCCGGCAGTGGCTATGACAGCACCACCACCGTCGGCTCTGCCGGCACGATCGGCTCCACCACCGTCTATGTGCGCCTCGCCGCCACCGCCCCGGTCGCCGGTAGCTACAATTCCCAGAACATCGTGCTTTCCAGCAGCGGAGTCACTTCGGCGAATGTGACCACTGCCGCCAGCGGCAACAGCGTGAGCAAGGCTGCGCTGACCATCACTGCTAACAATCAAAGTAAAACCTACGGCACCACCCAGACCACGCCGGTGACCGGCTCGACCGCATTCACCGCCAGCGGCTTGAAGAATAGTGAGACGGTCGGCACGGTGACCTTGAGTTACGGAGCCGGCGGCTTGCTGGCGACGGATGCGTTGGGTTCCACTTCCACCATCACGCCCAGCGCGGCGGCAGGCGGCACATTCAGCACAGCCAATTACACCATCGGGTATGTGGCGGGTACGCTGACGGTGAGCGCGCCGCCACCACCTGTTGCGGCCAGCGGAGGTACCCTGACCACCTACACTACCGGCGGAATTACCTATAACGTCCATACCTTTACCATCGGCGGCACGTTTGCCGCTACTGTGGGTGGCAGCGTCCAATACCTGGTCGCTGGCGGCGGCGGCGGCGGCGGTTCGACCACGAGCGGTGGCGGAGGAGCAGGTCAGGTGGCGAGAGGCACCTTGGCCGTCACTGCCTCGTCCTATACCATTGCGATTGGCGCTGGTGGCACAGGCAACGGCGGCGGGAATGGTAATAATGGCAGCTCGAGTTCCATAACCGGAAGCGGAAGCGTCACGGCTTACGGCGGAGCCGGTGGCATCACTCAGGGTAATTCGCCTCCGGCCAACTCTCCTACGCTTGGATCCGGTGGTGGCGGCGGATGTTATACCAGCATGGTGGGCGGGCCGGCCGGCCTGGGTAACGCCGGCGGCAACGGCGGCAACAACGGCACCTATTACAATGGCGGCGGAGGCGGCGGAGCGGGTGGAGCCGGTGGAGCTTCCGTGAATGCCATCAGCATCGGCCACGGCGGATACGGCGGAGTCGGGATTTTGTCATCCATTACCGGGTCGTCTGTCTATTATGGGGGCGGGGGCGGCGGCGCAATCTTCGGCGGGAACGTTGGAGATGAGACGATAGGAACAGGCGGATCGGGCGGAGGCGGGAATGGCGGCACTATAACCTCCAACGCGACGGCTGGGGCGAATAACACCGGTGGTGGTGGTGGTGGTGCCGGGCAGTTCGGCGGCGCTGGCGGTGCCGGCGGGTCAGGCATCGTGATTATCTCCTACGTCAGTGGACCCGCGCCGGGGTCCTACGCCGCTTGGGCCAGCACCAACGGCACCGCTGGCCAGACGATGGCACAAGACCACGACCATGACGGTGTGCCTAACGGAATTGAATACTTCCTGGGCGGCAACACCAACACCACCGGCTTCACCACCCTGCCCGGCGTGGTCA
>JBAXOP010000601.1:0-2257 GCA_037133195.1 Verrucomicrobiota bacterium | reverse complement strand
GTTGATGAACCCGAGCGCGGCTCCGGTCAGATTAAAGCCATTGGTGGCGCTGGGAGAGCCGCCGCTGAGCGACAAGTTCGCCGAGGCCCCCACGGCGCGCGCGGCCAGTGATGCAAAGGTCAAGGCTGCGTCTGCCGAGCGGGTGATTTGCACCGTGCCCTCGCCAGCTGAGAAGGTCAGCGCGCCGAGGCCTTGTGAGGTTGACGCGGTGTTGTAGTTGAAAGCGCCAGCGCCAGTGAAGGTGAGTGCGGAGGTGTTGGCAAGCGAGCCGCCGGCCGTGTTATCCACCTTGACCGTGCCACGGGTAATGGTAGTCGGCCGCGTGTCAAGGTTCGCGGCGGCGAGCGTCAGCGTGTTAGAACCGAGTTTTAGCAGGCCCATGTTGGCCTTGGCGGGAATGGCGTTGCCGTAGGTGAAATCACCGCCGGTGGTGTCGATGCCCAAGCCAATGGCGGAAGTTCCAACGACCGTAAAGGTTGCATTATCCAGAAGGCCTTTGATATCCGTGGCACTCCATTCGCCTGAGCCGCCGGCTCTAAC
Organism: Verrucomicrobiota bacterium; assembly: GCA_037133195.1. Lineage (GTDB taxonomy): Bacteria > Verrucomicrobiota > Verrucomicrobiia > Verrucomicrobiales > Akkermansiaceae > Luteolibacter. The sequence goes on along the minus strand of JBAXOP010000601.1, from coordinate 1,717 downwards.
CGCAAGCGTGGCGCTGTTGGCACTGTTGAGCGTGATGGTACCGCTGGCACCGGCGTTGGGCAGGGCCGCGGGTTTGATGGCCAGCAGCGTGCCTCCCTGGACGACCGTGGTGCCGCTGTAGGTGTTGGTTCCGGAAAGAATCAGGGACAGGCCGGAGTCGTCCAAGAAGAGGTTGCCAGTTCCTTGCAGGTTGGCGCTGACCAAGCCGGACTTGGTAATGGAGTTACCACTGGCATTGATGATCAGAGTGCCGTTGCGCAGCTCGCCACTGCCAAAGTTCACCACCCCACCAATGGTCTGGGTGGTGCCACCCAAATCCAGGGTGGTGCCCGACCGGCCCCCGCTCAACGTGAGGACTCCTGCGGTGGTTGAACCGAGAGTGGCACTGGGGCCGAGGCTCAAAATTCCCTTGCTGATGATCGTGCCGGTGTAGCTGTTGACACCGGTGAAGAGCAGCGCGCCGCTGCCAGTCTTGGTCAGAATCCGGGGGGTGGTGTCCTGCGTGATGTTGCCATTGACCACCATATTGCCCTGAATGTTGAAGGGCATAGTTCCGGCCAGTTTGATGTCGCAACCGAGGGTGGTGTTCCAAGCGCCATTGGATTGGTTGACGACGTTACCACCAGCTGTCGAATTATTGAGAGTGATGGTGTTGCCAGCTGCTATTTTGAGAGATGGATTGTTGGTTCCGTTCGGCCTGAGGTCGAGATTCAGCACGGAGAAATCCATGCCTAGCGACAAAGATAGATTGTTCGCCAGCAAGATCGGACTGGCATTCCAACTCAAAGTATCGGTAGTGAGGGGCGGCCACGGTGTCGTCGGCAACCAGTCCGAAGCATTGCTCATGGTGGCCGTGTTTGCCTTAACGTAAGACGTGGCATTTGCGGTGATGGGCAAGGCGATGGCCAGACCCGCCAGGCCGGCGAGGAAGGCGCGCGCCCTGAGGATGCGGATGGTTGCGAGTTTCGGTTTCATGGTGTTTGCAGATTTAGATGACGGTTTTGTCTGGTGGTTTTACGGGTGGTATCGGGCTGATTTATGGACGGATGAGGAAAAGAAAGGCGGGCGGCATGGGCGACGCGGCCCCGGGAAGCGGGGCGGATGGGTTTGTCAGATGGGTTGGGTGGCAGCCAAGTAGCGCGTTGGGCGGGGTGGCTTTTTTTAGGTGGGGGGGTGGAGGTAGCTCCTCGCAGCCAGGCTGCGAGGGGGCGAGTTGGTGTTATGAGGAGACAAGTGCGCGAACTCACTTGTTAGACGACTTTGTCTTGCCCAGCCAACAAGGCAAGCGAAATATTCTCAATAAGCGGAATTGTTTTGTGATGACTGGCGCAGAAAAGAGAGCAGTTTCGAGGTTGATTGCTGAGTTCCGTGGCTCATTTGAGCTAGAAAAGAGAGTTCCGTCAATAGGGTCAGTCCTTCAAAATTACAATTAACCGATTGACAGCATCGTGGGAGGGATGGAAGGTGATGCATGGCGAGACAGTTGAGATTTGAGTATCCGGGTGCTGTGTATCACGTCATGGCGCGAGGGGATGGCGGGAAACGTATTTTCCTGGGCCAGGAGGACTCTCTGTCGTTCCTGCAGTGGCTGGAGCAGCTGTGCGGCAGCCATGGCTGGCGGGTTCATGCGTGGGTATTGATGGGCAATCATTTTCATTTGTTGCTAGTACCATGTAACATTTAAAGCTTCGGATATAGGCGCTTGAGTTTGATCCTC
>JBAXOP010000600.1:0-2258 GCA_037133195.1 Verrucomicrobiota bacterium | reverse complement strand
GGCGGCGGGCAGGATGCCCGCGCCACGTGGCCCGGGCATCCTGCCCGGAGCCTCTTTTCAAACAACCCACAGTGCTAAGTCAGCAGTATTGACCGTCCCGTCCGCGCCGCCACCAGCGGCGTAGCAAAAAGAAGATGCCCGCCCGGTGCTGGCAAGCGTGTCGGATGCCGCGCAGAACGCTCCGGGCGGGTTTGGACCGATTTCAATCCGCAGGCCGGGAGGGAACAAGGCTGCGTAGGGAGCGGGGACATTTTGTCCTCAAATAAGGTCGTGGCTTCGTGATGGCAGAGAATTAGATGGCGTGGGCGGTGGGTTTGGCGCATTTTCGCGTCACCACAATTCGTTATGAACCACCGCCTTTCGGCATCCCTCGTATTGACCCTCGCCATGTCCACCCCCCAGTCATCCGCCGCCCCCGAGTATCCCATGAGCGCCAAGCAGGCGGTGAGTGATACCTATCACGGTGTGGCGGTGAGCGATGACTATCGCTGGCTGGAAGAAAGCGCAACCCCCGCGGTGAAAGACTGGACCCATGCGCAAAACCGCCTCACCCGTAGCCACCTCGACGGCTTGCCAGAGCGGGCCGCCATCGCCGCACGCCTGACCGCGCTCTTTGCTAAAGACACGCCTTCACACAGCAGTCTGATGACGCGCCCGGGCCGTCTGTTCGCGCTTAAATTCCAGCCGCCAAAGCAACAACGTCTGCTCGTCACACTGACGTCGGCAGATGATCTGGCGTCAGAAAAAACCGTGCTCGACCCGAATGAAATTGAGCCAAAAGGGCAGGTGACGATGGACTGGTATGTGCCCTCACCGGATGGCAAGCTGCTGGCGGTATCGCTCTCTGAGCATGGCAGTGAGGAGGGCACTCTGTATTTTTATCGAACCGACACCGGTGAGCGCTTGGCCGAGCATATCAGCCGTGTGCAATACCCGACGGGCGGCGGCAGCGCGGCGTGGTGCCCGGATAGCAAGAGTATCTTTTATACCCGCTACCCGCTGGCCGGCGAAAAACCCGCGGCCGACCTGAATTTTTACCAACAGATTTTTTGTCATAAACTTGGCACACCGGTCCTCAGCGATACTTACGCAGCCGGGCGGGATTTTCCGCGCATTGCCGAAATCGACCTGCACACGTCTCGCGACAATCGTTGGTTGATGGCCCGGGTAGCCAATGGCGACGGCGGAGAATTCGCCCACTACCTTCACGATTTGCGTGACGCGCAAGCCACGTCATGGCGGCAGATCACGTGTTTTGAGGATGAGATCAAGCAAATCGCGTTTGGCTGTGACGGCACCACTCTATATTTGCGTTCTGTGAAGGATGCGCCGCGTGGAAAAATTCTGCGTTTGGCGCTGGATGGTAGCCAATCTCTGCATGACGCCGCACTCATCGTGCCGGAAAGCGAGGCAGTCATCGAGCATCTTACACCCACCGCTTCCCGCTTGTTCGTCACTGATCTGATCGGCGGTCCGTCGCGTATTCGGCTATTTGATTTGGCAGGAAACCCCCTCGGCGAGGTGGCTCTTCCAGATACCTCCGGCGTTGACCAACTCCTCGCGCTGGAGGACCGCCCGGACGATGACCGCGTGATGTTCCGTGAGACTAGCTACACCGAACCGTCCGCCTGGATGCGCTACGATCCAGCAGCCGCCAACGGTGCTGCTGCCCTAATGAAAACGGCGTTATTCAGCACCTCTCCAGTGGACTTCAGCGACATTGAAGCCGTGCGTGAGTTTGCCGTGAGCAAAGATGGCACAAAAATTCCGGTGAATATCTTGCGGCGCAAAGGCACCCTGCTCAATGGCAATAACCCGACGTTGCTCACCGGTTACGGCGGCTATGGCATCAGCCTGCGGCCGGGCTTCAATTTCTCGGAGCGGCTGTGGTTCGATCATGGCGGGGTAGCGGTCATTGCCAATCTACGTGGCGGTGGCGAATATGGCGAGCAATGGCACCTGGCTGGTAACCTCACTCGTAAGCAAAATGTCTTCGACGACTTTGCCGCCTGCGCCCGCCACCTCATCGAGCGCGGATACACCCGCCCGGAAAAACTCGCCGTTCAAGGCGGCAGTAACGGCGGCCTGTTGATGGGTGCTTTCCTCACCCAGCACCCGGACCTGGCCCGCGCGGTGGTCACCCACGTTGGTATTTACGACATGCTGCGCGTTGAACTCGATCCGAACGGTGCCTTCAACATCACCGAGTTTGGGACGGTCAAGGATGCCGCGCAATTCCGGGCGATCCACGCATACTC
>JBAXOP010000599.1:0-2271 GCA_037133195.1 Verrucomicrobiota bacterium | reverse complement strand
CCGCATGCGCAGTGCCTTCGCCCTCATCCTTGCGGGCGACGAATACCTCCTTGGCTGTCTCCGTCTCTCCGTCCAGCGAGCCCTCTTCACGCGCATCAGCGCCACCGCCGTGCTCGCCCCATTGGCCCGGCAGGACATTGCCCCATACCTCAACTGGCAGGTCAGCCGCGCCGGATTGGAACGCGACATCTTTGAAGCCGCTGCCATCGATCTGCTCGCCGAGGCCAGCCAGGGCAACCCCCGCACCCTCAACCTCCTGGCCCAAGCCGCCTGGCTCGGTGCCGCCCGGTGTGGTGCCACCACCATCCATCCGGATCACATCCACAGCGCCCTTGGCCAAGTCCCCGCCGCCATCGCGAAAACCACCAACGCCTGAAAACACAGGGCTCCGCACGAGGCCCTCCAAGCCCTCTGCGGAGCCTTCTTTTTGGCCCACAGCTCCCGCTCCCAAATCGAAAACCCACCTCCCAAGCGCACAAAATAACATCTAATCTCCACATTTTATCTCGCTCAGATTCCCCGAGATTAGCGCGACGCGCTACATCATTCCAATTTCCGACTGATGGCCATAGGGAAATAGTCTCGCCGTCAAACGTCATCTTCCAGTCCGTCGGTGTGAGTGGGGTCACCACCTCCACGCCACAGCCGCAGCAACACAGATGCGCGGCCGTGGCATATTCGATAGAAATGTAGAGCACTCCCGGATCAAGACGATCCGGCATGTTCGTGACGAACTGGTGCTTGAGAATGGTGTATCGCATCATCCCTGCTCACTGTTCAGCAACATGCCACCGTCTGTCGTGTAGGTGGCGTGGTGCTCGTTTTCCAAGTCCCGGTAGAAGCCGCGAATCTTCTTCCATTTAATCACCGCCAGGATCGCATTAAGGGCGTTCAGGTCGGCCACTTGGATGTTGGAGGAGTAGATGTCCTCCTCGCCTCCACCAACAAAAGACACGCATCCTTGATGAACGTGTTCCCGCTTTTCCGGTGTGCTCGCCGTCACCCGAAGGATGCCGCCGAGCGAACCATCGACGAGTTCCAGACCCATACCGACATCAATGAAGCTGACGCTCAAGGCCTCGAGCTTCTTGACAACAGCGAACTTGTCTTCGCCGGCGTCCATACTAATGAACGCAAAGGTGATGCCGCCGAGCAGGTGGAGGTTATCCGCTTTCAGGGGCACCGCCTGGGCCACGATCTTACGATGCATCTTGGAGTAAATGGCCTTGAAGTAATCGACCTTCTTCGGTGCCTCGCGGAGCTCTTCGATAGAGGCTGCGCCGGGGGCGCGAAACGCGTTGTGCTGTAGGAACTCATCGGCATCGAAAATGCGAATTTCACGCACCGGCGTCTTGGCAATGAGGTCTAGTATATACGACCCAGTGCCACCCAAGCCGATGATCGCCACTGTGTCCTTGGTCAGCAGCTCCGTCAGCGCACCGATGCCCACCCGGTCCGAGGCTGTCTCCGTATACTCGAAGACGCTCTCCTCTTCATCCTCGGGCGCTCGGAACACCCGCGGATTTGCTTTCGGATCCAGAACAGCTGCCGGCCCCGACAGGATGCTACAGTAGGTTGTTATCTTGTGGTAGTAGTCGGCATATTTACCGGTCTCCACGGGCTTGGAGGAAAAAGCGTATTGCGCAGTCACACCGTGGCCCATATCCATCGGCCCTGTCTGATTGGAGATTTCCTGGATCGGGGTGCCATCCAGGTTGCACGGGTATTCCCCATCCCAATGCATGACGTGGGTATCTGGAGGCCGAGTCTCATCCCCCGCCATGGTGAGGCTGGAGATGAGTGTGCCGGTCTTCACCTGGCGCTGCGAGTTGACGTAGGGCACCTCCCGCATGAGCAGCAGGCCACCAACAATCTGGACGAAGTAACCCTCCTCCCGAAGCTTTTTGAGGTCGGGATTATGACTGAACAGTTTTTGTGACATTGAAAATGGTCCCTTTCGGTTTGACTTCGACGGCACCCCCGGGACCGAGGTCACCAGCGTGGGGGTTCGATTCAGCATGACGGAATGTCATCGAGAAGCGGATATTCGGGTCGCTAACGCCTGGGAACGCGATACGCACGACCTCCTCAAAGGTAACGAGTTGGTGATCGAGAATGCGGTCACGAGCATTCACGGTAATCTCGTAATTCTTCACCGGCTTCGGTCCAACGATGAAGTTTTCAATGCCGGGCACCGTGAGGTCAATAATGTCTCCGGGGTCGATGAGTTTGTCCGTACCGCCACGGACCTCGAGATACACGGCTTCATCC
>JBAXOP010000598.1:0-2277 GCA_037133195.1 Verrucomicrobiota bacterium | reverse complement strand
CTTGCCAAGCCGGGGTGAATCAAGACACCCTCCCGTCCGGACTAATTACACTGTTCGCCTCAAGATAATCAATCAACTCCTCTTTTTCTACCCATCCGGTCCGGCCACCGGCTCTTCCAACGGCCTTCACGTCACAAGCAAATTCATAGCAAAATAATGAACTCCGTCACCTGTATCAACAAGGCCGTCAGCCGCAAACTCAACACCAGCATTTTCGTCTCAGCGGTATCCCTTATGACGATGCCGCTTTGCAGCGCCCAAACCAATCTCGTTTTCAATGGCGATTTCGAGGCTCCGGCGATTTCCTCAGTACCGGCACTGCAATTAATCAAACCAACCGGGTGGACCGGGACGTCATGGACCACCATAATTCACGGTGCTCCTGGCGACCCGAACGAGGGCGGCCACTACTACGTTTCTCCAGAAAGCGGCGCCCAATATGTGGTTTTCGGTTCAGGCACGTTGACGCAAACCGTGACAGTAGCCACCGCTGGGAAATACGATTTGTCGTGGTTCGAGAACTGCCGAAGCAGCCAAAACCGGGTCGGGGGAATTCCCGTGAACCCCTATGACGTGCAAATCATCTCTAACGCATCTGGACAAGCGGTATATTCCAGCGGTCAAATCCAGACCGAGGAAGACAACGGCATCTGGATCAAACGCGGGGCGACCGTCGATCTCGCGGTGGGGGACTACATTCTCCAGTTCAATTCAGGAGGAGTTTACGGCTATTACTGCCCCTTGGTGGACAATGTCAGCCTGATGTCCACCAGTCTCGGCATCACTACCCAGCCACTTAGCCAGGTCGGATACTGGGGCAAGTCGGTTACATTCTCGGTCGCTGCACATAACGGATCTCCGCCATATACCTATCAATGGCTAAAGGACGGCAGTCCGGTCGAAGGTGCCACTGGTATCACGTTTACGTTACCAAGCGTTCAAACTACTGACGCCGGTTCCTACACAGTCACAGTGACTGATGCCTCCAGCGCCACCAAGACCAGCGCTGTAGCCGATTTGACCGTGAACCCAGCGGGCGTGAGTCTAGCCACCTATGCCGGATTAACGATTGACGGGGTGATCGGCCAGACCTACGGCATACAGGCGACGACCGACCTAAATAATGCCAGCGGATGGATCAACGTCGCGAACTGCACTCTATCTCAACCCACTCAGATTTGGTATGATTCACAGTCTACCACTCAGAATGCGAAGCGTTTCTACCGCGTTGTAGCTGGCCCAATCTCGATTCCATAGATAATGAAGAAAGGCGAACAAGACGTGCCATCCGACGGGCATAAGCTCTACAGTCACTCTTCATCAACTGATTCAAACGCGCCCGCGGATGCACTTTGACGTTCTGGTGCATAGAATCATCGGCCTCGCTCATACAGAATAGGCCGCACGATATTTTGGGGTCAGGTCCGGTTGGGTCGCCTTCGGGAAGGTCGTAGAGAGGGACGCGAATTTTTACCCCGTCGCGTGTCACGCGGTTTATTGCGTAGCCGAGTTCCTTTTCCAGCTTTGCCACGCGCTCAAAATTGGCAGGGAAGTGCTTTCTGACTCGCTTCCAGTAGTCCACGCTGTCTCTGGCCTTGACGCATCCAATGCAGTTGTTGTTTCGGAATCCCAAGCGATACATCATTGGCAACTCAATTCCGGCGTCCATCAACAAGCTGAAGCACCGATCTGTTGTCACCCCTTGCTCGATCAATGGGCATTCGATGATTCGCTCGTCATTCTCCCGCTTCCATAGTTCCAAACGGTCCAGTTCATCAACGGTGTATCCGAATATTTCAACGTCTCCCATTTGCCACACCCTTCCCGCCGGAATTTTCTTCATCATCCCTGTGCATGGCGCACCCTGGGGCGATGACAGATAGCGGACGGTTTCGCAGACGTGCATCGCGTCCCTGTATTCGGGATTTCTGAGAGTCGTTATTGGCTGTCCAAACCACGTTTCGCATTCGCGCAAGAATCTTTGGCTATCGTCGTGCTCTTGTCCTGGGTCGGTGTAATAGATGGAGATTTTGCCGTATTTTTCGATGGATAGCTTTGTCGCCACCGCCGAGGCCGCACCACAAGAAAACCATGAGACAACTCGACCCGATGAGAACGGCAGCCGAGAAGAACCAGAACAAGACGTGCCAGCCAATGCCACCCGCGAGGGAGTAAGAGAGTTAGCGGAGATTTGGGGCGCGGGTGTCATGGCTGCACATCGGCGTTATGCAGATTTATTCAGAATACCTAGATCAACGTGGCAGTGTCAGTCGGGTC
>JBAXOP010000597.1:0-2278 GCA_037133195.1 Verrucomicrobiota bacterium | reverse complement strand
ATGATTCTGAACCGCCGGGGGAATGATCCCCATCATCCCGCATGGCTTTGCACCGCATGCCCGCATCATGCCCGAGGAGAGTAACAAATCACTTCTTCGGCCCGTCCTTTTCGAGTTCCGGCACTTCCCGGCCGACTACTTTGCCGATCTTGCGAAAAAGATCCCGTGCATTTTGGCCCACTGCTTTGAGCATCGCATCCCTTTTATTAACCGATACCAGTCTGTCAAAAAACTGCCGCACAAGATCAGCCAGGCGACGCAATCCCTTTAATTCCTTCTCCTGCTTTGCCGCTGCCTGCTCCATTTCATGCACCTTTTCATGCAATTCATTGAACCTGTCAGCCACCTTCAGCACGTCGCCACTCATGGCGGCACGCAGATCCTCAAGCTCCGTCTTCCGACGCTTGTGTTTCGACTGTTCGGCTGTTTCCTCCTTGATTCCAAGTTTTCCGAGGTCATAACCCGCCTCGATCCAGTCGGCGTATTGTATGCGGGCCTTATCGCATAGCGTCGGGTCCAGCTCCCGCAGTTTCCGGTCCACGAATTGGTCAATTGCCCGCCACAGCCTCAAGTCTCGGGGATATTCCCCATGATTCTGCTTCTGCGCCGACTCGGTGTTCCCAGCGAGCCTTTCAAAGGTATAACCCATGATGCGCTTGGCGTCATTGCCACTGTCCTCCAGTGCGCTGCGGTGGCGGTCAAAGCTCGCCATGCCGTCACCGACTCCGTAGCTCCGGAACACATGGCGCACCCGAATTTTCATCTTCTCGCCAATCTCAAGGATTTCCTCGCCTTTGAGCCCGGCAGCAATCATCGCCCCATGGTCGTCCACCTCCACCTCTTTGATGCCGCTGTGCCAGTGGTCAAAGTGGTATTGCCCCGAATCGGTATGCTCCCCGTCCGACTTAACCTGCCGATTAGGGTGAATTTCCTCAAACAACCGAATCTCCTCCGCCTGGATTTCTGCCAAAACCGGAATCAGTTCATTCTTGCGCCCCGCTTCAACCAGATATTGCAAAACCCTGGAATGATCCGGACGCAGATCGATCGTCTCTCTCATCAGATCCGTCTGCCGCCGTTCCTGCTTGTCGGTCGGTCCCATTTTTTCGCGATCCTTCACCTTCCGAGGAGTATAGCGGATCCTGATTTCCCCATCCTTATTCGAGTTGCGCTGACGTTGGTGATACCACGTGCAGTCGGTCATAATCTCCATCGTCTCAGCGATCCAGGTGTCGCCCTCGGTCAGTTCGAGATTGCCGTCACGGACAATCCAGTTGCGACCGTGTCCCAACTGGGTTAAATCGGATCGAAAGGTTGGGTAGTCGGTATCGTCCACGACTTCGTGCGCGACAAATACTATCTTCTGCCGCTCCTTGCTTTGCTTGGAATGGAGCAGATGCAACCAGTGGGTTTCTAGCCCATGTTTGACCGCATTGGGCGTTGCTACATTGCGCTTTCCTTTGATTTTTGGCATGCTTGCTTTGGGCGGATTCTTGAATGAAGTCAAAACAAGTCAAGCCAAAATGGGGCTTAAACGCCACCAAATTTCCAGTAGTGCTACTACTGCAAGCATATCCGCGCACAATCCCTAACATAATGTTAGGGATTGCGCGCGGATAATCCTTGCCCTCCGGGGGCTGCTACGAATGCGCAGGCAGAGGCTTATCCAGCCTCCCGCCCGTTCGGCGGTTCCCTCTGGAGTCGGGGGCACCCGACACCCCAAGATGCATCTGACCTGGCAAAGCATCAGCGCCAGGCACAGCGCTTCCTGCGCACCGTTGCTCCGCTCACATGGAGCAATGCGCCGCGAACTCGGAACTGCTGACCAAGCAGGTCGCAAAGTAGGATTTAATAAATAAATTCCAACTTTGGCATTGGCATGGTTGGATTTAACCGGTAAATTCCAACTATGAAGAAATCGAAACTCGATGCACACACCGCGTGGATCACCAACGAACTGCTGAACGGAACCAGCATAATGGAGATACGAGACGGCCTTGCGAGAATGGATTGTGACGTGAAACACGAGACCGTCCGGAAGTGGATCAAATCCCGGAAGCTGGTCAAATTCGTGGCACGCAAACGCGGCAGACCGAAGTCCAAATCAGATGTGTCGTTCTGTATTTTGGCGAAGATGCCCACCGAGGACGAAAAGACAGAGCCCTTGCCAGCCTGCCTCATGCTCTTTTCAGTTTTTGTACGCAGCAACGACGACGGGACGTGCGCGGCTGAGGCGCTCGTTCAGATCGGGATCGTGGTCGATCCCAAGGTACCCAAG
>JBAXOP010000596.1:0-2283 GCA_037133195.1 Verrucomicrobiota bacterium | reverse complement strand
GATCTGCTCAAAAATTGGCCTAAGCGGGGTGACTTTGAACCCAAAAAATAGACTGCCATGCTCAACGAAAACACCGAGTCTGTCTTTCAGGAAACCAACAGTCGCTTGCACTTGGCGGTGTTCGGTAAGCACCCGTGTTGGAATGACCACATGGAAGACCTCGGGCTAACCACCCCGTCGCTGATCCAATTCAAACGCCGCCTCTACTACGAAGGCATCAGCGGACGCTTGGACTGCGGTGCATGGCGTGACCTGGCACCGGAGAGCCGCATCGAGACGTTTGACCATCAATTGCTGTGGACCGGCCAGACCGGAGTCATATTCGCAGTGCTGTGGCATTCGGCAGACGGCGGCGGGCGTGCTGCCTATCCGATGGTGGCGGCCGCGCATTTCCTAACATCAAGGTTGCCAGCCAAAGCCGGGCCGGTGTTTGAGGCGCTAGAGCAGGTAGCCGACGATTGTCGCCATGCCCAGGACCGTGAAGCCGTGGCCCAAGCCCAGACCCACGGCTTGGATCGGCTGATCCAGGCGGCCCGCGCATTGGTGCCCCTCTCAGCGCAAACATGGAACCGCGAGGAACGCGAAACTTTCCTCAACCATGCCAGCTTTGGCGAGGGCGGCGATGGATTTGCCCGGCTGTTTTACGCCTTCACCGAGTACCAAAACCTGCATGGCTCCACCAAAAACACATTTTGCTACCGGGTCACCGACGGTGGGGCCGAAGCTGAAGCCCTCACTATCTGGCAGACCCTGATGCGTGCCCAAATGGATACGTCCCACAGCCTACTGGCCGTCCGCTGCCGACAGCAAACCTGGGTGGATCTGCTAGCCGGCGAATTCCCTTCTGAGGAATTTTTCCGACTCAAGGCCAAAGCCCAGGAAATTCCGCTGGTCACAGATATTCCCTATCAGGTGCCGGATGAACTCAAAGAGCAAACCCGCATGGTCCTCGAGAGCTTCCTCGAATCCCCCGAATTGATACCTAAACTCGGCGACTGCGGCTCCGACGGCCCCGGCCAAAGCACCCTCAGCTCATTGCTTGGAAAAATTTTCCGCAAAAAGTAACGACCCGCCGTTTTATTTCCTTGACGCCCCCCCCCCACCATCTGTTTTTTGTTCGTAACAACTGTGAGTAATTTGTCTGTCATTTTGGCCCCGGTCTCGCAGGAAGCTCCATGCGGTGACAACCTGTACGAAGACATGGGCTATGAGGTCCAATTTGCCCGCTTGGTCAACGCTGGCTTGGGCATCGCTGTCGAATCCTTTGTCGATGGACAACAACTCGCCTCCTCCGGTCCATCAGGCTATCTGGCATGGTCGCAATTGCAAGAGCAACTGGTGGACTTGTTCCGCCAGACCAAGCATCTGGACATGCTCTATCTGCTGACACTCACCCAAGGCCATCTCGAGGGCATGGCAGGCTTGGCGGAGGGGCTGGATTTTGTCAATGTCCTGTTAGCACGGCAATGGGATGCGATTCACCCCGCCGAAAGCGAGGGCGACTACGAATTCCGCCAAGACTGCTTGGGCAAGCTGGAGAGTGCTGATTTTGCCAATTCGCTAGGGCCGCTCATCATTGCGGATGGCAAACAATTGGGCAAACACACGTTCGCCGCATGGCTTGCCGCAAAAAAAGCCGGCCCGGAAGAACTCAAAACCATCGAACTGGCACTGGCGGAAACCATCAAGGATAAACCCACTTTCTATGACGATCTTGCCACTCAATTGAATGAGTTGCAGGAGTCCATGACTCGCTTGGCTCTCACCGTCAAAGACCACTTTGTTAGCTTTCGCCTAAGTTTCAAAACGCTCAAACCCAGGCTAGCGGAAATCGCCGAAATCCTCTCGGCGTTTAGCAGCGTCGCACTTGAGGGGATCGAGGGCGGCTCGCCGCAAGGCAACACCGCCAATCCATCGGCAAATCCTAACCCGGATCAAATCAATAGCCGCGAAGATGTGGTCAAAACACTCGCCAAAATCATCCTGTTCTACAACAAACATGAGCCCACCAGCCCGGTCCCTATCATGCTGGAGCGGGCTCAACGCGTCGCTACCATGAATTTCAAGGAAATTGTCAGCGAATTCAACCTCTCCGGCTCCCCCTCAATTCAAGATGTTCTCGGATGGAAAACATAACCATCGAATTCTAATCAACCAACAACAACACCAACACCATGCCCAAACCATCCAAAAGCTCCCAGAAACTCCTACCCCGCAAGCCCAGGGTGCAAATCGAGTACGACGTCGAAGTCGGCGGTGCCATCCGCAAATCCGAACTCCCGT
>JBAXOP010000595.1:0-2285 GCA_037133195.1 Verrucomicrobiota bacterium | reverse complement strand
CCTTGCGGCTCGCCGACATCCTGGATGGCGGCACCTCTGGATTGCATCCCAGCGCGGCATACATCCTGCGTAAACAGATGGAAGAAGCCGACCTCATTGTCATTAGCAAGTCGGATCTTCTGACCGCTTCCGATCTTGAGTCGCTCAAGACCCGGCTGGCTGAGGCCTTTCCCGGTGTGGAGAACTCCACCATTAGTGCCAAGTCAGGGGACGGGCTGGATGCGTGGCTGGATGCGGTCACCTCGCAATCCGAACCCGGACGGCGCATTGCCGAAGTGGATTACGATATTTACGCGCAAGGCGAGGCCGTCCTAGGGTGGCTGAATGCCACCTTCATGCTGCGTGGGGAGCAGACGGAATGGAACCTTTTTGCCGAAAGGCTCTTGATGGGTTTGAGCCAAAGTTTTGACAACATGGGCGCATCGGTCGGTCACGTCAAACTCATGATAGAATCTGGCGATAGTTTTCTGATAGGCAACCTGACCGGCAAAGGTGACACGCTCAGCATTCGTGGTTTGGCAGGGACCGGCGTCACAGCCCGGTTGACCCTCAACGCTCGCGTCCAGATGGAGCCGGATACCCTGGAGGAAATTGTGCGCGAGGTGGTAGCCGCGGCAAGCCAAGGGTGTATTACGGCAACTCCGCTGGCATGGCGTTGTCTGAGTCCGGGGCGACCCAATCCGACTCATCGGTATGACCATGTGATCGCATCGCAAGAGCCTTGATGCCGCACCTCACTTCCCGACTGTATTGCCCAAGTACCCGTCTCTGTGAGCAGGGGAACTACACGCCAGAATTGTTCCAGACCTACGTTGGCGGTGCGATGGCCGGTGGCGACGAAAAACAGAAACGCATCATTACTTGGTGACAGATAGATAGTAGAGATTTTTTTGGATTGTGCGGTTTCCAGTGGCATGGTTGCCACATGCGCAGGTCACGCTGGCAGGCGGGTTGGAAAGATTCGGCTACGAAGCCGGTGGTTTGCCAATGAATTTGACTTCACTCCGTGCAGTCCATGCGAGTCAGCAGCCTCCTCCTCCGGGGGCTGTTTTGCTGTAGGGTGCAAGCGCCCGGTGCGTTCGCGGGTGGTGGACCGGCGGTTTGTGTTTGAGGAGAGGGAATGCGAGGCGTTCCGAATGTTCATGCGGATGGATGAGGATTTAAGGTGAGGTATTTCGCGGACGCGAGAAATTCGCCCGTCCGGTTCTGAGGGAGGTTCATTCGCCGCGCCTCCTCGAAAGAGGGTTCGGCAGGATGCCGCACCCAGCCGGCAGGATGCCGGCGCTCCCCATTCACCATCGCTTTTCAGGTGCGGTGCTTCCACGAAGTATTGCTAGAACGCGCCGCTGAGTTTGCGGCCGGTCCAGAAGATGGCGAGCAGGGAGATGAGGGCGGTGAGCACGCGCCAATCGCTCCACAGGGGGATGCGGTTTTCCAAGGGCCGCGGCTCGGGCAGGGCCTTGATTTTCTGTCGTGGAAGATTTCTTGACACGGCGCTCATATCAGTCAAACTATTTGACATGCAAACGAATGTCAGCACTCTCCTGCGTGAATTCCCCAAAGTGAAGCGTGCGGCGTTGCTCGGCGAACGGGTGGTGGTCAAGACCCGCGAGGGCAACCTCGTGATCTTGGCGGAGTCTCCGCCAGAGCGCAATCTGCTTGGCTCGATGCGGGGAACCTTCATCGAAACCAACGCCGACCTATGCGCTCCGACACTGCCGGAAACCGCCTGGAATCCGTCACTATGAAACTCATCTTGGATACCCACGCCCTGGTTTGGGCGGCGGAGAACAGCTCGAGACTGGGCAAGGCAGCGCGGCAAGCCCTCTGCGATCTTGCCCGCGAGGACCTCGGCGTGAGCGCCTTGAGTTTGCTGGAACTCGCCATGTTGGTCTCCAAGGGAAGATTGCGGGTCTTCAACGACGATGGTGCCAAGGCCATCGCCGATCTCGCGTCACGGGTGACCGTCGTGCCTTTGGATGCGGAGACCGCGTGGGAGGCGATGACATTAGGGCTGCCGCAGTCCGACCCCTTTGATCGGGTGATCGTCGCCACTGCTAGGCGCCTCGGGCTGCCCTTGGTGACCAAGGACCGTTTGATCCGCAAAGCACGCCTCGTAGCAACGATCTGGTGAAACGCGTGCGCTCCCTGATGTGGCGGCAAACACCCCATCCCCAGCCGCCTCGCCGACCTGCTCTCGCCTCGCACAGCGGCTTCCACATCGACCGACGGGGAGCGCCGGCATCCTGCCGGCTGGGTGCGGCATCCTGCCGAACCCTCTTTCG
>JBAXOP010000594.1:0-2319 GCA_037133195.1 Verrucomicrobiota bacterium | reverse complement strand
CACCCCACCCACTGGCCCGATCGGCCAGCAATGCATTGTCAACGGTGACTTTTCCAAACCCGAAATCGCCTCAGCACCATCCAATACTTCGGATCCCACATGGGATTATTGGGGACTAGGGCCTGTGACGGGCTGGTCTGCGGTCGTCGGCACCAACATCGAATTCCAGAACATCACGCACAATGAAACCGGGAATCAATACGTAGAACTGAAAGCCGAGCCCGAAGGCCATTACGGCATCAAACAGGAAGTCGGCACCATCAGAGGAGCGACCTACTTGTTGATGCTCGATTGCAGGGACCGCCCAGCGGGGAAGGCGTGGTTTGCTGAGTGCCCACGAATGCCTTCATCGTTAGAGGTTTCTCCACTTCAAAACCCTGATCGCTTGTTCAGTCCACGGATATGGCGTGACCCTGAAGCCATTAACACGAACATGCATCCAGACGCCTATTACGACATGAGATCCAGGATGACCCCTGGAGAACACGCTGGACAAGCCACCTTCAGCTCAACTGGTGTCTTGCTGCTAAAAGGTGTGAGTGCTGGATCGGCTGACAAGATGGCGGCTTTTCCTGAACATTGGAGCCCATACTTGCACGTTGACGCTGACGTTACCCCTTTCGTCTGGGCACTACAATTGGATGGCAACCCTTGTGATCGTATGGGCACAGATACCTTTCTTACGCCACTACCAATGCTGCACGAAGGCGCGTTTCTTACCAAATATCTGGAATGTCGGCCAGCGGAGCCGAATGCAAAACCTCGATTTTCACCGGGAGGCACGCCATGAAAAAAACCTTTATCTTGCTCGGCTTACTCGTCGCTTTACTGGCCTTGGTGTGTGTGATCCACCTGCGCTGTGGAGCATCAAGCTCAGGTGTCGATAATGCATTGTTGCCACATTCATCACGGTCAGGCAACCCGATTGTTGGAGGTCAATCGGATCAAAAAACCGCACAACCTCCTGGTGTCGCAACTACTCCTGAACCAACTTCCAAAATGTGCCGTGATCTTGTTGCTGGAGGGCGTCAGTGGAAGCTCCATTTTGCCGATAAATCGCTGCTGCCCGGGACGCAGCAACGAATCAACTACGATTTGAACTTGGTGTTTGGTCACATGACCACCTTCGTGATCGACCGCTTAGACAAGTCATTGATTGCTGAGAACGGTCAAGAGTTGGATCGGCGAGTGAGATTTGAAGGGGGAACATTGCGGCGACCGACCGCTTTGAAGTCCGACGATTTTGGATGCCTGCTTCGCGGAGGGAGTGAATCAGAACTCTATGTCCCAAAGTCGGTCACGGATGCCTATCTCAAATCGATCAAACTGGAGGAACAAAACAAAGCGATTTTAAGTCAACTTGACCAGTTCCTTGCCAGAATGAGCGAAATCAAGGAGCGCCCAATAGAGAACATACGGGAACTGTTTGTGTTGGCTGATGACATCAAGAATGCCGAGGCAGATTTAGCCGCCATGCCAGCGGCTAGCTTCGCTGAAGGATGGGGCGGCAAGGTGTATCGGTCTCCGAGCATTTTAGATGTGTCGTCAACGGCAGGCACTCCATTTGAAAAATATGGTTCGCTGCTCGCAACGACCTTTGCTATGTCATCAGGCAAGCTCGATGATGTGATGCCATTGGTTTTTTATCACGGGCAATGGCGGTTCCTGCTTCAACGTCTGCCTTCGTAGCTTTGATGGTTGCTCAAAATAGTAGATATAGAAGAACATGCCGCCTTGCAGCATGCTTGATCACTTTTTATAGGCGGCGCGGGCGCGGTCGACCCGGGTGTTTTCGGCTGGTGATTTGGCGGGTGATTTGGCGGTGCTGGCGAGCAGATTCCAGAGTTTGACGTTGGCTTCCGGGGAGCGCGTCCGGTTCGGGTTGGCGACGAAGCGGACGCGGGCATCAAACACGAGCGCCCGCGATGGGGCGTCGCCGAGCGTGCCGAGATAGTCGATGAGCCGGTCAAACATGGCATCGTCAGGCCATGAGGCGAGGGTCATGGCGGCGGCGAGTTGCTCGCTTTAATCGGTGGCGGCGAGGGCCGACTTCACGGTGGCGGCGGCCTTGACCCCGCCGACGCAGCCCTGCAGGCGGATGAGCGCATATTTGACCTCGGCATTGGTGGCGGTGCTAAGCGAGTTGCTAACTTTCATGCCGAGGCCAGGCGATGGATGGATTTTTCAAGGATGGCGGCAGCACTATCCTCGGATTGGGGGATAAAGAAAAAGTCCTAGTACTGTGAGAAAATTACCGAATTTGAGATAATTCGCCTATTTTGCTTGCCGTTCCCAAGTTCCTAACATGCAATACGCGTA
>JBAXOP010000593.1:0-2322 GCA_037133195.1 Verrucomicrobiota bacterium | reverse complement strand
AAAGATAATGAGCCTGGAAGTTCCGGCCACCATCAGCCACCATTCTCCACCGTAGTTAATCAGGACCAGCCAAACGGAAATGCTCCAATCTACCCAGGGGCCTCCCCTTTCAAATACAAGCCTGATCCAAATCACGCTCTGATGCAGTCAGGCACACCAGATTCTGATGGGCTGCCTTGGGTCTATGGCCAGTGGATGCGGCAGGAGGATTGGCAAAATGCAAACGATAAGGCAGGAGGAATCATTCGATGAATATTCGATTTGTGTTAGTTAGTTGTTTTCTTGGGGCATCTTTGGTGCATAGTGAGGAATCTGCGGAAAGATTGGCCATGCATTTTAGTTCGCTTCCCCTTGAAGAACGAATCAAGGAAAATATACCCAAGGGCCGAGAGGCAGAGTTGACAGCCCAACTTATACAACGTGGTTATATCGTGACACTGCTCCGCATTAACCACGGTCCCACTGTGGAGAAAATTGTCGGAAAGTATCTTGAAACGGAGGGCAAGTTGGTGAGCGCCCGCCGTGCCATCGAAGATTCCGGTTCGCCCAACCTTGTCGAAAGATTGGCTCCGGCTCTCTACAAGGGAGATGAGATGATTCCTCGACTTTGGGGGGAGGGAGAGACAGACTATGGACAATCCGCCGCGGCGGCCCTGTTGGTGGGCAGACTTCTGATGAACTCCCCCGAGTTCCCGGCGGAGGTTAAGGTATGGGCGAACCGTAATCTGAAGGGTAATTCGGCTGTGTGTATTGCAGCAGCCAGACAGTTCTGGGAGTTGAATCAAGCGGCGTTAAAGGCGCAGAAATTCGACCAAGTCATTGCTCCTGAAGGAGCGCCATCATTCGCTCCCCTGCCGCGTCCAGCAGATTCCCAGGACCCGGTCACAGCCCCGGTCCGTCCCGCTAAACGGTCATTGCCGCCGGCTGTGGTTTCCACGCCCCCTCAAGCTGTCGGCTCGGCCAGCTATTGGTGGGTTATCGGCCTCTTGTTTGCATTGATTGTTTGCATCGTGATCATCAGGAAGAAAACATGAATGGTGTCCCCTAGTGGATTAATGGTATCGCAATTTGACTGTTTCACCCGCAATTGGCTGAACCAACCGGCCAACAACAGCGTGTGAAGGGGCTCTGAGTTCGCCCGCTGACAGGGGGGGCGATCAGGGGTCTATCACAAAATCATCAATGGGCTAACATGAATCTAGCCAAATCTAATTAGTGCCTAGCAGGATCGCGGCGATAAACGAGCGTTAGAGCGCGTCGTAACCCGTTGATAATGAGCAGGAAATCTATTAAGCGGGGTCGAAAAGTCCCCGGGTCTCCCCACCCCCATCCAAATCATGTGAAAGGTGTTTTTTCAGCTTTACACTTTTTTCACGTCGAAATTGGCTAGAAATCGGGCGTTTCCGGCGGATAGATTTGAGCCGGAATACTACAGCCATAAGGGATAGAGGCGCTTCCGGCAGGTCGGCTGGATGGGGTTTTGGCGCTCTAACAGAGGCGTAAAGTTAGTAAAGTTGGAGCCCGAAAAGTGTAAAGCTGAGGCGGTTTTTGTGGCGGGACATCCGTGGGCGGCGGGGGTCAGGAATCCGCCCCGTCCGGGAAGAAAATCCGGGGTTGCCAGCCGAGTTGCGCCCCGGCGGCCGTGATCGACGCGAGGGTTTCCGGCTCATTGGGGGACGCCCATGCGGCGGCAGAATTCCAGCAGGCGGATGCTGCCGATGACGTTGGTGGTTTCGTATTCGAGCGGGCGATCCAGCGACGGACGCACACCGGCCAGGGCGGCAAGGTGGACCACGGCGTCGAAGGACTTGTCGGGCAGTTTCCCCTGGCGGATGTCGCAGACGTGGAACGCCACGCCCTCTGGCAGCGGATCCTTCGGCGAGTTTTTTTTCGAGGCCGGTGACCCGGTGCCCTGCCGCGTGGATCTGCCGGACAACATGGGTGCCGAACTCGCCGGCGGGGCCCCGCTCCAAACACCCGTGCCCGCCGATGTGGAGGCCCTCGTGATTTGATAGAAGCGAAACGCGGAGATGGGGAGGACGCTGAGGTAGACGCCGAGTGGAAATATGGTGCTGGATATCTAGCAGATAATAAATTCTGCCATAGTCCCTCAAACCCAGGAAACTCCGCGCTACTCTCTGCGACCTCTGCTCCTCTGCGTTTCGCTTTCTCTCCGCCAAACGCCACTTCCGCCGCTACGGAAACCCTGAAGCGAGCACCGCCCAAATACGGCATCGGGATCCGCGACCTCAATGCCCGCGCCAGAGGGGAGGCATGGTCATGATCGAAATCCGCAAATACCGCCAGTCGCGCCATTGGGCC
>JBAXOP010000592.1:0-2370 GCA_037133195.1 Verrucomicrobiota bacterium | reverse complement strand
AACACGTTGAAATCTATCATAATTATAAAACAGTTTATACATAATTTAAATATAAATGTTCCTAATAGATAAATACAGGATTACAAATCTATGTGATATCCTATATCATAATGATATCATAATCATTAATATTTCATGACAAATATATAATGACAAACTGGAATATGGTGGCTGATCCAACATTGTGGCAGGTGCATTGCCTGAGGATATGTCCTCGGAGGATGATGACAACTCCGAGTCGGACCGTGACCATGGACCTCCTGATCAGCATGATGACGATGATTTTGGGCATGGTGGCGGCGCAGTGCCGGGTAGTTGACATACCTGAGGATGGAGTTGGCGAAAGTGTCCGGGGTGTCGGCGAGCAGCAAGTGTTCGTCGTGGTGCAATTCCAACCCCTGAGCCCCTAATCGGGTCGAGACCACTGGATTGGCCATCGCCAAGCCTTCGGCAATTTTTAGACGGGTGCCTCCGCCAATCCTCAGCGGCACGATCTGGAGCCAGGCTTTTTGATAGAACGGGCGCACGTCCGGCACCTCGCCGACGAATTCGACGCCCGCGAGAGCAGCGTATGCCCGCATCTCAGGGCCGGGGTTTTTACCAACGAGAATGACCTTGAACTCCGGGCAGCGCTCCATCACCAGCGGATGTATCGCCGCGAAATACCACGCCAGCCCATCCGTGTTGGGCGTGTAATCCAAGGCCCCGCAAAATAAGGCTGTCGGCCCGGGCGTCGGCTCGCACGGCCACTCGTCCGCATTGAAAAACCCGACGTTCGCACCGTTAGGCAACACCAACACCCGCTCGCTGGGGCCGAGTTGCTCTTCGAGAAATGTCGCGTCATCTGGCCCGCAGACGACGGTCAGGGCCAATTCACGGCGCACCTCGCGTTCCATGCTGGCGATTTTGTGGAGGTTTTCCCGTCCCTTGAGTTTGGAGAACCACCCCTGTTGCAGCGTGCGCAGCAGCTCAGTTTGATATAACCAGTCCACCCGGCTGCGGTCCATCACCCGCGCCCGGTGATGCGGAAACACCGCTTTGACGTACGGCCATAGCACCAGATCGCAAAAGTCCACCACCGCATAGTCCTGGCCGGCGGTGAAGTCACGCAGCGCCGCAAGCACTGGCTCGGACCACCAATGACGCACCGTGACGGGCAACGGATGCCATAGCCTGTCTGTTAGAAAGGGTGCCCACGGTGGGTGTTGGAACGGCTCGAAGTGCACCCGTCGGCAAAACCCTTGGAAGCGTTCCAGATGCGAGGCGTCTTCCGGCTCCGAGGACAGGCAAAACAAATCGACGTCGAAATGCCCGCCCAAAGCTTCGGCGAGGTGATAGACGCGCTGATAGGTGCCCCGCATCAGGGGGTACGGCACGTAAGGCAGGAAGATCAGCAGGGGTTTCATGGGATCATGCGTAATAGGCCCACCATTTGGTGTAAATTTGCTCCCAAGCATGGAGCTGCGTTTCATCCCCGCTTGGCCGGGGGAGAAAATCTCCGGCCTGGGCCACTCCGCCGGGGCTCAGTCCGAGCAAACAAGGCAAGGCCCGCATCAGGCATGCGCGGGGGTAATCGCCGGGGGGGCGCAAGCCGCCGCCGCGCCGCAACCGGTCGCGCAAGGCCAGCGCCAGATTGGTGGCTAGGGACGTATCGTGGAGCAAGCGCGGCAGCGAGAGATATTCGGCGAAATTCACCAACGGCCGTTTTAAACGGCGTTGTTCAACGGCCAAATAGAGAACGCCCCAAGCGGCGATGAGGTGTTGGGATTCCTCGGTGAGCTGGGGCCAGCTTGGTCCACTGGCAAATGGATCAAACTTGAATGCCACTCCCTGCGCATGCCACTGGCGGATACCTGTGAAAGTCTCCGGAATTTCGCTAGCCGCCAGCCGTGCGGCCCGATCGCGGCACTTCGGGGTGTATTGGCCGTGGAGGCACAGCCAGGCGTCGCCCAGGGCGAGTTTGAGTTTGGCGTGATTGCGGATGACAAACGCCAGATCCGTCTCGCGGCCAATCCGGCAACTGGCAAAAAATAGTCCGCTGCCGCGGTTCCAGAGCAAACGGGTCGCTTCTGCTGGCTCAATGCGCGAAAAATCCAAGTCCTCCCGCAGCCGCGCCAAAAACCCGCCATCGCCCGCCACCACCACATGCCCTGCCACCATGTCGGCAAACATCATCGAGCGACTCGGCTCGCCCAGCGCATCTTTGCTCAGACACTTGATTTCTACGTCAATCCCCAACTCGGCGCTTTCCGTCCGCTCAATGTGCCGACACCACGCCTCCAAGCGCTTGTCTCGCGGTGCCTCATCAAACAGGAAATAATCCAGATCGTTGGAAAACCCCACCCCTTCTGGCCCCGGCATCACCCCACC
>JBAXOP010000591.1:0-2372 GCA_037133195.1 Verrucomicrobiota bacterium | reverse complement strand
GGGTGCATGACAAATAAGTCATGAAGCTATAGACCAGTGGCGGTCTTTGGCTTGGCGAGCGGCGAGGATGGGCCGTCGAGCTTGCCATGCGGCTTGGAAGTGCGGGCTTTTAAGCAGACAACGGAGTTGCAGGATGTTCTCCGCACCGGCCTCACCCCAGAACATGCCCGATTGCTTGAGGCGTCGGCCAATGACGGTCTTGCATCCCGCTTCGATCACGCCGCTGCCAATGAAGTATCCTTGCTGGCGAAAATAGCCGTAGCGGGTGCGCTCGACGTGGGTGGTGAAGTAGGCGATCTCGCGTCGCGCGTTTTCCTGGCGCTGTTCATCGATCTCAGGGCTTGCCGCGAGCAGTCGCGAGGCTTGCTCAAGGATGCCTTGGACGTCGCTACGTTTGAGTTCGGAGGCCCAGATGCTTTGCTGTGCGGTGCCGAATTCCCCGTCGCCAAAGAGGGCGCGGGCGAGCACGCCGAGGTGTTCGACGGCATGATAGAAGTCGAGTATTTGAATGGCGGTGGGGAAGAAGATGCGGGCGTTTTCCCAGATCCAGGCGGCTCCGTCGCCAAGGAAGATGACGATCTGGGCGAGCGCGAGTCCGCGCCGGATGGCTTCGGCGCGGAGTTGTTCACCGCTCTCGCGGCAGTCGCCCATGGTGCCGACGTAGCTGGTGGAGTCGGGATCGCGCATGGGGTATCCATCCTCATCGGTGGTGGTTTGGGTGAAGACACAGCCGAGTTTGGCCTCGCGGGTGCGGGCGGAACCGTCGGGTTGTTTGCCTTTGCGCCCGGTGAGTTCCTCGGCACGGGAGGGCACGCCGGTGCCGTCGTTTTCAAGGTAGAGGATGGGAATGGGTTTGGTAGAGGTGGTCGGCGCAAGAGTGGGCAGGGCTGCGGTCAGTTCAGGGGCGAGGCGGTTGATGAGGCGGTGGAACGAGCGAGAGTCGAGTTTGAGTCCGGTGAAGACGGTGAGGATGCCCGCCGCCTCCTGATAGGAATCGCCGGCGTTGGCGGATGCCTGACAGATGAGTTTGGCCAATGCCGGGGTGTGATGCTCGCTGAGATCAAGGATGAGGTCCAACGGGGCTCGACCACTGTGGCTATTGGCGTGGTGGAAGTAGCGGCGCCTGAGTGTGATGGTGCCAAACAGGGTGTGAACGGGGATGGGGCGGTTGTTGTGGACAGTCTCGCTGCGAAGCGGCGGTGTGTCGTCGGGGATGACCTGGCGGTCGTTGAACAAGTCCTCGACCATGCGCCGCGCGTCGCGGGCAAAGGCGTCGCGCAGTCCGGTCTCGAACCACTGGGTCAGATTTTGTTGTTCTTCCTTTTGGGTGAGCCTTTGGCGCGCTTGGGCGAGGAAGCGTTCCGTTTCGCGGTATTTTTCGGCGAGGCATAGGGATTGGAGGTTTTTTTTTCCGCGACCATTCCGGCCTCGGCGGTCTCGGCGGCCCGTAGGGCGATGGTGTGTTGGATGTTGAGTTGGGCGAGTTGATCGGTGAGTTGATGGAACCGTTTTGCTTCTTCGGTATCGAGCTTGAGGGTGGCGGCCTCACCGGCGGGCACGCGCCTGCTGACATTGCGGCCATCCTGCCAGATCTGGTGTTTGAAGTAGGGTCCCAGCCGCACGGTGCCGCGTCCGTCGGGTGAGGGATGTTCGCGGTATTCTTCGGCGAGGGTGCCGGGCCGCATGGTGGTGATGGAGGCGATTTGATCCAGCAGAGCTTGCCGGAGCGGACTATCAGGTTGGGTAGGAGTATTCATCGCGAACACACAATGTCTAAATACTAGACATTGTCAAGTTCAAATAAATAGCGGGATCGCGGAGCCTTCTGACTTTTTTGTCATGCACCCGAAGCTTTTTTCTGTCGCCAAACCTGATTGACAACGCAACTTGAAACCATGACAAATACCTCCGGAAAGTTGCTCCCCAGGACCATGAAACAAATCACCGCCAAGAAATTCAAGGCCGCCGTCAAGCTCGACCCGGCGTGGGCGCTCACGCTCACCGAACCGGTGGAAATCACCGGATACTGCAACATGGAAGGATCCGAGATCAGCCATTTGTCTCCGCTGCTCCACTTCGCCGGAGGCAATGCAAAAAGGGATGCTGCCAGTTTCTGCTGGTGCAAAAATCTCAAGGTGGCCGAGGGCAACTTCGCCGGATGCGTGAAGTTTTGCGATTCCGGCGTTGAGACCATCGGGAAAATTCACATCTCCTCACCGAATTTGGAGGGATTTGCCGCCCACTTCTGCCGCTGCGAAAACTTGAAAGTGGCTGAAGGCACATTCCAAGGATTGGTGTGCTTCTCCCACTCCGGCATCACACGAATCGGCAAGCTCATCACAGCTACCGACTCAGAGGGCAACGCCGCCTAC
>JBAXOP010000590.1:0-2395 GCA_037133195.1 Verrucomicrobiota bacterium | reverse complement strand
TCAGAAGGACCAGAAGGATCAGAAGGACCAGAAGGATCAGAAGGACCAGAAGGATTCCGACAAAGATGTGGCCGAGGCTAATGAGCGCAGCAAAAAACAGGAAATGACACCCGAGGAAGCTAAGCAATTGTTGGAAGAATTGCGCAGCGACGAACGCACGGTCATCCCGATCCCGCAACAGAGGCGCACCCGCAACCTCACACCTGACAACTCCACCAAAGGTAAGACATGGTAAGCCAGCGCCAAGCACCCAGCCCACTCCTCCGCCCGCGCCGACACACGCCGGCTGAAGCCGGCGCTCCTTCTCACGCTCATGCTCATTCCCTCTGCGCGAAAATTTTTCAGCATGGGGCCGCCTGGCTGATGCTGGTTGCGGCGTTGATCTTTTTCACCGTAGGGCTGGCAACGCACGCTGGCGCGGCTGCAGTGGATGCCTCACTCGACCGCGATAGCGTGCCCGCCGGCAACGGTGCCTTGCTGACCCTCACTATAACCGGCAGCAAAGTCGGCCAGATTGAACTTCCCGAAGTGGAAAACCTCATCATCCAGGGCCGCGACCAGAGTCGGCAAATCCAGATGATTAACGGCCAGACCTCGGTCTCACTAACTTGTACTTATGCCGTTGGCTCCAACACGCCTGGAATTTATCAATTACCGCCGATCAATATCAGCGTCGATGGCCAGAACCTAGCCACCAAACCGTTAACACTCAAGGTGCTCGACGCGAACGCCGCCCAGCCGCCGGCCGCCTCCGGTGCGCCGCCCGCCGCCGAGCCCCCCCCCGACACGAGCGGTAAACGCTTCGGTTTTCTAACTGTGGAACTTCTAATCAAAGACCGCAACTACCTCTACGTGGGAGAGATCGCACCGGTAGGTATCCGGGCTTGGCTGCCGGAGGAATCCCGCGCCCAATTGCGCAGCGGCATCCAACCCGAGGGCAAGGCGTTCACTCTTCACAACGTCAGTGAGCGTCCGCAACAGGGCACCGAGATCAAAGATGGCAAGCGCTACACCGTGGTGACTTGGTATGGCGGCATGTCCGCCACCAAGGCCGGCAAGTACCCGGCTTCTCTCTCGCTAGATGCAACCGTCGCGGTGCGCGATACCTCAGCCCCCAAGCAGCGCCGACGCAGTGGAAGTCCCTTCGACGATCCGTTTTTCGATAGCGTGATGGACCGCTTCAACACGCCGATGATTCAAAAAGATGTTACGCTCAAATCGGAGGACGAGGAGATTGAGGTCCGATCGTTGCCCACCGCCGGGCGCCCGGACGGCTTCACCGGCGCGGTGGGGGATTTCAAGTTTGAGACATGGGAGATACCGGCCAACTGGAAGACCGGCGAGCCGCAACAAATCAGCGCCAGCCTAGGCGGAACCGGCAATTTCTCCCTGCTCAGCGCCCCCGGCCTCACCCCGCTGGACGCCTGGAAAACCTACCCAGGCAAGGGCGAACTGACGCCGCGAGACGCCGCCGCGTTTTCCAGCAGCAAGACATTTCACTTCAATGCGGTGGCACGTAAAGGCGGCAAGCAAGACGTGGCGCTGAGCTGTAGTTTTTTTGATCCAGCGACCGGTACCTACAAAACTCTGAGCACCCCGCCCAAGTCTATCTCGGTAAGCGGCACCGACCTCGTTGAACCCCAAGCTAACAACCCATCCGCCGCCAAGCAACCCGCTCCGCCCAAAGACCCACTCGTCGGCCAGCACACCGCCTTGACCCCGACTGCCTCACTGCTGCCATTGGTCGCCAGACCGGCATTCATCAGGATGTTAGGAGTGGCGGCCCTGCTATGCGTTTTAGGCAGTGCGCTTGCCTGGCTGCGCCGTCGCCGGACCCATCCAGCACGCCTCGCACACGCCGCGACGGAATCGGCCACCCGCGAGGCATTGCAAGCGGCCACCCGCTGCGCCGAGCAACGGGATGTGAGCGGTTTTTTCGAGGCTGCCCGCCGCGCCATCCAAGTGCGACTCGGTGCGCTATGGAACCAACCCGCCGCCGCTATCACCTTGGCGGAAATTTCCGCCCGCATCCCCGCCCATTCCCCGATTGTGAGTTTTTTCCACGAAGCGGACCTCTCGACCTATGGCCGCCCCAGTGCCGCCGACCGACTGCCCCAGTGGCAGAAATTACTCACCGAGGCACTGGCATCCCTAGCAACTTCCACCCGTTGATATGAACCTTGAAAGAAAAATTGACTGGGTGATCATGGTTGCTGGAACCACAGATTCCACAGAAAGAATCGGGGCCATTATAACAGATGACGCACTCAACTATCAGGTGAGCGATCATGGGCATGGCGGCGGGCAGGATGCCCGCGCCACGTGGACCGGGCATCCTGCCCGGAGGACCATGGCGGAAGAATGCAGAGAGCTTCGCGCAGATTCCATTCGCATC
>JBAXOP010000589.1:0-2431 GCA_037133195.1 Verrucomicrobiota bacterium | reverse complement strand
AGCGGGCGTGGCCGGTCATGCGCACCTGCGGCACGCCATCGGCACCTAGCTTGAAATCCCCTTCCACCTCCAACGCCTGGCCGCCCCCAAAGGTGATTTTTTGCAAATCGGGCAACCCAAACCAACTCTTGAGCAACTGTGGCATGTTCAACGACGAGGTGCCATCAAAGCGCCCAGCGCGGCTATCCATGTCGTAGTCCACCCGGCTCTCGAATCGCCCTTGGGGATCACTGGCTCGCAGCGCACTGAGGGTGACCAAACTGCCGCTCAAATTCCCTTCTGCGGTGATTTCATCAATCCGATGGCCGTTTTTTTCCACCGCCGTGGCTTTAAACGCCATGCGGGCCACCAGCGACGCCCCATCCGATAAATCGCCCTCGAAAAACACGTGCAACGATGGCGGATGGGCTTGGTCGAAGTGCCAGTTTTTGAGTTCAGCGAGGATTTGGGAAAACAGCCGTAGCCGCGCATCCAGGTTGGTATCGGGCTGGGCGGGGGCGCCCGTATCGCGGTACTTGAGCAGACGCGCGCCGAGGGTCATCTCGATGCCCGCCACGGAGCCATGGGCATCGCGCAATTCCAACAATCTGCCACCGGGCATGAGCAGCGTACCGGTGAGACCGTTGATTTCCAAAACCCCGGTATCTGGGTTACCGGGTTGGATGGGCAGGCGCAGGCTGGTGTCGCTGATTTGAATACGCGTGAGGCGCAGCTCGCCGCGGGCCAACTTCTCCTTGTCCACCGCAATGAGAATTCGCTCGAGTTGCGAGAGCATCACGGCGTGTTGCTCATCGGCAAATACCCGCACCTCGCTGGCAACAATCCCCTTGAACGGAATGTAGCTGAGGCTCCCAATGGTCAGGTGAATCCCCTGCTTGGCGATTTCGCGCTCGATGGCTGCTCGCCAAGCCGCGGGCATGCCGGTGTGATTGGCCCACCACAGGGTGGCAATCACGGTGACAGCCACCGCCAGCAGCAGCAGATAGACTGCGCTGCGGAGGTTGCGGAGGAGGTGCAAGCGGGTCATCGGGGCAGGGCTTGCCGGGAGCCTAGCGGGCGGCAACAAAAAAGCAATGCGCAGCTTGTCACGGAATCAGACCTGCCTCGCGGAACGAATAGTAGGCACAGCGGCCCGGCGATGGCTTGCCAATAATGATGTGATCAATGAAATGCACCTGCATCAGGTTGGCCGCCTCTAACACCCGCCGGGTGGTGGATTCATCGCTTCGGCTCGGGCTCGGGTCGCCGGACGGATGGTTGTGAATGAGGATAAATCCGAAGGCGTCACGGGTGATGACCGGACGCAGGATTTCCCGCGGATGGGCGTTGGTTTCATTGACCGTACCTAGCGAGATGACCGTGGTACCCTGGTGTTTGAGGCGGGTGTCCACGGTAACCACCACGACCTGCTCCTGGGCCAAGTGGGCCATTTGTGGGCCGAAGGATTCGAGGATGCGCTCCGGGGTATCGAGTGGCAGCAAGTGGATTTGTTCACGTGCGACGCGGGTGCCGAGTTCAAAAGCGGCGGCGAGTTTGGATGCTTTAGCCAAGCCCATGCCTTTTTCCTTGGCTAATTCGGATACCGGCATGCTTCCCAGCGCAGCCATCGAGCCATATTTGCCGATCAGGTCCCGGCCAATATCAATTGCGCTGTGGCCCTTGATGCCAGTGGCAATAAAGAGCGCCATCAATTCAGAATTATTGAGGGCGGCAGGTCCCAGCAGTGCGAGTTTTTCGCGCGGTCGTTCGTCAAAGGGCATATCTTGGATGCGATTACTCATAACACGACAGACTAACCCTGCCGGCCTAGCCATGGAAAGCACAAAAGTCCCCTGCGTGGCAATGCCTGGAGCAGAACAAAAAAAATCGCCGCAATCATCCCTTGAGGGCCTAACCCGGCGATAGAGTCATTACACGGTGCGGAGGCGCCACGGCTTTCCTTCATTTCTTGTTTTTGACGACCCGGCCAGCGGTCCTCCCAAATCGTGTCTTTCACGCTTTGACAAGCTAGCGATCCTACGGCAAGCTCGTCTCGCACCCCCACAATTCATTTACTCATGGCTTACGATCTTATTGTCATTGGCGGCGGCCCGGCCGGTTACGTCGCCGCCATCCGCGCTGCCCAACTCGGAAAAATTGTCGCCTGCGTCGAGGCCGATAGAGCTGGGGGCACCTGCCTGAATTGGGGATGCATTCCGACCAAGGCGTTATTAAAGAATGCCGAGCTATACCATACGCTCACCCACAAGGCGGCGGAGTTTGGTTTAAAAATTGACGGGTTGACCTATGATTGGTCGGCGGTGGTAGGTCGCTCGCGCAAGGTATCAGGCCGTTTGGCTGGGGGCATCGAATTTTTGCTAAAGAAAAACAAAGTCGATTACATCAACCGTCTCGGAGCGATTGACGGGCCGGGCAAGGTCAGGGTTAGCGC
>JBAXOP010000588.1:0-2436 GCA_037133195.1 Verrucomicrobiota bacterium | reverse complement strand
CCGCTATGAATCTGCTCTCAGGGTAGTCCTTGCGCACATCCTCTGTAAAGATTGCGGTGCCCCATTGAAAATCAGCCACCTTACTTAACGGCAAATCACGCTCAGAAATATTCTTCGCATTTTTTGTTAGGTCGTAAGTAATCTTCACTTAGCAAATTATACATACAAAAAACTATAGCACAAGTCTTTTTGGCAAGGCGCACAGGTTGATCTCCTAGACGTTTGACGAGCGCCTGCCCAACAAAACCCGTGCCACCAGTAATTAACAAACTCAAGCCCGCACCTTGCGACAACATCACGCTGCAGTCCGAAAAAACTCCAAGGCCTTAAAGGGATAGCGCATCAACATCTTCAGCCAGTTGGTCGGTATGGCGTTTGCCCGGCAAGCGCGCATCATCTCGCGGTTGAGCTGCAAAGTGGCCCGCCAGCCACTAGTGCTGACGCCACCTAGTTGCATGCACACCAAGGACTCGGGCAAGTGGCGGTGCCGCAATTCCGGGTGCTTGAAAACCCTGGCGATAAATTCAAAATCTCCGGCGATTCGGTAGTCTGTGCGAAACGTGCCATAACGCTCAAACAAGTCTCTGCGAACAAACAGTGCCGGATGCGCGGGCATCCACCCCCAACCCAACCTGCTAGCAGTGAACCGACCTGAGTTATAGCGTCGCACCACCGCGCTCGGCTGGCTAGGCCAGAAAAATTCCACATCGCCATACAGGGCATCCAGTTGCTCCGCCTGCATCACACCAGCCGCGCGTGACAGCACATCGGCATCTTTGTAGAAATCGTCTGCGTTGAGGAAGGCCACCACCTCACCCGTGGCCAAGGCCACGCCCTTGTTCATGGCGTCATAAATCCCCTGGTCGGGCTCAGAAAGCACCTGCGTCAACCTCGCCCTGTGTGCCGCCACCACGGCCATCGTGCCATCGGTCGATGCACCGTCGACCACGATGTGCTCCACATCAGGCCAGGTTTGCGAAGCCACGGACTGCAAGGTCCGCGCAATGGTTGTAGCGCTGTTGAAACTGACGGTGACTATGCTAATTTTCATTTAACGAAGGTTCGCCCGTCGGAAAAGACCGCGCAATACATATTTGACATGCCCCTGGCCCAGCATGAGCACCAGCCGGCGAAGCTGAAAAAAGCGCCTGGTCAGGGGGGAAACCTGCCGTCCTTGCAAAACCCTTTGGAATTCCGCCGCAAAGACCGCCTGCCGGTTGCTGGTTTTTGTGTCCTCATGCAGACGGAGAGCGCCCCATGTCTCATTCACATGCGAGGCGCGCCGTCCATGCAGGAGGCGGAGAAACCATTCGTGATCAAACCGGCAGTCCAGGGTCTCATCGAGATAGCTGATCTCCTCGTGCACTCTCCGCCGCCAGAAGGCCGCCTGATTTGCCAACACCATACCCTCGGCCAGCATGGCTCGGTAGGTTGGGCGCACATATTTGATGTCTCGCTGCACCTTGTCACCCTTGTCGATGAGATTCATGTTGCCGATGATCAAATCGGCGTGAGGCATCCTTGCCGCTTCCCGCGCGAGGTGCTCTAATGCGCCGGGATAAAAGATGTCATCTGAATTCTGCCAGCCCACCCAGTCACCCGTAGCCCTCTTCAATCCTTTGTTGATGGCGTGAGACTGTCCCAGGTCCGGTTCGCTCACCCAGTAAGCCAGACGATTTTCGTATTTTCGGATGATTTCCACACTGCCGTCGCTGGAGCCACCATCGATGATGATGTATTCAAGGTTCGGATAACCTTGTTCCAGCACCGACACGATGGTGCGCTCCAGATAGGCGGCCTGGTTGAAGCTCGGCGTGATGATGGAAATGCGTGGAAAATCAACCACTCTTTTCGCCCCCTCTTTTGTCCCCGGCACGCAGACTCGATGCAATCCCCAGAGTCAGCCATGCCCCGATCGCCTGGAAGTAGTTACCGTAAAACTGATCCACCAAAAAAAGTAACGTAAACAACGCTAGCGCAAAGACATGAGCCACCCAATTCGTCGTCCCATTGCTGAAAGCCAACAAGGGGCGAACCAACGTAACGGCGGCGAGCGCCATTAGCATGGTCAGCAACCCGCCGCCGACCAGTCCCAACTCTGCGTAAGCCTGCAGAATCGTATTGTGAGGATACCACCCCGGTCCGGTGCAGGAGCGTTCGCCAAACCGATCCGCGCCCATTCCCAGTACCGGATTCTCCAGAAACATCGCCGAAGCCTCGCGATATAGGACCCCGCGCATGGCTACGGAATTGATACCTTCCTTGAATGGCTGACAACTTGCCTCGCCAAGGATAGGGCCAGTCGCGCCAAGGATAGGGCCAGTCGCGCCAAACGCGGCGCGTGAATCCTTATCCAGCATCATTGCATATAGAACCCCAAAATTAGCGTCAAGCTTTGGCAACATCACGACTGACCCGCCCGCGACGACCAGCACG
>JBAXOP010000587.1:0-2438 GCA_037133195.1 Verrucomicrobiota bacterium | reverse complement strand
GTTGCCCGCATCGGGCATGCCCGGCCCCGTGGTGCGGGCATGTTGCCCGCATCGGCCCATGAGGGGCGCAAGTGAAGGCCATCTAGCGGCTGGATTTGCCCTGCACATGGGCCATGGCGGCCAGAGGCCACCCATCCGCGACCACCACAAGAATAGGGTGGCTCCTGAACCCGAGTTGCTCGGGAGCTAATTTGGCGTCCACGCCCGCCGCCGTCTCGAAATCCCCTGCCCTTGCTGGCTCGTGAAAAAAAAATGAAAAAATTTTTGACACTGGGGTAAGTCCGGAGTATTTCTTGCGCGTCGCGACAAACAATTAGGCGGCCCGGTTGAGCATCCCTTTGGTTTTTGGGTTTTCCCTTGGGAGTATCAGCCGGGCCGCTTTCATTTTGTGCACTCCTTGAGGCTACGCTCCCTCCCCCGCAGTCATTGCCCTCGCGCCGTGTTGTTTCCAAGCGTAAATCAGGAAACCTGCCGCAAACAGCAACATGAACAGCGACAGGAATTGCCCCTTGGTCAGCGGTCCCACCAGCGCCGCATCCGGTTCGCGGAAGTACTCGGAAAAAATCCTGAAAATGACGTAACATCCGAAAAACAGGCCGGTGAGCAAGCCATCAGGGGCATTAGGGACACGTACGCGCACCACCCAGAGGATGGCAAAAAGCGCCACGCCCTCCAGGAGTGCCTCATACAATTGGGACGGATGACGCGGCTCAAGGAAGCGCCCGAGCACGGAGGAGACCTCGGAGGAATGGCGGTTGGCGGCCAGCAATTGCTCAAAGATGGTGCTGCGAGCGGCGAGGTATTCGTTCGCGCCCAAGCCAGCCTCCAGGGTCTGGCGCCCGGCCTCTAGTGATTGATAGAGCCCGCTCAAGCCAGGCTTCACCGTTGTCACTGCCGCTGCCGCCTCATCGAAGCGCAAAAATTCTGGTGCATTGTCATCGTTGAGGGCGGTGGGGAATTTGACTGCCCAATTCACGCCGGTGGCAAGGCGTCCATACAATTCGCCATTGATAAAATTGGCCATTCTGCCGAAAAACAACCCGACAGGGGCGACCACGCACAAGCCATCGCCCAAGCCAGTCCAAGAGACTTTTTCCCTCCGCGAGCAGATCCAGGTAAAAATCACCAAGCCAAGAATCCCGCCGTGACTCGCCATGCCGCCTTCCCACACACGGAACACCAGCAATGGATCTGCCACCAGCGCCCCGATCCCTTCCTTAGGCAAAAAATAAAATAAAATATAGCCGATCCGCCCACCCAAAAACACCCCGAACATAGCCGCCGCCGCTATGAAATCCGCTGTCTTTTCCGGCGCCAACACCCACAATTTTCGCCGTGCCAAATGGCGCAGCAGCAAAAAACCCACCACAAAGCCGGCCAAATACGCCAACCCGTACCAGCGCAACGCCAGTCCTCTCCACACCCAGACAATCACCGGGTCCAAATTATGTACGTAAGTGGTAAACACGTCCGCATCACACACCAGTCCTTGCCGCCCCGCAAGCAGAGATATAGAAAGGCTTAGGGTAACTACACTGCGGAAAATCATCAAGTGACTCGGGAGGATAAATCCAAATTTCGAAGCTCAACTGACCTGAGTAAAATCGCCTGGCACCCGAGCAATAGGCACCCGTGAAATAATTAGCTGTAATTATTAGCTGGACATCGGGGGCATGGCTCAGCAAGGCTCGCGGAAATGAAAGTTACCCCATATATTTTGCGCAGCGGTTTGCTGGCGCTCGCCACTATCACCAGTGCTTTCGCCGAACGTGACGGCTGGACAACCGACTACCAAGCGGCCAAGAAACAGGCTGCCAGCGAGAAAAAGGATCTATTGCTAGACTTCACTGGTTCCGACTGGTGCGGCTGGTGTATCAAGCTCGACAAGGAGGTATTCCAGCAAGATGCCTTTAAGACCGGCATCAAGGGCAAGCTGGTGCTTGTTGAATTGGATTTTCCGAAAGACAAATCCAAGCTCAGCGATGCCACCCAAGCCCAAAACGAGAAACTGCGGGGCGAGTTCAAGGTGCAAGGGTATCCCACCCTTTTCTTGTGTGATGCCAGCGGCAAGCCATACGCCCAAACCGGCTACCAAAAAGACGGCCCGGAAAAATATGTGACCCACCTGAAGTCCCTGATGGAGGTGCACGCCAAGCGAGACGCTGCCTTCGCCGCCGCCGACAAAGCCAGCGACCCGGTCGAGAAAGCTAAAAACCTTGTCGCCGGCCTCAAAACCATGGAAGGCGAATTAGTCGATGCCTACTACGCGGAAGTCATCGCCAAAATAGGCGAACTCGACAAGGATGATACCAGCGGATTTGTGAAGGCACAAAAGGATGCCGCCGCCAAGAAAGAAGCGGAGGAAGGAGTCATGAAGAATCTGCAAGAGTTCATGCAGTCCAAGGTGATGCCGCTGATGCAGGCCAAAGACTTTGACA
>JBAXOP010000586.1:0-2442 GCA_037133195.1 Verrucomicrobiota bacterium | reverse complement strand
CGATCAACCAGCACTACTCCTTTCTAACATTTTAACGTAAAAAAATCCGCCGCCATTTTGCAAGTGGCAATACTTATTTACACTTGCTGGGCCTGCCGCCACCCAACTGCCATCATAATCCATAATTCCTGCATGGGCCGAATACAACTGTGGCGTTGCTACTCCATAGTCAACGGTAGACCATGCGCGAGCGCGAGCTACAACCCACCCAGGCTGCGGATTAACTGCTCGGGAAACACTGGACCACCCCGGTATGGCTTTTATATCGACAGTGTTCCCCGCCTGATCAACCGTGGATTCATTTCCATCGGCGTTGATGACCAAACTATTCCAATCAACTGCATTCGGGGGCCAACGACTCGGCAGGAGGGGATAACCTCGGATCAATGGCACAACCGCGCCAGCCTCGTTGCATCTGTGATAAACAAATATATTACATTTATTATAGGTTGCGTGGGACGTCATTCCAGGGTAGATAACGCATTCCCCGTCGAGCCTATAGTCAAGGCTTCCAAGTTTGGCTACCGCAGCATTGCGCACACTGAGCTGCCAATCTTTTTCTGCAACACCGAAGTAATCCGGCGCGCCTTTTTTATGCAAATCTTGAACCGTGCCTTCTCCATCTGCGGCATTAGCCGCATCTTTTTTACGCACATATGCAAATTCCTGCACGTCTATGTCCGGCAGCGTAAGGATTGCGCTGACTTTAAAGATACCCGCTGTAGGTGTATCAAAGTCAAGCTCGCAGCCTTCGCCGGGAACATCAACCCAACTTCCGAAGTTTCCATCCTGTTGGATCTGCCTTGTGCGCCATTTCACTGTTGATTGGGCAAGGGGAAAATCACTGGCAGGACTTGCGCCATTGAGATCGAAAGTAATGGTGGTTCCTTTCTTGACGCACAAACCTCTATCAGGGGTGGTAGCTGCCGATTTTTCGCGGACGGTTATGTCCACCGGTGTAAGCATCACTTTGTCAACCAGGCGACCAGTTGTGTCATTGGCGGAAATCGCGGGCACCAGCGAAATCCAGGTGGCTGGTGCCTCGGCAGAGAAGAGCAAGGGAACTGTTTTCCATGCTCCTGGGGAGATAAATCTGGTCAAGTTGTCTGATTCGATGGAATCGTCGAAGCTGATCTTGCACTTGACTACTCCGTCGATTAGGATATTGAAATTGCTGTCCGCTGGTGGACTGTCCGCGCGGTCCCTGCAACGAAGCGCGAACAAGTAGGTCATTCCTTTACGCGTGGCAACTTGCTGTTGAATGCCGTAATGGCCTTCTGGATGGGCTTTCAATTCAACGTATTGATCTCCAGCTGTTTCAGGGGTAATTGTTTGAAGTTCGATGTTATGGCCGAAGACAGCATTCCAGCCCGTGACACCACCTTCACCCCAGTAGTCCCAGCCGGGGTCTGCATTAACGTCATTCAGACCATTATTGGTGCCGATTGCAGGATCGGAAAAGGTGCCATTGATAATGGCTTCCTTGCCAATGTTGAGATTGTTCGGGTTGTTTGGGTCGACGTTCTGGTATCCCTCCTGCACGATGGTGTAACCGTCGTTGTTCGGATCGGAATTGGGGTCGATCGCATTTGGACCTTCGGCCAGGAGAACGTTGGTGAAATACGTGGCCAACCAGAGGTCGGGGATGTCAGGGATCGTTTGCGCGTTGTGTGAGTCGGTGCCGAGCGCCGCTTCCTCGGCATCGGTTAGTTCGTCGCCATCGGAATCGACATCCTCAATCTTGACGCGCCAGAAGAGTTTGTCGTCTTCTGTGAGATCGTAGCCATATACCACTACTGAACCGTTGCCGATGAAGGCAGGTTCGAGGGCGAGCCATTCGATGAGATCCGGCGAGTAGAGCAGGGTGTATTGTTTACCGGGTATCGTCGTCCAAGTGATGGTGAAGGCTTCGGGTGTTGAGATCGTGTCCGGAATTTCGTCGAAATCCGTGTCGATCCAAACGGCGGGGACATGGGCGATTTCGGGTTGGAGATAGCCCTCGGGCGGGTTGGCGTCAAAGGGATTGGTGCCTGCGGCGGCTTCCTGCGCGTTGGTCCAGCCGTCGCCGTCCGCATCAGCCTGCGGGTTAAAGGACGAGCCGAAGAGTTGGCCGTTGTTATAGGTTCTTTCCCATAGGTCGCTCAGTCCGTTGTTGTTAGTGTCGATGAATGCGAATGCGGGTAGTGTTGCGCAAAGTAAGGCACAAAGGGGAAGAAGGGGAAGAAGGTGCTTCACTTGGCCCCGCCCTTCGCTGGTGCTGGTCTTTCAGTGCGCCAGTAGTTGAGGGTGATGGTGCGTCCGCACTGCTGTTGGGTGGCGGTGGTGAGAATGTCCTTCGCTGGAACGACGAAAATGGGTTTGGGCGGCTGCGGCGGCGGTGGGGTGCTGTCCGGCAAATCGCCCAGAATGCATGCAGTGGTGGGTGAGGCGACCGGCGCAACG
>JBAXOP010000585.1:0-2444 GCA_037133195.1 Verrucomicrobiota bacterium | reverse complement strand
CCTCACGCATTCAGCTTGATTTGGCGTGACATAGCCGCTTTCCTCGGCCCCATCAATGGCCATTTCCGAGCCAGCGGCCACTATGAACCCAGTTGCCATGGCAACCCCGGCCTTGGTTAGATAGACTACCCCCGCGCGCAAGCTCTTCGTCTCCAATAGGATAATGACGCCACCTTTGGCGATTCCAGCCCCCCCCAAAGCAGCTCCGGCATAGTTTACCAACTTCTGTTCGGATTCCAAGATCCGTGTTACCCCATCCGCAGTCTCAATATCAACGTCATACAGCTGAGCGCGCAATATGTAGATATTCTGCGCTCTCTTCAGGGCATCTGTTATCATATTAGATGGCAGGGCACTAGCGACGGCGTCATCGTCAGGGAGAATTCTCAACTTTCCAATTTCACGCCAATCGTGTCTAAGTCCGTCCGAATTGAACCACCGGGACCTCCAATCGAACTCGCGGTCGAACATCTGATTCTGTAGTTCGTTAAGGCTTTTTAGATACAAGCCGTAATCTTTGGCAAATTCGATGTAAGCCTCCTCAATTGCTTCGAAGGTCGCACTACGCCTTTCGCCAAGGTCACGAGCGTGGCCAAGTGCCCGTTCTTGGAGCGATCGAACGTACGCAATTGCTCCATTGAGATTGCCTTTGTAGCCGATTTCAGATGTGCTCGCTGGGAACATGTAGGATTGCTCACTCAACCCGTTCGGGTCCCAGGCACTCCACGGGTTGTGACCGACGTAGTTGTAGGTGTTGGGGCCGTCGATGAACCCGGCGGGGTCGGGGGTGATGAAGGTTTCGGTCAGTCGGTCGCGGTAGCGGAAGCCGTCATTGATCAGGCCGCCGGGCTCCTCCCACTTGCCGTTGGTCCCGTAATTGCCGGCGCGGGTGCCCGCCTGGGCTTGGAGCATGCCGCTCGCGGCGTAGGTAGCGTGGTACGTCATGCTACCGCCGCCGGAGAATTGGGCGATCACGTCGCCACGGGCGTTGTGGAACGGATAGTTGGTGAGGCCGTCGGCGTCCTGGGTGTAGAGGCGTCCCCCCACACCACCGCCAATGTTGCTGACAAGCGAGCCGTCGTTGGTGGCGGCGTCCCATTCATGGACGGGGGTATTGCCACTGAATGCGAACTGGTGAATGGAAGCGATTGGCGGGTCGCCAACACTCCTTGAGATGCGACGGGTCAGTGGATCGTACGCGTAGTTATAGGTTCCGTTTTCGGCGGAGTTTGAGGTGTTGAGTGAGAGTTGGGTTAGTCGGTTGAAGGTGTCGTAGGCGTAAGTGTCGGTTGCACTCACGGGCGGGCCGCCCGTGCCCCCCTGAGTGAGGACTTTTTCCGTGCGATTGCCGTTGGCATCGTAATTGTAGGTGGTGATGGCCGGGTCGCCGCTGCCCGGCGTTTCAGTTAGTTGATAGATCTGGTTGCTATTCAGGCCGTTGGCGGGGCTGCCGTATTCGAACAGGCGGGTTAGGGTGCCGAACGGGGTGAAGACGGTGGTGGAGACGCGGTTCTCGGCGGAATCATAACGATGGACTTCGCTTCGGGTTGTGGTGCCATTGGCATCCGATTGGATTTCGGTGAGTAGCTGGCTGCGCTCGTTGTAGGTGTTGTCAATGATACGGTTAGGGACGTTTAGCGCGGCCGCGGATTCCTCGATATGGGTGACATTGGAGAGCAAGTCGTATTGGTAAACGTTCTTGCACAGCACGTTGCCGGAGGCATTGCTGACACGCTGGCTGGTAACGCGCCCGACGGGATCGAAGTCCGATGCTTGCGCAAGCCCGTTGGACATGCCTTCCCAAACCTGGTTGCCGGCCAGGTCGTGGCCGAAGGTGGTGACTAGTGTGGCACCGTTGGTGGTGTCGGCCACGCGTGTGGTGCGGCTGAGTGCATCGTGTTGAATGGCCAGCGCCCGACCGACAGATGTGTCGGGGAGGGAAGTGGTGACCTTTGCGACGTTGTTCAACAAGTCGTAGCCATGGGTGGTTGTGACACCGTTGGAGGTTTCGCTTTCGAGGCGACCAAGAACATCATACGAGCGGGAGATGTTGGGATTGCCCATGCTGAAATCCGTCGGCGTCGTGGTGGGAGCGATGCTCGTCACCCGCCCTAGCAAATCATACAGATAGGTCAGGCTTTCACCAGTGGCACCGATGACATTGAGGTGTTCGAGACGGAACTGGGAGTTGTAGAGGTATTCCTTGCGCTGGTTCTTGGCATCGACACTGGCAAGAGGGAGTAGCGCGTCGTAGGCGGTTGTCTCGGTCTTGGCGCGTGCGGTGTCGTCCGGGTCGCGAGTTGTAGTTAGGGTGCGACCAAGGCCGTCGTGAGTGAAGGCGGTGGCCTGGTTGTTGCCGTCGACCACGCGGGATATGCGGCCCAAGGCGTCCCGATGGTATTGCTCGATGACATTGACCGGGGATGCTGCGTCTATTGCCTCAG
>JBAXOP010000584.1:0-2445 GCA_037133195.1 Verrucomicrobiota bacterium | reverse complement strand
TGGAGCGGGCATCCTGCCCGCCTCCTTCTTCATTTCCGTGGCCGGATTAGCAAAAATGCCAGTATTGGGCATCCTGCCTGTCACGAACGCTTTGTCATTGCCGAAGCGCCCGGATCAGCTACAACCGCGCCGCGATGGAGAACAAATCCGCAATGTGGCAGCACGCGGCCCACGCTCTGGCGTGGTTGGGGGGGGGTCTCATCGCCCTGACGCCGTTTGTACAGAGCTGGTCCATCTCACTGGGGTTCTCCATGTTTCCGGTGCGTGTGTGGCCGGGCAATTGTATCGTCGAATGGATCACCGCCACCGTATTGGTAGCGGTTGGCGGCTGTTGCGGCGGCTATTGTTGGCATCAGCACCTTGGCGGCCGCAGGGGGCCTTTTTTCTTGCTAGCTTGGGGGCTGGCTGGCTGGCTTGGCTGGCTCGCGCAGCCGGTATTTTGGCTGGGGACGACGGCGTTATTCACGGTGGCGGGGGGGGCGGCGCTGCGATGCGGGTGGCATAACTGGCGGACTCAAACCCGCGCAACGGCCGAGGTATGGAACGGGGTGCTGTGCGGTTTGATACTGGTGTTGGCGGTGGCGAGTGATTGCATCATGTTAGAACAAGTCAAAGGCGGCACGTCAGCGGTGGTGGGGTTTGTGCTGGCGCGAGGACTCACCCAAGTGGTGATCGTTGCCTTGGCGTGGTTTGGGTTGCTGCAATTCGTGCGTTACTCACCCCCGGCCACGCGCTGGCTGGGCGGGCTGGCGCTTGGCTTGGCGGTGGTGGCTCTCGGCGCGGAGATCGGCATGCGCAAACTCTGGGGTAAGGGCCTCGTGTTGTTTTTCGGTGAATTAACGGTGGGCGGCAAATTCGATCTGCTCCGAGTGCTGGAAGGTGGCGGCATCCGCTTCACTTTGCCTGGCTTCCTGGGGGGCGCTGGCGTGGTGGCGCTGGTTTGCGGCGTGGTCCTCGGCACGGCGCAGGTATCGCGACGGTTGGATCTGCGGCTGCGGTCAAGCAGCTTGTTAGTGGTGGCCTTGGGGGCGTGGCTGTTGTTATTGGTGGAGCAAGGATCCGAGACACTCTGGAATGGCCGCGTGGGCCGTTGGTGGCAACGCCGTTGCTGCATGATTCATCTGTGCCCGGGCGTGATCGCTCCCGGCCTCGCCTCCTATAACGTGCTTTTCCGCGAGCCGACGCGCCCGCCGTCCCTCACCATCACACGACGCCCGGATGTGTATTGGTTCATCGTGGAAACCCTGCGTGGCGACGGAGCACGGCCAGAAATCATGCCGTTTGTTAGCCAATGGCGCGATACTGAGTGCCAACCTATATCCGAGACCCGCGCTGCCGCTAATGCCACCCATCTCTCGTGGTACGCCATGCTGAGCGGTAAACCACCGGTGTTTTGGGAAATCGACCGCCAAGCCCAGCGACCGGCACCATTGTTAGAAGCATTGCACGCCGCCGGCTATCGCAACGAGGTGCGCTCCTCAGCTATCTTTAACTATGCCGGGATGGACACCACCAACTTCGGTCACGGCGAAGCCACCGATGTGTTGCTGAGCCTCACGCCGGAGAGCCATGAGTGGCCAGAGGGCATCAGCGAACGCGACTTGCATGTGATGGATTTGTGGCGGGATGCTGTACTAACAAGACCCGCCGGCGGCACCTTCCGCCTCGTGGCGGTGGAGTCACCGCATTATCCCTACAACTGGACGTCCGACTTCACCCCACCGTTTGCCGATTTCGCCCAATCGTCATGGTTTCCCCTGCATCCAAGCCCGCTAGACATCGCGCAAGTGAAGCACCGCTATTGGAACTCGCTCGCCTGGGTAGACGGCCTGCTCGCCCAGTACATCGGTTTTTTGAAAGCACATGATCGCTATGATGACGCCTTGATCATCGTCACCGGGGATCACGGCGAGGAAATGCAGGAGCACGGGGTTTGGTTTCACACCTCAGGTCTCACCACCGAACAAACATCTGTGCCCATCATCGTCAAATGGCCAAAGATGTTAGGCCGCGGCCAACCGCTGGCACTGGCCAGTCACCTCGACCTCATGCCATCAATTCTCGATGCACTCGGCTGCCCCCAATCCCAGTGGGATGGCTTGGCCGGCCACTCGCTACGCCAACCCGGCAACCCCACCACTCTGGTCATGAGTCACTATGCGTCGCAAAACGGCGAGGGCATGCTTTGGCGTCGCAACGGCTTCGAAGCCGCATTCGCCTGGGAAAAAATTTGGGTGCCCGGCCAACCCAGCCATATTTGGTTAGAGCGCATCACCGGTCCACACGGCAACCTCCCACTGGACACCCCGGCTGCCGCCACTGCGGCCTTGCACGAGTATTTTCCCGACGCGATCCCACGCTGGTTTAACAAGTTCGAGTAAGCCGCTGTCCCCCCTAACGCAAAGAGCCCGGCTCCAATTGCTTGGAGCCGGGCATATACCTGGC
>JBAXOP010000583.1:0-2450 GCA_037133195.1 Verrucomicrobiota bacterium | reverse complement strand
CCACCAACGTCCATGCCGGAGCGCTAGAATGGATCTCAGCCACGTCCAGCCCTCCCGGAAACCAAGATGTCAGTACCGCGGGCGACAAATTCGGGCTTCGGTGCCTGTGGCGGCGGCGGCGTGCCGTCCGGGATGTTACCAATAATCCGGGCGGGTGGCGGCCGGGACGGCAGACTGACGGACCATGGCGCTGGACCCATCTTGTGAATGCACGGCAACCAAGCCCGCCAGAGTGGTTAAGAACACGCGCAGAGGGATTATTTTCATGGAAACGTTCCACTATTCGTTAGAGTTTCGACTACTTGCGATACTTGAA
The DNA here is from genome assembly GCA_037133195.1 of Verrucomicrobiota bacterium. GTDB lineage: Bacteria > Verrucomicrobiota > Verrucomicrobiia > Verrucomicrobiales > Akkermansiaceae > Luteolibacter. The sequence goes on along the minus strand of JBAXOP010000583.1, from coordinate 2,134 downwards.
CACTAGCCAGAGAAGGCTAATGACTACTGCGATAACTGCAGCCCACACAAGCTTGGAAAACAATGAAGAGCTAATCGTTGCAGTCAATTCACGCATCGGATCGTTCCTGTTTGAAATTTTCAATTTGCCATCTTGCGGATGTAAAATGACCGGCTTCGGAAATTCGTCTCCACTATACTTTCGATAATCGTCGGCGTGTTGTTTGGCCTTGCCTGATCGAATAGAATTGAGGTAAGACATCATGTCCGCATCTGAAGCGAAAACTGTGGATGCAGCCGTCAAAATGTCACGAACGTCTGGATGCTGCCAATTGTCTGCAAGAAGATGATTGTAGTTCACGAATGGGTGCATCAATTGCTTCGCTTTTCCCCGTTGAACTGGTTCTGTGGTCAGTACCATTTTCAACATGGTAATGTATTTCTCCGGTGGCATGCGCACCAACCCAATCCTCAGCACGTCGAAATCCTTCTTTGACCGAGGTTCCACGACAATTGAGTGAAGACTAACAACATCTATATTAGAGAGAAAGGTGCCCAGGGTTTTAGCAGGTGTCTCGTTGACAATATCGGCTGCAACATCGCATATATCTCCATGATGAGTACTCATCACGATTTGCCTGATGAGGTCATCTGCCATAATTCCGGGCTGTTCGGCAAAGGCTGAAGTTATCAACTGACAGGCTAGGAAAAGGAGGTGAAATTTGATTGATTTCATGATTGGTACCGTAATACGGGGACTTAAGGCGAATATTTTCTATGGCGTGTTAATCCATCCTTTGATGCAGTGGTCTCATAAAAGTCGAACCGCTTACTCACTTTCTCTCCGCCAGCGCCGATTCCGACTCCGTCATAATCCAAGATTCCAACATGACCTGACGTGCCTATCCTTGGAAAAGCGACGATGAAACCAGGCTGTGGCAACTCGGTTGTGTCAAGAAGTGTCCAATTCGGAATTATTTTGCCGTCATTTTCGGTTCCTGCCCATTGGTTTGCTGTTGGCGGATATGCACACCAGTGGCGATATGACCAATTGATCCACGGAACAATGGCACCGGCGTCAGTTGCCTTGTGGGCCACGAACAAGTTACACTTCGAATCATCCTTGTATAACGGCGGAAAGTCGGCATCTAGAGCATACTCAATGCTTCCAAGATTCCGCTTCGCTTCATGCACGATTGATTTTTGAATTTCAGTGTCCACAACGCCATATGCATCGAGGTCTCCTGTCATAGTTTGGGTATCTGAACCTCCCTCCTTTTCATCCTTGCAGCGTTTGAAATAGAAATCAATTGACTCGCTTGAGATAGTCACAGTGGCTCTCACTTGAAAAATTCCGGAGGCATCGGTCACATCTTCAAAGCTCACCCCCTGCCCCTGTTCACCATATTCGGTCCACGTTGTCGGGAATTGGCCATTACCATTCATCAGTCGATACTTCCAGACGAGCATATCCTTTGCGATTGGGAAGTCTGTTTGCGGTGTGTCACTCAGACTAAGCACGACGGTCTCGCCTTTGGTCACAATCAAGCCATCTTCAGGCGTTGTCGATTCGCCCTTTTTGACAACCTTTATCCCCACCGGCGCAAGCTTCACATTATCCACCAAGCAGCCGGTGGTATCGTTCGGGGTGATGACTGGAACGAGCGAGATCCATGTGGTGGGATTGTTGGCTGTGAAAAGCAAGGTGACGGTTTTCCATCTGCCATGAAAAACGAATATGGTGAGTGGATCCGTTTCGGTGAAGTCGGTGAAACTGATCTTACACTTGACTTCGTTGTCGATCAGGACATTAAAGTTGCTACACTCAGGCCCCACGTCCTCTCGATCCCTGCAATCGAGCGCCAACAAGTAGGTCGCTCCTTTGAGGGTGCCGACTTCCTGTTTGATGCCGTAATGGCCTTCGGGCTCGGCTTTCAGTTCTACGTATTGATTCCCGGTTTCATCGTGCGTGATGTTCTGGAATTCGATGTTGGTGCCGACGACCGCAGACCAGCCCGACACAGCCCCTAGTCCCCAATAATCCCAGGTGGGATCCGAAGTATTGGATGGTGAGGAGCCGATGACGGGGTTGGAAAAGTCCCCGTTGACAATGCATTGCTGGCCGATCGGGCCAGTGGGTGGGGTGTGCGGAGTGT
>JBAXOP010000582.1:0-2457 GCA_037133195.1 Verrucomicrobiota bacterium | reverse complement strand
GGCATTGCCGCTGCATCCGGGAATTCAGCCGGCCTGTTGGAGTCGATCCATTCTGCCAGCAGCGACGATAGGCGGTCTTCGATCATGTTTGGCATCTTGCCCGGTGGCGGCGAGTCAACTTGCCCGCCGCATGGCACGGTTTGCCTTGTCGGAAATCACCTTCAACGAGGTGAGCAGCGCCTTGCGCAGTCGCCCGGACGCCACCTGGAGCGCAAGCTCGATGCCCTTGGCGGTGGTCACCTGTTCGATGTAGTCAAGGTTGTTGACCAACGTGACGGATGGCTTGTCGCCGGTTTTCACGATGGCGGTCCCCGGTGCCTGCTTGTGGCGCGTCACCCATTGCGCGGCGTCGCGCACCTTCCCGCCGATTGCCTTTGCCGCGTTGAGCCATGAGCCCTTGGCAAAGCCAACACGCTTCTGGATTTTGGCGATGTAGGAATCCAGCGCCTTCGGACTGGTGACAATTTGCGCGGGCTTCTTGCGCCTCACGTTGGCGCTGCGACCCGTCCGGCTTTGCTGGTGGAGTTTCGGGTCTAACCTCCCCACCGGCAAATTCTTCCACGCTGAGTTTGAGGATTTGAGCGCCTGTTCCGCCCTGGCAAACCGGCGGTTCTGGATGTTGGCCCAAAACCTATCAGCGGCAGCCGGGTCGGTCGCCTTGGTTTTCTCGAAGGCATCCGAGGGCACCGCAAACACCCGGTTGATGTCACCGGCAACCGCCATTTTGCCGCGCTCCTTCGCATTGTCCGAAAATCCAAACGGCCGCGTGTTGCGTGCCAGTTCGACCGCCAGCCCCCGTGCTTCCTGCTTCACCAGGGATTCCAGGGTTCTACCCACTTTCTGCGGATAGCGATGGAGCAGGCGAATCACCTCGCTGCTGCCCTTCATCTTTGCGGTGAATTTGATGGCGCCGTCACTCATCGGTGGTGGAAAGGCTGAGGGTGAGCAAGGGTGAACGCGGATGGGCCGATACCTGTGAGATGCGGTATTCGATGCCCTCAACCTCGATGCGCTCGCCGAATTTCGGCAGCGTGTTAGGAAATGCCACCTTGGGCACCCGCAGGCTGAGTTCCGGCGACTCCACAAAGCCTCCCACCTCCATTTGTTGTTCCCTGCGGATACGGCTGACGAGAACAAGCAAGTCAAGCCCCTGCCACCGCGCCCTCACGCCATGTTCGGTTAGCAACTGCCGCAGGTCGGTTAGAATGTCGGATTCAAGTCCCATGCCGGTGTGGTGTTGTCAAAATGAAGCACCCTCCCCGGTTGTCCGGAGAGGGTGCCCATGAACCCCTGCCTGCCAATGCCGGGAAGAAATCAAGCCACCGGGCGGATGATGCGCTCGATGACAGGCTTGTTGCCCGCAGCGAAGCCATACATCAGGGTGAAGCTCACCTCCTGCTTGCCAAGGCGGCCGTCGTAGCGGTCGCGCACCTGGACTGACAGACCGGTGCGCGGGTCGGTGACCACGCGGATCACCGTGTCGCCGGTGTTGGCCGGGACATCCGGCACTCGGGCAGCCATGATGAGCCCCTCGCGGATGCCTGCAAAACCCACCAGGCGTTCGCTGTTCTCGGGCAGGGCCGAGTATTCGATGACGGTGAAGCCGTTCACGTCGGGCAGCATTCCGGAAACAACCACACCACCCGCCTGCGGGGTGATGTAGGCCTTGTAAAGCGCCTCGTCCTTTTGCAGGGCGTTGTAGTAGTCGGAATTGACGAACATGAAGCGTCCCATGTCAGGGATGAAGCGCTTGTTGAGCTTGGTGCCGATGTCCACCACCGTGTTGCGGCCAAAATCCGCCTCGGCCGACTCGGTCTTGTTGTTGAAGTTGGCATTGATGATGAGCGCCATGAGGTCGTCGCACACCTTGCGGCCGAGCGCGTATGCCACCTTGTCGGCATAGCGTTGGTTGAGGTCGATCTCGCTGGTCGAGCGTTCGACGTCGGTGATCGCGTAACCCGCGTAGGCGTGCTTGTCGATCTTGACGCTGACATCGACCTGCGCCTGATCGTCGGGGACGTAACCGGTGGCCGGATCGAAATCCTGCGCCACGGTGGGCGTGACGATGTGGGTGACAATGTCCTGCTTGAACTTGACGCTCGCGGAACTGAAGTCGGTGGCAATCCGGCCCAGAATCGGGAACTTGGCAAGCAGGGTCGTGAGCGCGGCCTGGGCGATCAGCGGGGAATTAACAGTGGCGTTGGTGTTGGACATGGCGGATTAGCGGGTGAAGTGTTGGGCGAGATGTTTTTGATAGAACCGTGCTGCCTCCTCGGGCTTGTGCTCGGTGACGAGGCGGTCGAAGCGGGCGACCAGTTCGGTCAGCGTGGTATCCTGCGGGACCGACTGGGCGTCCCCCGCGGGAGTAACGCGGGCGGGCACCGTGGTGCCGGTGGAGGCAACGACGCGGGCAACCTCGGTCTGGACGCGGGTGTCGAAATCGACTTGCGACGCCTG
>JBAXOP010000581.1:0-2459 GCA_037133195.1 Verrucomicrobiota bacterium | reverse complement strand
CCACGTGGCGCGGGCATGTTGCCCGCATCGCCCATGCGATGCGAATGCAGTGTGCACTAGGCGCTATCCATTCTCACCCCATGGGCCGCCGGGCAGGATGCCCGGGCCACGTGGCGCGGGCATGTTGCCCGCATCGCCCATGCGATGCGAATGCAGTGTGCACTAGGCGCTATCCATTCTCACCCCATGGGCCGCCGGGCAGGATGCCCGGGCCACGTGGCGCGGGCATGCTGCCCGCCGCCTGTAATAGCCATGTGAGTGGAGGCTAAATTTTCCTGCCCATCCTATCCTCCATATGTTTGAGTGGTTTGCCGCCATGCACCTACACGTTCGCGCCACGCCAAACGCCCGCCGCAATGAAATCGTCGGCTGGGAGGAGGAAGCGCAGGTGGGACGGGTGCTGCGAGTGCGGATTGCGGCGCCGCCGGTGGATGGCAAGGCGAACGTAGCGTTGCGGGAATTTCTGGCCAAGGCATTGGGATTATCCAAGTCGATGGTCACCCTGGAAAAAGGCAGTTCGTCGCGCTACAAGACATTTCGCATCCCGGATGGCACGCACATCAGCGGCGGGGAGGCTACCTGAGTAGTTACTTTAGGGGAGAGTGGCGGCAGCATCCAGTTTGGCCCGCAGATGCGCCACCGTTTCATAGGCCGTATCGGCTTGGATCATCACCAAATCGCCGGGCTTGGCCGAAGCGAGGGCTAAATCGACCGCTTTGAGGTGCCCTTGAATGCACTCAATGCGCCGTGCCCGCAATGCGTCATTCAAGCCTTCGGTGATGAGGGTCATGATTTCGCCGGGTTGGCGGCCACGGGCGTAGTCACCTTCGTAGAGCCAAACTTCATCGAAGTGCGGGGCGAGCATGCGTCCTTGCTCGATGATATCCGCATCACGGCGATCGCCAGCGGAGCTATAGACGACGATGCGTCTTTCGTTAGGAAAATGATTCAAAGCCACGAGCAAGGCCCGCAAGGCATCGACGTTGTGGCCGTAGTCGATGATCACACTGATGCCGGCGAAATCCAGCATGTTGAAGCGTCCCGCGGATTGATCGAGGCTGGAACTGAAGCTGCGTGCGCCGCGCAGGATGATCGCGTCGTCAATCCCCAATGCCCAAACGGCGGCCAGTGCGGCGAGGGTATTTTCGATTTGGAAATGGATAAGTCCGCCATGCGTGAGGGGCACCTCCGGCAACCCAATGAATGGCGACTCGCTGGCACCTTCGGCCCGGATGACGAAACCATCGCGCACAAAGATGGCCCGGCCACCGAGAGCACGGTGGCGGCGGATCACCTCATGATTGCCGTCGAGGGCAAAAAACAGGGCGCGGCATGGGTGGGTTTCCGCCATTTTCACCACCAAAGGATCGGCGGCATTGAGCACCGCGGTACCGGTGGCACTCACGGCGGCGACAATCGTTTGTTTGACGGCGGCGAGTTCACCGGGGGTGTGGATTTCGGCGATGCCGAGATGATCGCCTTCGCCGATGTTGGTGACCACTGCCACATCACAGCAATCAAAGGGCAGGCCTTCGCGCAAGACACCGCCACGCGCAATTTCCAATACCGCGGCATCAGTGCCCGGATAGGCCAACACCGCCCGCGCGCTTTTCGGTCCGCTGCAATCACCCGTATCCAAAACCCGTCCGCCGACGGTCACGCCGTCGGTACTGGTGAGACCGACGCGCCAGCCGTTTTCGCCCAGCAGATGGGCGATGAAGCGGGTGGTGGTGGTTTTACCATTGACGCCGGTGACCGCGACGATGGGGATGCGGCCGTTTTCGGCGGGCGCAAACATGGTATTAATGACGGCCTCGCCGACGTTGCGCGGGCGGCCCTCGGATGGATAGAGGTGCATCCGCAGGCCGGGGCGGGCGTTGATTTCGATAATCACACCGTTGCGCTCGCTGAGGGGCTGGGAGATATCGATGGCGACGAGGTCAATGCCGCAGAGGTCCAAGCCGACGGTTTGGGCCGCCTCGATGGCGGCCGCGCGGATGCTCGGATGCACCTCATCCGTGCAATCCACGGCGGTGCCGCCAGTGCTAAGGTTGGCATTGCGCCGGATAAATACGCTGCATCCCGGCGGCGGAATGGAGTCGGGCGTGAGAGATTGCTCGGCGAGCACGCCTAGGGCCACCGCATCGATGCGGATTTTGCTCAGCGCGGCGGCGTGGGCCGAAGCGCGGCGAGGATCCAGGTTTGCCTCGGCGATGAGTTCGCTGACGGAGAGGCGTCCGTCCCCGATGACGTGAGCAGGCTTGCGGCGGCTGGCGGCCACCAATTGGCGCCCGACAATGAGCAAACGGTAATCTTCGCCTGCGGCAAATTGCTCCACGATGATCGAGTCGCTTTCCTCCGACGCAGCATCAAAGGCCGCGTTGACTTGCTCCTGGGTTGTCAGATTCAGGGCGACGCCGCGGCCTTGGTTGCCATCGAGCGGCTTGACGACCACCGGC
>JBAXOP010000580.1:0-2462 GCA_037133195.1 Verrucomicrobiota bacterium | reverse complement strand
CAACCTCGAGGAGCACGGGCATTTTTACGACCAGGCCACCGGGGTGATCCATGATGTGAAATTCAAACCCGGTATTCAACTTGCCGATGTGCTCGATCTGCCCTGTGGCGCGGTCATCGAGGATGTTGAAATCAATCTGCGCGGCCAATTGAGCTTGGCCGGATCCGTTTTTTCTTCTAAATCGCCCGCCCCACCATCCCATTTAACCACCCGCCACCCCACACCATGAGCCTGCAAATACAAGACCTCCGCGCGACCCTCGAAGACGGCACCGAAATCCTCAAGGGTGTCACCCTCAATATCCCTAAAGGTGAGGTTCATGCCATTATGGGCCCTAACGGGTCCGGCAAATCCACCCTCTCCAAGGTCATCGCCGGCCACGAAGGGTACCTCGTCACCGGCGGTTCGGTCACCTTGGATGGCCAAGACATTTTCCCGCTATCCATCGACGAACGCTCGCGTGCCGGCATCTTCCTCGCCTTCCAGTACCCGTCGGAAGTGCCCGGCGTATCCAACGCCAATTTCATCCGCGCCGCCCTCCAGGCCCGTTTGCCCCAAGGCGAGGAACTCGACGCGGTGGCCTACTACCACCACCTTTACGCGAAGATGGATTTATTGGAAATTGACCGCAAGTTCACCGCCCGCTCGGTCAACGAGGGGTTTTCCGGCGGCGAGAAAAAGCGCAACGAAATCCTCCAGCTCATGATGCTCGAACCTCTTTATGCCATTCTCGATGAAACCGATTCCGGCCTCGATATTGATGCCTTGAAAATCGTTGCCAAGGGCGTCAATGCGATGCGAGCGGCGGATCGCGGGTTTCTGCTCATCACCCATTATCAGCGGTTGCTGGATTATATCACTCCGGATTATATCCACGTTATGGCCGAGGGCAGAATCGTGCGCTCCGGTGGCCCAGAACTCGCCCACGAACTGGAAAAAGACGGCTACGAATTCCTCAAGGACCTCGCCCTCGCCTGAACCCACCCATCTGAAATTTCAACTTTCAAATCTCAGATTTCAGCTTTCAAATTTGCCCCCTATGTCCTACGAGCCCAGTGTCCCCCTCGATACCGAAACGCACGATGCGATCTCAATTGACCGCAGCAAGGGCGATTTCACATTTCCCGAGCGCAACAAGCTCGACGCCGGTCGCGGGCTCACCGAAAAGACGGTTGATTATATCTGCGACGTGAAGAACGACCCGCCATGGCTGCGTGAGTTCCGCCACAAGGCCTTGCGGGTGTTTCTCGACAAGCCGATGCCCACCCACTGGGCGAGCAAGGATTTGGAAAATATCAACTTCGATGAGATCCGCTATTATCTATCCGACGGCGAAAAACCCAAACGCTCATGGGACGACGTGCCGGATGATATCAAGCGCACCTTCGACCGGTTAGGCATCCCGCAGCAGGAGCGGGCGTTTTTGGCCGGGGTGGAAGCCCAGTACGATTCGGAAGCGGCCTATTCCAACGTCAAGGATGAACTCACCAAGCAGGGGGTGATTTTCGTCAACTCCACCGAAGGCTTGCATCAGCACGAGGAGGTATTCCGGCCATGGTTCGGCAAGGTCATTCCCACCTCCGACAACAAATTTTCCGCACTCAATTCCGCAGTGTTTTCCGGCGGTTCGTTCATCTATATCCCCAAGGGCGTCAAACTCAAACAACCGCTGCAGGCATACTTCCGCATCAACTCGGAAAACTTTGGCCAGTTTGAGCGCACCCTCATCATTGCCGACGAAGGTGCCGAGCTGATGTATATGGAAGGCTGCACCGCTCCCAAGTTCGAAACCGCCACCCTCCACTCCGCGGTGGTCGAACTCGTCGCTCTCAAGGGTGCCAAAATCCAGTACGTTACTGTGCAAAATTGGTCGTCCAACGTGTACAACCTGGTGACCAAACGCGGGCTGGCGATGGAAGACGCCGAGGTGCGCTGGATCGATTGCAATATTGGTTCGCGCCTCACCATCAAGTATCCGGGCGTGATCATGAAAGGCCGCCGAGCCCGAGGCGAAGTCATCTCTATCGCCTTGGCCAATACCGGCCAACATCAGGACACCGGAGCCAAGATGATTCACGCTGCCGACGAAACCACCTCCAACATTGTCTCCAAATCCATCTCGGTGGGCAAGGGGCGCGCCACCTACCGCGGCCAAGTACACATTCCCAAGCACCTCAAGGGTTGCAAGAATAACACCGAGTGCGACGCCTTGCTCATCAACGCCAACAGCCGCACCGACACCTATCCGGCTATCACCGTCAAGGGCAACCGCCACTCCACCCAGCACGAGGCATCTGTCTCGCAGGTGTCCGAAGATATGCTCTTCTATCTGATGCAGCGCGGTCTCAACCAAGGCCAGGCGATGTCTCTGGCCGTCAATGGTTTCATCAATGACTTGGTGCGCGAGTTCCCCATGGAATACTCGGTGGAACTCAAACGCCTCATCGACCTCGAAATGGAAG
>JBAXOP010000579.1:0-2462 GCA_037133195.1 Verrucomicrobiota bacterium | reverse complement strand
CGTTAGCCAGCCCTGCGGGCTTCTAGCAGATTAACGGAATTCTGAACGCCCCCCTATATGATGGGACGGAAATTGGAAGAAGCTGATTGGGCACATGTATATTGCAAAGCCCGAGGATTAGACGCTCTCGGCTGGAGCAACCTGAACGCTGACGTCACCGTGGCCGGTCTCTCTCTGGAACACAAAATGATGCGATGTTCGGAGTCAGAGGCGATCAAAAACCATTGCGGGACCCGCATGATGCATCCGGCACTCACACGGCGCGTCTCCCTTCCGGATATAGTGGATTCTGAGGAGGCAATGCGCGTCGTCATCACCAGCTACCAGAAAGTGCTTGATGAGCGGCATAGTAAAGCCGCCGCGATCTCGGGTGGAAAATCGGTCGAGCTTCGGAGTGGGTGGCTCCTCTATGATTCATCCCTGACCGAATTCCTGTACTTTGAAGAACCGTCTCAAAATCTAAATCCAGATAAACATCGGGCTGTGTGGAGTGAGCGGTTGAAAAAGGGTGAAGGTGGGCGAAGAGGTAATCGTAACTTGTGGATTTACGATGAAAACGACCAAAAGGTCTGGTCCGTCACAGGTGGAGCTTCTGGGACAAAAATTCAGCCTTACTTCAAAGTTCCGGCAGCCAACGACGAGCACCTTTGTTACTTCCGAGTCCAAGGCGAGCCACTCAGTGCGGAAACAGTAAGAGTGTGGGTCACCGAATCGACAGCAAAGAACCTCAGGCAACTCCTGGGCGAACTCGACACACGCCGTGTGACTGATGCAATATTAAATGTTTCCGCATCAGACGAGATGCTCACGGCAACCGAGGAGTGCGAGGAAATACTTGAACTGGTAATCGGGCAAAATGCTTATGCGGCTTTGAAAGAGAAGTTTCTCGGTGTGAGTGACGAACATTGCTTTCAACTCTTGTGTAAACGGCTTGCCGAAGAAAAGGCTGCGGGAAGCTGAAATACACCGGAATATTGCAGAATCTTTGCTCGGCCCCTCAATACTCCAGAGTGTGGCAGGACGAGGCGGATGCAAAATTACGGACGCTGGCGTGCCGATTTCCGGCAATCTGCTTGAGTTAGTGGCGGGTCTGCCCCAGCTTCTGTGCCAGCCATGACCGCCACCCAAGCCGAAAGCCGCTATCGATGGATGATACTCGCGTTGGTGTTTTTCGCGACCACGATCAATTACATCGACCGGCAGATTCTCTCGCTGCTCAAGCCGATGCTGGATGTGAGCATCGGTTGGACCAACACCCAGTATGGCTGGGTGAACTCCGCGTTCCAAGGCGCCTATGCCATCGGCTTGCTCTGGTTCGGCAGTTTCGTGGACCGAACAGGGGTGAAACGCGGCTATCAAATATCCATCATCGGGTGGAGCGTGGCGGCCATTCTGCATGCCCCGATCATCCTGCTGGTGGGCATGTCGCTAAGCTTGCCATCGTGGTTAGGATGGCTGGCCAACCCGAAGACGCCGTTGGTGGTGCCCGCCGCATTTGTTGCGTTCCTCCTTGCGCGGGTTTTGCTAGGGCTGTTTGAAGGCGGCAATTTTCCGGCTGCGGTCAAGGCGGTGACCCAATGGTTTCCGCGGCGTGAGCGTGCGCTAGCGACCAGTCTGTTCAATGCCGGAACTAACGCCGGGGCGATCTTCGCACCCGCCTTGGTGCCGCCGCTGGCATATTTGTTAGGATGGCCGTGGGCGTTTGTATTTGCCGGGATAGCGGGGTTCCTATGGCTGCTGCTGTGGGGGCCGAGGTACGATAGTCCGGAGCGACGGCCCGAGGTGAATGCTGCGGAGTTGGCACATATCCAGAGCGATCCGGCGGAAGCGTCGGGCCAGCCGTTGCCATGGCAGCGGGTGTTGAGCCACCGCCAAGCATGGTCATTTATAACCAGCAAGTTTCTCACTGATCCGGTGTGGTGGTTTTTCCTGAGCTGGTTGCCGGACTTTTTCAAGAAAACCCGCGGGCTGGATATTAAGAACAGTTGGGTTCATCTCGTCACCATTTATGTGATCATCACGGTGCTGAGTATTGGCGGCGGTTGGCTCACCGGCTTCCTTATCAACCGCGGCTGGAGTGTGTCTCGAGCCCGCAAAAGCGGCATGCTGTGCTTTGCCTTGTTGGTGGTGCCGATCCTGCTGGTTTCAAAAGTTGGCGATTGGCAGGCGGTGTTGCTCATCGGGCTGGCAGGCTCCGCGCATCAGGCGTGGTCGGCGACCATTTACACCACGGTATCGGACATGTTTCCGAAGCGTGCAGTGGCCACGCTCATTGGCATTGGTGGCATGGCCGGGGCGATTGGTGGGATGATCTTCCAGGTGTTTGTGGGTTCGCTGTTGGATCGGTTTGCCAAGCTCGGCAACGAAACCGCCGGTTATGCCACCTTGTTCGGTATCTGTGCCGGTGCCTATTTGGTCGCCTTTGTCATCAACCACCTGTTGGCTCCCAAGTTCGAGCCGCT
>JBAXOP010000578.1:0-2485 GCA_037133195.1 Verrucomicrobiota bacterium | reverse complement strand
CCTTGTTCTCTTTCACCGCCATTGCCAACTGCCGCTTGAGCAGCGCCATGATCCACGCCGCCGGGTTGCCTTGGAACGGCGTGTCTGGCACTTCCTTGCGGGCCGCAGCGGCAGCCTTGTCCTGATCTTCCTTGGGCAAGTCCTTGAACTTCTTACCAGGGTGGTTCGACTCAACCCAACCGTCTCGGGCGGCCAGATATGCGTTACTCGCGTCGTTCTGACCCTCGTTGCCGTGCAGGGTGGTGCTTCCGTCCGGCAGCGTGTAATCCTGCACCCGCATGTGCGCCACGTAGCCTTTGATCTCGGGGAAGTGGGGGGATGTGTAATTGTTCTTTTTCGATTCGCTGAGCTTCTCGTAATGAAAGAACTCTTGAATAACGGATTCTCTGGTTTTCTTCCAGTTGCTGATGTCGTGAAGATATTTCCCGCTCGCATCATTCTGAACGAGTTTGAATTCGCCATCGTTTTCAACGATTTCGGAGTTTTCTGGAAGTGACGGTTCTGAAGGTTTGACTTCCATCGTCGCGATGATTTCCCTGTAGTTCTTCCCGCCGGGGGACTTGTATTGGGCGTATTTTGGCGAGTTCGGATCATTGTCAGAATCATCCTCGCGGACAGTAACGTAGTCTTTTAACTCGGATTCGTCTTCATTATCCCTCGCATCCGTCGCTTCTTTCTCTGACTCGTATGCGTCTCTAGGATCGGCAACCCAATAGTCATCCCAGAGAGGCTTTACCGCATACATGCCGTTTAATTCATCTAGGCGATCTTGGGCTTCCTCTTTCGTGTCGAAGCCCTGTTGCTGGTTATCGTAGTTGTCGTAAAGCCCCCATGACCTTTCGTAATACTCGGGGTCGGACTCGGCAATGGTCCATCCTTCTCCAACAGGTACCACCTTGCGTTTTTCTGTCTGACTTGCTAGATCGTTGCGCCATTCTTCCGCCACATCATTAGCTTCGTCCTCGGTGTCGAAATACTCAGTTGTATTGCCGTCTGAAACTTTCCAGCGTGGCGGTTTATTGCCTAGCGTCTCCTCCTTAAACCGCACCTTCCCCTCTCCATCCAGATACTCTTGCAGCGCCTTCTTGCTCACCTTGCCGCCGTTGGCCGCCGCCAATTCCTGCAACTTCGGCACGATCCCGCTCCACTTGATCTCCTCCGCCTTCACCTGGCCGCCAAGTAGCGTCGCCATCACCTGTTGAGGAGTGGCGTTGTTCGGCACTTTGGCATCTATCACCCGGCCCATGTGCGAGTAGAAATCCGGCCTATCCTCCTTCTGCTGCGGCGACGACATGAGCGCCACGCCCTTGTCGGCCACCGGCAGCAAGCGGAAATCCGGCGTGTCGGGCTCGATGGCGGGAGGGGTAACTGTTGAGGAGTCCTTAACAGTTGGGTCGGTCTCGGGAATTCCCATGACGCGGATTGCCATCTTTCCGTCTTCCGTCATGGCTGCCATCACCTTGAATGCTCCCCTAAGCATCCGCATGACAGCGTTGAAGCCGTGGGACTCTGGAACGGCCATGAAGATGTCGCCGTCTCTTTTTTCGACATGTGCCCTGATGCCCATCTCTTCCAACAGCGTCTTGTGGATAATTTCAGGATCTCCGGTGAGGATGGCGAGTCGCGCCTTGCTCGCTGTCACGAGGGCGAAGTTACCGCTAGATTTGCCTTTCTCAAGCTCGGCTTCAAGGGTCTGCTTGGTGACTCCTTGGAGTGTTTGAACTGTCAAGGAATCGTTGACGGTTGGCTTGGCCTGTTGCGCTTCTGCGGGCTTCGCAGTGTCTGGTTGCGCGGATTCCTGCGGCTTGAAATCATCTTCCTTGGCCGGTTTTTTGGTATCCTCGGTTTTCAGCCACTCACGCAAGCTGTCGGCGGTTGTTTCAACCATGTTGCCAAGCCCCTTCCAGCCCGGTGCATAGTTCGCCTTGTAGCCTTCAATGGCCTCTTGGCGCGAGTCATATCCAATCATCACCTTGTGCTCATCGAAGCGACCCGTTGTCGGGTCGATCTGGTTGACGACAAACGCCTTGGTATTGGATGGGTTGGGGCCGATGAACACGTCCACATGGTCTTTGTCGCGGCCCTCGGTGCCCTTGAAGTAGCCGTAATGGCTCTGCATCTCCACCGACCACGGCTTGCCCGCCTTGTCCGTTCCGCTGCGTATCGACCCCTTGGCGTTCTCGATGCTGATGGGCATGCCATGCAGCGTCACCTTTCCCTTCGCATAGTTTCCCGCTTCAATCTGCGCTGGGGTAGGATTGGCGTCGGTCTTCTTGGCCGCCTCCTCCACTTTCCTATCGGTGAAATCAAACCCGCCCTGGTTCTTCGTCGAAAAGCTACTCGATGTGCCAAAGTCAAAGGCGCGTTGGTTCGGTTGGGGCGAGGCCATCAAGCGCAATTCCTGCTGCCCCTTCTTCCCGCCACCGCCACCGGCCCCGAAGTCCATCACTCCTTGGCCCGCCTTGAACGCTGGTGCCCCCGTGCG
>JBAXOP010000577.1:0-2486 GCA_037133195.1 Verrucomicrobiota bacterium | reverse complement strand
GGGGTCGTGAACGTGAACGTTCCAGCCACCGAGGCCCCGCCATCGCCGCTGAGCGTCGAACTCGTCAGGTCCTGGCCGTAGGTGATGCTCGTGGCGGTGGGCCAGGCACTGATGGTCGGCACGGTTTGCGTGGTCACCGTCAGCGTCGTGCTGGCATCCGTGGCGGGGGTTAGGGTAGCGTTGCCAGAATAACTGTAGGTGATCGTGTAAGGTGAGCCGCTGCCCGTGAGCGTCGAGGTGTCGAAGGACAGCGAGAAATGGCCCACGGCGTCCACCGTGGGGTTCTGGACAACCCCGTTGATGGTGACGCCGATGGTTTCGCCAGAGGCCGGATACACCGGGCCCGCCGCGCTGATCGTGCCGCCCAGGGCCACATTGGGGGTGCCTTGTTGGATCGTCTCACTGAGGGTCAGGTTGCTGAAGCTGGTCACCGAGCGGGTGACCACCGTCAGAATCACGTTGCCGGCACTCACCGAAATGGTGGCCAGGGAATTGGCAGCCAAGCCGCTGCCGCTCATCGTCACCGGATAGGACGGGCTGGCATTCTGGGTGATGACGCCGCTGGTGCCGTTGCCGACTTGGATCAAGCGATACACACCGGCACCCAGTGCGGAATTGGTGGTGACCGTGAAGGCGTTGTTATTGAGGGCCAGCGAACCTTGCGAAACATACAGCGACGGGGCCGTGGTATCATTGGTAATGGTCGGCGTGAAGGTCAGGTTGACCGCCTGCGAGCCGAGGTTCACGGCGCTCGTGCCCGTGCCGGTTGGGCCCTTAATTATCGCCGCCGTGGCACCCGTGCCGGTGCCTTTGGCCGTCAGGGTGTTGTTGGTGCTCAAGGTGTAGCCCACGGTCTGGGACAGATCGAGGGTGGTGCCGGCAGCCAGCGAAATGACCGGCGAGCTGTTGATCGAGGCTTGGGCACCGAGCTTGAGCGTGCCGGAGTTGACCACCGTGCTGCCGCTGTAGGTGTTCGCGCGCCACAGGGTCACAATTCCCAAGTTGGTAAGAGGCCGGGGCGTGGCGGAAATGGCGGAGACCGTGAAGGTTCCTGTGTTGCCGATGTTGAGCGTGCCCGTGCCACTGACCACACCGTAAATGTCGATCGAGTTGCTGCTGTTATTCACCGCCGAGAGCGTCAGGTTATTATTCAGCGTCAGCGGGCCGTCAAAGAGGTATTTTCTAGCAGCACCGTTGTTATCCGCGGTAATGGCCAGGGTGCCGGTGGAGCCGGCACGCACCGTGATGGGCGCGGTGTGAGTGATGTCCGCGTTGGTCGGGCCATACATTTCGATCGTCGCATTGTTGGCATTGCCGGGGGTGGCATCACCCAATGCAACCGGGCCCGAAAATAGAGCGTGAGACTGGCCACCGCCAATCCCGGGGCCGACCAGAACGCCGTTGTTCACGATCAAGCCGCCGGTATTACCCGCGTCCCCGTTGGAGCCGATCCATAAAGCACCGGGGCCGTTCTTGGTGATACTGGCCGTGGTGACCGAGTTGAGGCTCTGAGAGCCACTAAAAGTTCCGCTGAAGTTGGCGGGGATCTTCAAGGTCTTGGCATTGACGGTGACCGTGACGTCGCGCGGCATATAGATGGTTCCGTTGCCGCTGGGGTCAATAAGTGACAGGTCATTCGTGCCGAGGAAGGTAAAGCTGCCGTTCCAGGTCATCGTGTACTTGTAGCTCATCGCGAGCAGATCATTGCCGCTGGTATTGTCAATGGTGGTGCCCTCGTTGATGGTGAAGCGGCTGACGCTAACGCCTGCGCCGGAAACAAAAAAACCGGCTCCGAGGGCAGTGGCACTGTTGATATTGAGCTGGCCGGCGTTGAGATTGACGCCCCCACCGAACAGATTCGCCCCGGACAGCGTGAGGGTGCCGGCACCGGACTTGGTCACGGCTTCGTTGAGGTAGCCAAACCACACCTGCTGTGCGCCAGCGGTTCCACCCGCGGTGCCAGTCAACGTCACCGTGTTGGTACCATTATCGATGGACAAGATGGTTCGACCGGCGGTGCCGCCATTACTCCGGAAATCCATGCCCACCACCAAGCCAGCCGTGGAACTCACGGGCACGGCGGCAGAGGCTGTGGTAATCGTTGCCGTGGTCGTGACACTGAACCCGATCGGTGAGCTGATCTTGAGCAAGTCACTGCTCGCGTCCGTGCGAACGACCAGTTCCCTTTGGCTGGAGACAAGCGACGGGAGAATAGTGCCACCTATGATTTCCCCTTCAGCCCCACCGCCTGATTTCAAGATGCCGTTGTTGGCGAGCGTGAGGGTTCCGCTTTGCGGAAATCCAACGCCGCTGCCTGCAAGGTTGAGGGTGTTGAGGGTGATTGCGGACTGCGCTGCAGGTGTGCTGGTCAGTTTGACATGCGTGCCGCTGGTGATGGTGCCCGCCGTGGTGAATCCGCTGTCCGTGCCGTAAATCGGGGCGCGCACGAATGTGCCTGCAGCATCCATGTAGGCGAAATCGGCACC
>JBAXOP010000576.1:0-2499 GCA_037133195.1 Verrucomicrobiota bacterium | reverse complement strand
TGGACGTCGAGCATTTGTTGGGGCATTTCCTCCCAGGCGAAGCGCAGGTCGCGCACGGTGGGGATGAGGCGCAGGCCGATGGATTTGCCGGCCGACAGGTGCAGCGGCCCTTGATAGCCATAGTTGGCATGATCGGCGAGAAACCGCTCGGTGGCCGCTTGCGAAAAATAACTGGTGGTGAAAACGTGCGGCAGCGGCGAGCCGACGAGCCGGTTGATCTGGCGGCTTTTTGCCAGATGAGTCTCGATGAACGAGCGGTGACGGCCGCCCAATTTGCAAAATGGATGCAAGGCTTTGACCACGCCGGCGCCCTGGGTCCAGCGCGAACCGGCACCGGCGGCGAGAGTGACGACGGCCACTTCACCGGCGCTCAGCGCGTCGAGTCCGAGTTGGCGCAAGCTGGCGGGCAGGGTGGCCGGTTGGGTGGCGTCGAACAGGTCGCCTTCCAGCACATCCTCGATGACAGCGTTGGCAGGCAGGCGGTTTTGGGCGAGTCCGAGGCGGCCGGTTTTCAAATCGCCACGGATTTGCTCATGGGTTTCTCGGTCGAAGCCGAATTCCTCTAGCAGCAGGGCGAGGGATTCTTCGGAGGCGCTTTCCGCGGCGCTGCCTGGCAAAATGGAATCAAACAGTGCCTCCACCGCCCCGCTGAGCTGCGGATGGCTGCGGCAGGCAACGGCAAAGTGATTGAGTTCCGTTAGGTGGTGGGGGGCTAACTGATTGCGCGGCAGCCGCAGCAGCGGCGGAATACTCAGGCTGTAATAGCCCGCTGGCATCAGCGCCTCGACCCCCACCAGCAAGTCCGACCATGTGCCGCGTTCGTTGATGGAAAAATCGTAAACCACCGGAGTCATGGCGAAAGGCAGGGCGCTTTCAAGGGTGCGCTTGGTTTCGGTCATGATTTCTAACAACCGCTGACGTCCCTCATGCATACGCTGCGGAGCGAAAATGAAACCCATGCCGCCACCGGCCATGCCGCCGAGCATCCAGAAGCCCCAGAAATCGGCACCGAATTCGGCACGGATTTTGGCGATCAATGTCTCGGTGTATAGGTTGCTGGCCCACGGAATGATCGTTTGGATAGGCTGCTGGAAATTCTCGGTGGTGGCCGCCCCCAGCGCCTGCACATCCCCACTTTTGAGCGCCTCAAGGATGCGCTGGAGAATCCCGTGGGTTTGCTGGCGTGCTTGCCATTCCAGCTCACTGCGCAATAGGTACTTTTCTGTCACCATTTCCAATATCGGGCCGACGTTTTGCGCCATCCCTCCGTGCACCAGCACCAACGAATCCTGCAACAGCTTGCGGGCGCTGGCCGGTACCTCGGTTTGATCTAACAGCCTGTGGTTGGGCATCAGCCTGCCGCGGCTGATCCCGCATTCCGGGTCGCCCTCAAGCGCCAGCGCCCCTTCGATGAGCTTGATGCCCGGCCACACGCCGCCGGAATCCTGCCAACCACCGCCGGAACCGCCCAGCCATTCACCTAACAACGCACGCGCCAACACGATACGCCGCTCGTTTTCCGCCAGGCCGCCGGTGAGCGAGCGGGCCTGGTTCGTGGCACGCATGCAGGCGGCGATGAGGGCGGCGAGCAGGTTGGTGGACACTGCGAGGCGCGAGCCTTTTGGGATATTGTTGACGTTGCTGACCAATTCGATGCCACGGCCCGGACCCACCACCGCAGCTAGCAAGTCCGCCAAGCTCTGCCCGGATCCCTCGATGCCCGGTGGCACCAGCCCGCTGGCTATCACCGCCGCCTTGAGCAATCCCAGGTAGTCCTTCGCAAAATCAAATACCTCGTTGAGACTGGAAATTTCCGCCGTGCAACCCAAATCCACGCTGGTGAGCCGCAACACCGGCTCGTCGATGACCCGCAAACTCGCCTCCACCGGCGGCCGCGGCGCGGCACCTCCGCCGTGCACCGCCAAATCAATCGACACATTGAGCACCTTCGCCCCCTCCGGATAATCCATCCCCAGAAAAAAAATGTCACTCCACCCGCAATGCGTCAGGTCCATGCGCACCGGTGTGCGCTCCCGTAAAATTGGATAGGTACCGCTCGCCGGATCCCTCACTAACAACTCTGGCCGGATCCGCAGCGGATGGTCCGCCGGATGCCCCATCCGGAACATCCATTGGTTGCCCCGCACGCTGCGCACACTGCGCCGCACCTGGTCGGCGAGCGTTTGGAACGCCAGCCGGTGATAGGCGGCGGCCAGCGCGCTGGAAATGGCGTCGGATGGTCCGGCGGTCTGCTGGGATGTTAGAAAGACGTCGATTGCTTCCTCGAAGCGGCGTTGCAGCAGATTTTCGTAACCGCCGAACGGGATGGCAGCGGCGGCGGTGGTTTGCGCGGCGAGTCTAAGCGGCAGATGGAAGCGGTGGATGGCGTGGAGGAAAAGCAGGGCGCGCACCCTGGCGTAGAGGTTGTCGCTGGCGCGGCGGAAGGCATCCAAGGCGGCGGCCTCCGCGAGCAAGTCGGCGGCACTGAGTTGGGCGCAC
>JBAXOP010000575.1:0-2500 GCA_037133195.1 Verrucomicrobiota bacterium | reverse complement strand
CGGGTTGGCCGTGATCTATCTGTTCACTGGATGGGCGTATCACGCCGAACTCAAAGGCATCGTGCCGGTGGCGCTGGTGGTGGCGGCCATCGCCTGCTACTGCTACTCGCTGGCGCCGATCACCTGGGTGATTCTCTCCGAGATTTTTCCCAACCGGATTCGTGGTGCTGCGATGTCGGTTTCGGTAGTGGCCTTGTGGCTGGGCAATTTCCTGCTCTCGCAGACATTTCCGAAGATGTATGAGGGTCTCGGCCTAGCAAACTGCTTCTGGGTGTATGCCGCCATCTGCTTTTGCGGATTCCTCTTCATCTGGAAATTTCTGCCTGAAACCAAGGGCAAAACATTGGAGCAAATCGAGCGTGAACTGGTGGATTGAGCTATTCGGAGGAAAAATGACGTTGCAGAGTGGAGAAATCCGGCGAGAATGCCGCGCCCATGAGTTCAGATTTCATCCGCCAAGCCCTCCGCCAAGTCCGCTACCCGGGGTTTTCCCGTGATATCGTTTCCTTTGGCCTAGTCAAAGACATCATCTGCGAGCCGGGTCTAACCACGGTGAAAATCGAGGTCCAAACCGCCGATCCAAAGATTCCCGAGCAAATTTTCCGTGACTGCCACGCCATTCTAGACCCACTGCCTGACGTCGGCCACGCTCAAATCGTCATCGACGTGAAAGCCCCTCCTGCCTCCGCTGCCACCAGCGACCTCGGCTCTGCGGCTCTCCCCGGCGTCAAGCGCATCATCGCCATCGCCTCCGGCAAGGGCGGCGTCGGCAAATCCACCGTCGCCGCCAATCTCGCCGTCGCCCTGGCCGCCACCGGCGCACGGGTCGGCCTGTGCGATTGCGACTTATACGGACCGTCGATGGCCCAGATGTTCGGCACCAGCGAGAGGCCGCTGGCTAACGAGCAAGACGAAATCATCCCGATCCGCGCCCATGGCATCCAATTGATGTCGATGGCATTTTTACTGGACGGAGCCTCGCCGGTCATTGTGCGTGGACCGATGGCCACCCGTTACACCCAGCAATTCCTCCGCCAAGTCGCTTGGGGCGAACTCGACTACCTCATATTGGACCTGCCGCCGGGCACCGGCGATATCCAACTAACTATTGTCCAAACGGTTAGCGTGGATGCCGCTATCATCGTCACCACCCCGCAGGAGGTGGCGCTGATCGACGCCCGCAAGGCCATCGCCATGTTTGGCAAGGTCAACGTGCCGATCCTCGGGCTGATAGAAAATATGGCGTGGTTTGATTGCGATGCTGGGAAGCGCTACTATTTATTTGGCAATGGTGGCGGCGTGCGCGAAGCCGAACTCAACGGTGTGCCCTTGTTGGGCCAGATTCCGCTCGAGGTGGCCACGCGCGAACGCGGTGATTCCGGCGAGCCAATCGCGTTGCTGCCGACTGAGGAAAATCAGGTATCCGCCGCATTTCATCAGACGGCCGCGGCCGTGCGTGCTCAGTTGACGGTTTAACCCCCCGCCTGCCTTCGCCATGCAAGATTCTGTTGCCTCCCTCATAGCCCTCGCCCTAGCCGAAGACATCGGCCCCGGCGACGTGACATCGCACTATTTTATTCCTCAAGAGCGCCGAGCCCGTGCCTTTGCCACTGTGCGGCGTGACGGTGTCATTTCCGGCGTGGAAATCGCCGCCCGCGTGTTCCTCGCCGTGGACCCCTCACTGGATGTCGAGATTTTCATTCCAGATGGCAGCCAGGTGGTGACTGGTGCCCTGCTCATGCGCATCGAAGGGGCCGCACGCTCCATCCTAACAGCAGAGAGGACCGCGCTAAATTTCCTTCAACGCCTCAGCGGCATCGCCACCCTCACCTCCGCGTACGTGGCCCTCGTCAAGGGCACCTCCGCGCACATTCTCGACACCCGCAAGACCACCCCGGGATACCGGATATTGGAAAAACAGGCTGTCGTCCATGGTGGCGGCACCAATCACCGCCTCGGCCTGTATGATCGCGCCATGGTCAAAGACAACCATTTAATGGCCGAGGGTGGCGTGCCCGCGCTGCAAGCCGCCATCCACCGCCTCAAGGCCGAGCTACCGGAGGTGGAAGTCGAGCTGGAAGCCGACACCCTCCAGCAAGTGCGTGCGTTCCTTGCCATCGACGGTGTCGATCACCTGCTGCTGGACAACATGACCCTCGCCGAGCTGCGTGCCGCGGTAGCCGCGCGTGGCGAACACCCCACGCCCCAGCTCGAGGCTAGCGGCGGCGTCACTCTGGCCACCGTCCACGACATCGCCCTCACCGGCGTGGATTTCATCTCAGTAGGTGCCCTCACCCATTCCGCACCCGCACTCGACATCGGCTTGGATTTCCAAAAAATCTAAAAGACACAAGACTTCCAAGCTGCGGCGTGGGTTGTAGCGGCGCTCTGCCCAGTGTCGTAGCAGCGCTCTGTGAGCGTCTCTGCCCATTGACCAAGCTGGCTCAGCGACGGTCACAGACCGCCGCTACAATGCCGCGATGCCGCCACGCATTGGCCA
>JBAXOP010000574.1:0-2500 GCA_037133195.1 Verrucomicrobiota bacterium | reverse complement strand
AATACGTCCCAAGAGAGCTGATCGCGCGATTCGGCAGCCGGTTGGTCGTTCTTCAGCCGCTTGTCGAAAAGGACTACCGTGACATGCTCGCGACCATCGTTCCCCGGTTGCCCGACCACTGGCGTTCCAAATTCGAGCAACTCGCACTCTGCCGAATCCCGGAAGCATCTCGGCAGCAGCAAGGGACCCGTTTCTTTGAGGAACTCCTCCTGGATGTGGTGGTCACCGAGCGGATGGAGATTTCGGCCCCTCTTGTCACCGCCGGCGTCAAACCTTCCGATCATGAAACCTTGCCCGATCCCGGGATCTTTTAGTGACCCCGGGGCTGACGCCTCTGATCCCCGCCAAGCGGGCGGCCTTCGCCTTTCCCATTCTCCGGAAAGCGGGGGGATTTCCTCATGGGTTTTATGACTTGTAGTGTGGCTCAGTCCACCTCAGAAGCACAATTCGTAATGGTGCATTATTTTTCTCTTGCAAACCGCACACGAATGGCGCAGAATATCTCCCGTGCCCACAAATATGGCCCTGCCCGACGAGCGGACAGGGCCGAACAGTGGACTCCAAGCGAATGAAGCGCCAGCTGTGAGAGGTCGGTAGGTTCAGTCATTTGGAGTTGGAAATCAAGGAGAAAGACACCCGCTCCTTCTAACACACCATATTAGCCACCATGGCAACAACAACTACCACTACTCCAACCTGCAAATGGCCCGGAAAATCCGGCCAGACCTACACCTACTACATCTATTCGATTGGCGCTTCCTTCAAGGAGGAGGCAGGCAACTACATCTTCTGTAAGCTCAACGCTTCAGGACAGTGGGTGCCGCAATACATCGGGCAGACTGAGAATCTGAACCAACGCCTCGGCAACCACGAGAAGGAAGTCTGTGCCAAGCGCAACGGAGCCACCCACATCCACGCCCATTTGACTTCGGTCGAAGCGACTCGCCTTGCTGAGGAAAAGGACCTGATCCAGACCTACAACCCGCCCTGCAACATCCAGCACGTCATCTGACTCCAACATGCAGCTTCTCCTCGACGAAATCGCCGACGTTCGTATGGGCCTCACTCTCCGTGGGGTCGATGCCTCGAAGCGCACCGTCGAGGGGGGGCCGCATTACCTCAGAATCAGCGACCTGACGGAATCGGGTGAACTCCACATCCTGGAAACCCATCCCATTGATCCCGCACAGACGTCCGACCGCCGCTATCACGTGAAATCCGGCGACATTCTCCTCGCCAACCGCGGCACACGCATGACGGCAGCGCTGGTCCCGGAAAACCTCAATGCGGTCGCCGGCGGACAACTTTTCGTGGTGAGGCTGAAATCCCCGAAGATTCTGCCCGGATTCCTTCACTGTTTCCTCAATCTCCAGTCCACTCAGGACCACCTGCGCTCCCACGCGCGGGGCACTTACGTCCAGACCCTGTCCATTGCAATCCTCCGCTCGTTGCCCGTGCCGCTTCTTCCCTTGGAAACCCAACAGAAAATCGCCAGCCTCTTTGAACTTGCCGCCGCCGAGCGTCATTTGGTCGCCGAACTCAGCCGCAAACGCGCGGAATTCCTCGAAACCTCCCTGAATCGTCTGATTTCACCCACCTGTATCCATTCCATCTAAAATTCTTCCCATGCCCAAAAAGATCAACCAATCCGAGATCAACGATGTCGCCTGGCGCGCCTGCGACACCTTCCGTGGGGTCGTCGATGCCGAAAACTATCGGAACTACATCCTCGTGATGCTGTTTTGGAAATATGTTTCCGATGTCTGGCGCGACCACCGCGACGCCTACCTCAAGGAATACAAGGGCGACCAGGCCCGCGTCGCCCGCCGTCTGTCCCGCGAGCGTTTCCAACTCCCCGACGGCTGCGATTTCTACAGCGTCCACGCCCTGCGCGACAAGACCGATATCGGCGAGCGCATGAATATCGCCCTCGCCGGTATCGAAGAGGCGAACAAGGCGAAACTCGAAGGGGTCTTCCGTGAGGTAGATTTCAACTCGGAGTCGAAGCTCGGCCAGACCCGCGACCGGAACACCAAGCTCAAGCTCGTCCTTGAAGACTTCGCCTCGCCGAAGCTCGACCTCCGTCCCTCCGTTGTCGGCGAGGAGGATGTGATCGGCAACGTCTATGAATACCTGTTGGAGCGTTTCGCCTCGGACGCCGGCAAAAAGGCCGGTGAATTTTACACCCCGGGCCAGGTTTCGAAGCTGCTTGCCATGCTGCTCGCACCGAAAAAAGGCAACACGATCTGCGACCCCACCTGCGGTTCCGGTTCCCTGCTCATCAAGGTCGGACGCCAGGCGGACGACCGCGACTTCGCGCTCTTCGGCCAGGAAATGAACGGCACCACCCACGCGCTCTGCCGGATGAACATGTTCCTCCACGGCATGGACAATTTCCGCATCGAGTGGGGCGACACCCTGAGAAACCCACGTCTCATCGAGGGCGACCGCCTGATGAAGTTCGACATCGTCGTCGCCAATCCACCGTTCTCCCTCGACA
>JBAXOP010000573.1:0-2503 GCA_037133195.1 Verrucomicrobiota bacterium | reverse complement strand
CACCCCACCCACTGGCCCGATCGGCCAGCAATGCATTGTCAACGGTGACTTTTCCGAGCCGACCATTGGCACCGGAGCCCGCGCCAATGCCAGTTGGAAAGCATGGGACTATTGGCCCGGCGTGCCCGGTTGGCAACCCATGGTCGGCACTAACATCGAATTCCAGATCATCGAGCCGCTTGCTACAGGCAACCCATACTGCGAACTCAAGGCGGAGCCTGCCGGGAACCACGGCATCCGGCAGACCATCGGAACGGTGACCGGCAAAACCTACCTGTTGGTCATGGATTGCAAGGCCCGTGCGGACACCGGGCCAGCGGATAGCGTGCTCGCGGAGAGCGCCTTCGACATCCGCGTCGGTGCGGGTTGCGGGCCGGACGTCATCTTCACAACCATCAAGACCGTCACCTTTGCCAACACTGAATGGACCACGGCGGCGGCGACGTTCAAAGCCACGAGCCCCATCACCACTATCGGCCTGATGCCTGGCAGCCTAGTCAAACCCACGTACGGCTGTTTGGTGGATAATGTGAAGCTTCTGCCGGTGGAGATAGAGCCAGATGAGAACATGTCCGGAGTAGTGGGAGACGTCATAAAATCGGCTAATACCGCGAGTATAATCAAGCATTTTGTCAGCCCTAAGAAGACCACGGAACTTGTCCAAGACTGCGTTGTTCTTAAAGCCACCGGCGTCACCGCTGAACAGATCACACCAGCACACCCTAATCAGATTGTGGAATGGGATGGAGGTGAAGCTGTTCCCAATGAGCCTCTCAAGCGCCGAGTGAAACGCGACACTGCCGCAAAAAGCGAGGTGAGGATCAAACTAAAGCAAGGAGGCGCGGTTGCCTCAGAGATGTACGTTTGGATCGTCTGGGCGGATGTTACGACAACCAAAGGGGTGGCGAACTTCCGCAATGCCGCGGATGGTGCCTACTATGAAATATCGACTCGTCCCGACGAAGCATGGCGATTCGTTTTCAAGATTCAACCAACGTCTATTCTGGATACAACCACCCTGGATCGACCGAAGCTGTCTCGTGCTAACAGTAAACCTCCTCCAGGTGCTGGGAATCCATACACAATTAGACCATCAGAAGTTGCCGATAGCGCGACAAGGCAGTGGGATGTTTCACGACAATACAAAGTTACAATCAGGAACCCGGGCGGTATCCCCAAAGCTGATTTAGAATGGGGACATCATGTGCCTGCCGCGTGGACCGCCAATCAACCATCCGCAGCCGATACACCGGTTACGTATCCTTCCTCGGATGTCGAGGGCAACGATGATCCACTCGATTGCATTGATGAAGATGCAGAGCCATATGCACCATCACAATTGCTAAATTTGAACCATCAGACTGGAGAATTGTCATCCACCGACGCACCTAACACTCACGTGCAGGATAACTGGGGTGCGGCGAATCGGACGTACGCTGCCGAAATAAACTTCATCGAGTTCGCCCGTCTTGAAATTTGGGATGGCGAGAGAGCTGCTGGGCAATTCTGGTTTAGAATATCGAATCAAATCGAGTGGCACCATTATCTGGACGCGACTTTTGATAGCGTGACATCGAAATGGAAGAACGCTGCATCATCTTCTGGTACCGGACATCCTAAACCTTAATCATATGAAGGCCTTCATAGTAAGAACTCTGGCAGCGGCATTGATGCTTTCCAATGCTTTTGCACAAACGGATCCTAGGATCCAGCAATTTGACGCGCTGCCATCTAACCAGGCTCTTGAACTTTACAGAGATACAGGTGAACCGCCTGGCTTACGGATGGAAATGATGCGCGCTGCACTGAGAGATAAGCGAATGGACTTGCTCACAATGTTGTTCAAAGACTATCCGTCGTTTTTCGACCTTTTCATGGGACTTAACGAAATGCCAAACTCTGAGTTTAAGGATAAAGTCATTGTTATGATGCTTCGAACAGAGTCTAGATTTTGGAAGCGTGAAGAACCTGTTCGTAATGGGTCAAGGGGAGTGGTGTTAGATAATGCAATCGAGCCGTTCGTGAAAGTGGTCAGCAGGCTCCTTCCTGCGGTAACTATCGACGAAAACCTGTTTTCCACGAAAAAAAATCGTTTGGAGCTCGCCGCAGAGCTGGAAGAGTCCATGGCCAGGAAAGATACACCGCGAGAGAAAGAGCAAAATCCTCAGGAGTCACAAATCAAATCTCCAGTTCATGCCCATGTCCTAACGCAAAATGCATCAGCACCCAAACCAGGCAGTCGGAAGCAAAATGAAACTTCCAGTTTGTGGAAATCAATGCTCATTAGATGGTGGGTTATTGCGGGTAGCATCGTGCTGTTGCTCGCAACGCTCGCCGCGTGGTTCAAGACACGAACGTCTAGATTCGGTTCCTGAAGCCCATACTCCGCGCCGTTCTCACCCCCATGATGCCGCATGAAACGAGGCCATCAAAAAACATCGAATTGGCGATAATTCGCCTATTTTGCTTGCCGTTCCCAAGTTCCTAACATGCAATACGCGTA
>JBAXOP010000572.1:0-2507 GCA_037133195.1 Verrucomicrobiota bacterium | reverse complement strand
ATCGAGCGGCTGCTGCCGAATCTCAACAGCGGCTTCGTCACGTTCATTCCCTACAATCACACCGACCTCCAGCGCAAAGGCACCTTCCCCCGCGATCTTGAGCGCACCATTCGGGATGCTGATGTGATTCTGATTGATGAGGCCCACCACTTCCGCAATCCGGGTGTGGCCGGCGAGGGTGAGGGTGAGGAATCACGCTACCGCAAGCTTCAACAGTATCTGCATCAGGAAGGCGGACGTGAAAAACAAATGTTCTTTCTCACCGCGACCCCGATCAACAATGGTGTTCACGATTTCCGACACATTCTGGAACTCACGACCAACGGTGATGACGCCTACTTCGTGAAAGGCACACGCAACCTGGGGATTCACAACCTGCGGGCCCACTTCGTCCAGTTGGACCAGTCATTGAGCCGAACCCCAACGGAAGCAGCGGAAACGGAAGCCGGCGAATTGTTCCGGTTCGAGGATGCGCTCCAGCAGGACACCATCTTTGACGAGCTCGTGGTTCAGCGTTCCCGCGTCTATGTGAAGAAAAGCGAGAGTGCGATCGCGGGTGGCAGCGTGGTCTTTCCAACTCGCGAGGCCCCTCGGGTGGCTCCCTACAAACTCAAGACCACCTACGGTCGCCTGCTGGAATCCGTGGAGCAGGCCTTTAGCCGCGAGAAACCACTGTTTGCTCTGAGTATTTATTACCCCCTCGCCTACTGGAAAGGACCGGCAGACGCGCCGGAGTTGGAGTCATTCAATGCCGGCCGCCAGGCACAGGTGGTTTCGCTGATCCGCACCCAGTTTCTCAAGCGCTTTGAAAGCTCCGCCCACGCATTCGAGCAGTCGTGCTGGCGCTTGTTGAAAAAACTCCTCGCTTGGGCTGAGGTCCACTCCACGAGCGACCATGACCTGCGCCGCTTGGAACGCTGGAAACTCAAGAACAACAAGCATATCGGCTACGCCGCCGCTCACCAACAGGAACTTTGGCCCACGGCAACGGATGACGATGATGAGGATCAGGATTTCCTCACCCAGGCGGATTTGGATGCGATCGAGAAACTCAGTCCAGACCTCTACAAGCTCGACGAAATCCTTGATGACACTTTCGACGACCTGAATCAGATCGTCACTTTCATCGAACTCGGTGCCAAAGTGGATCCGGCCAAGGACGACAAGCTCAAGGCGCTGGTCAAGATGCTCAAGTCAGACAAAGACTTGAAAGAGCGGAAGGTGATTATCTTCACCGAGTTTGCGGACACCGCCTGGTATCTCGACCAACATCTCAAAGAAGCGGGGATTCAGTGGGTGGTGCGGATTGATGGCAGCTGCAGTCAGAAGCAGCGCAGTGGGGTCATCCAGCGGTTCTCACCGTTCTATAACAATTGCTCATCGGCGGAGATCGCCGCCAAGGGGCAAAGCGAAATTAAAGTGCTCATCTCCACCGACGTGCTGGCCGAAGGCTTGAACCTCCAGGACGCCGACCGCCTGATCAACTACGACCTCCACTGGAATCCCGTCCGGCTGATGCAGCGCATCGGTCGCGTGGATCGCCGGGTGAATGTGGAAACCGAAAAGGCGCTGCTGGCCGCGCACCCGCATCTCGCCGCCACGCGAGGCAAAATCGTTTTCTGGAACTTCCTTCCGCCGGACGAACTCGATGACCTCCTAAGGCTGTACAATCGGGTGAACCGCAAGACTCTCGTCATCTCCCGCACTTTTGGCATCGAGGGGCGAAAGTTGCTCACGCCGGACGACAATTTCGATCCCGTCAAGGAACTCAACGAGCAATATGAAGGCGCGGAGAGCGAGAGCGAGGCGCTGCGATTGGAATATGAAGAATTGGTGCGCTTGCATCCGGATCTCGCCGCCGGGCTGCCGTCCCTGCCATTGAAGATGTTCTCGGGAAAGAAAGCCGGGACACCTGGCACCCGGGCCGTCTTTTTCTGTTTCCGCATCCCGCATCCTGATCCCGATTTGGTCGAGGCTGCGGACGGAGCCGCCCGCTGGTCCGAGTCCGCCGGGGAAACGGTTTGGCTTTGTACTGATCCGGAAGGCAAGACCACTGCTGATTCCCCGCGAGCCATCGCCGATCTGATCCGCTGCCTCCCCGAGACCCCGATTCACCACTCGCTGGACCGCGCAGGACTGGCAAAGTTGAGGGAGAAAATCGAAAAACAACTCATCAATTCCCATCTCAAATCCCTTCAGGCACCGCTCGGCGTCTCCCCGGTCCTCAAGTGCTGGATGGAGATTTCCTGAAAAATCAAAATTCGCCCTTGACCTCTAGGTATCAATTGGTAACTTTAACCCGTGACCGGACATGCCGCCCAAAAAACGCATCGCTCCCATTCCAAGCCGCTGGATCATTCCAGTAGTAGGAATTCTGAGGGACGGAGACATCCGAAACATCCGCTGGACCCTCACGGCGGAGAACGAATTTCCTCTTTTCGGCTTCACCTCCAAGCAGCAAGCCTATGAATACTGCATCGACCTCCTCCTCGCGCCCGGGATCCACG
>JBAXOP010000571.1:0-2524 GCA_037133195.1 Verrucomicrobiota bacterium | reverse complement strand
CCGAGCGCGAGCCACGAGCCGGGTTCGGGAACGGCCGTCAGGGTCACGAAGTGCCCGCCGGTGTATTCCGTGGCGAAATTCAAGCCGCCGCTGATGGCGTCGTAGTTGATTTGCCAGGTGTTGAGACCGGCGGTGAAGACTTCGTGGTTGGTGAGTTCATTGCCCGCGTAGGTGAAGAACCCGCCGTTCCAGGTGCCCGCGTAGTTGATCAGCGAGAACGTGGTGTTAGGCACGAATGTGGTCGGCGAAACCGCCAGATCCGTCAGATCCAGGGTGACCGTGCCAGAGAGGGTCAGATTGCCGAAGACTTTCTGGAGGTCCGCCGCGACCGCCGCCCCCGCAGAGGAATTCATTTCGTAGGCGAAGGTCGATCCCGCGTTGAGGGTCAGCGCGCCGGTGGACAGGCTTTCGATGGAAGCGCCCGGCGCGAGGATACCGCCATTGACGGTGACCGCACCGGCGATGCTGCCGGTGCCGCCCAAGATGGCACCGGACGCCACGCTGACCGTGCCGCTGCCGGTGAGGCTGCCGTTGACCAGCAAGGTGCCGACGTTGACTGCGGTGGTGCCGCTGTAACCGTTGGATCCGGCGAGGATCACGGTTCCCGCGCCATCTTTGGCCACGTTGTTGGAACCGCCGATCGGGGACAGGGTGCTGAGGGTGTAGGAGCCGTGGGTGGAGTCCAGCGTGACGGTCGAGCCGTCGCTCACAATGTTGCCGGTGGCGATGGCTCCGCCGCTGGTGTCGTAGGCCCAGTCGAGCACCTTGGCGCCGGCGGAGTTGTTAGTGAAAACCACGCGCATCCAGCCGTAGTTGGCGCCGTCGAGCTTGAAGCCGAGGTAGCCTTCATGGGTGGCGGGGAACAACGGCAGCAGCGCGGAACTGGTGCCCAGGTGGTCCATGGAGCCGCCGGTGCCGGTGGCGAAATTCAGCCCGGTGGCGCTGATGGTGGAACCGGCGGCGAAGTTGAGGACCGTGTCCATGCCGCCGGTGCCGTCGCGGGCGGGCTGGAACGCGGAGTTGTTAGACAGATACACGCCGCCCATGAAGGGATTGATGTCCCAACCGGGGGTGGTGATCGGGCTGGAGGAAAACGTCATGCCATCGACATCGATATACGTCCCGGCGTAGGTGGTCGGGATGGTGATGTTCTGGAAGCCGCTATAGATGACATCCGCCGCGCCGTGGCCGGAGGTGAAAAGGATGGTCAACGCCGAAAGATTGCGGGCAAGTGATTTCATAATGAGTGGGAAGTATGGGGTTGATCAGGGGTTGGTGGTGACGGCGATGCGGCAGAAACTCTGCTGCATTTTCTCATAGGAGCCACCGTTGTTCCTGAAGATCGGGAACTTGACGCTGACGACTTCCATCCCATCGCCGTTATCCACGACCACCTCGGTGGGAACGCCGGGTGGATAGATCAGACTGGGGTCGGTGCTCGCAAGCCAGTCGCCCAGATGATCACTGAACTCGGCGCTGTAGGCGCATCCCGAGTTTTTGAGGCGGGCATACGTGAGCTGGACGAGCGCGCTACCCACGGTGGTCTGGATGATGGGTGCCTGGCCACGGGTCACAATCTTCCCATCCCCGTCGAGCACGAGCGCGCCGGTGTTGGTGGTGCCGAAGGCATAGGTATTCAGAGCCAGCACCGTGAGTTTGCCGGTGGTGGTGTAGGTGATGTCATAGTTGTTGGCATCAAACGTCACGCCGGTGGCCGCGCCGGGCGTGATATCGTAGAGGCCCACCGCCGCACCGGCCGCGCCGCCGGCACAGGCCAGCGTCACCGAATCGATCGTTTCGCCATTCCGCAGGCCGCTGCTGGTGAAGAGCGTGCTGCCGCTGCCAAAGGCCACGGTCTGGCCATATCCCTTGGTCTGGTTGTTCGCCGTGACCGATAGCGATGCCTTGCTGACCGTATTGCCGGTGGTGGCGGTGGCGACGTTGACCAGGGTGGCACCCGTGCTGGTCAACACGATGTTGTGAGCATTGTAAGAGCCGGAGACCGGGGCCGTGGCGGCCAGGCGCACATAGACCGTGGTGCTGCCAATGGTGCCGGCGGAGCCGACGGTGATCGGCGTGGCAGGGTTGCCCACGTTACTGGAAAAATCGAAAGCTGTGGAGACTTCGAAACCCGTTGGCGGCGTGACGGTAATCCCGGCAGTCATGAGGACACCGGAAACCGTGAAGGTGGCCGGGGCTGAAGCCGTGCCATAGGTGGTGGACACGGCACCGGATAGGGCTCCGGCGGTGATTGTTGGGCCGGTCGGGGCCAGCGACAGCGTGTGGCCGCCCGTTCCCGTCACCTGGAATTTGCTGAAGTCGGTTTGCACCACGCCATCCACGCGGATATTGCCGGCGGCGACCAAGGCCTGATAGTCCGCCAAGACCTTGTTGCCGGCGGTGAAGGTGACCGTGGATCCCGTGGCAAAGCTGATGTAGTTCATGTTCCCCGCGGTCGTGCCCGTGTTATTGAACGCGAGGTTGGTGCAGGTGAACGTGGCAGCCCCCGACAGAAGCAGGTAAC
>JBAXOP010000570.1:0-2527 GCA_037133195.1 Verrucomicrobiota bacterium | reverse complement strand
TAGTCCAGTGTCACTGTCGAAGCCAGCGAACCGACGGAGGTGGTATCCGCTGTTAGGGTTAGCGAACCGGTGGTCCCGGCAGTCTGCGACGTGAAGCTATTGCCCGTCACCTTGCCGTTGTTAGTCGTCGCCCCGGCGTTCAGGCTATCCTGATAGCTCGCGTTGCTGAGCGTCGTGTTGGTGATGGATACATTGCCCGTCGGTTGGGTTGCACCGACGTGTACATTGCCAAAGTCCACCGGACCCGCCGTATTCAAGGTTGGGCTGGCATAATCATAGGCGGTCCCGCTCAACGCCACTGTCGTCGTGCTCAGGGTCGTGTCGCCATAGCTGCCGGTACCTGTGGACTTCAGCTCCACCGACGCGCTGCCGCTCTTGGCACCCGCCGTGCTGGTGGTGATGCTGTAGTTCACCGTGCCGTTGGCTCCGCCGGCCACGCCGGTAAAGCCCGTGCCATCGCCGGTGACCGATGCCTTCAGAAGTTCTGAGAAACCGTCGCCTGACGCGCTATGAGTCACCGAGTCGCTACCCGTGAGTGAGGTGCCGACTCGGACGTTGCCCAAGTTCTTGGACGTGGCGGGCGCAGTAGCCGCCGCCAAGCGATAAACATTCAAGTCAACGCTGCCGCTGTTGTAAACCACCGACTCATGCAGGGTTGCGCTCAGCGGGTTGGTCACGCTGGCGAATTGCCCGGTGCGCGTGCTGAAGGTGATCAACTGGTAGGCACCCCCGCCGGCGGAACCTTGACTATTCGCTCCGGCGTTGTCGCTCAGCACCAGCGTGCTTCCCGTCAGCGACAGCGCTCCGGTCACCACGGCGCGGTCGGAGACACCCGCGACCGGGGTGGCACCAGGCGTGCCCAATTGCACGGCATAGTTCCCCGCAAGCGTCAGGCCCGTTCCGAAACTCAGGCTGCCGATCGAATTGCCCGGCGACAAGGTATTGCCGGCTGTCACATTTACCGCCGGAGTGATCGTGCCGCTGCCGCTAAGGATACCGCCGCTACCGCTGAACGAAACCGGCTGTGACAGGGCAGTGCCTGAGTTATAGTTGAATTCGCCCGCACCAATCGATACCCCGCTGGTGCCATTGATCGTGCCGGTGGAACCAATCGTCAGTTTGCCCGCTGTGACGCTCGTGGCACCGGTGTAGGCGCTGCTGCCATTGAGGGTCAGGGTGCCGGTGCCGCCGTAGCTCAGTAGCGATGGGCCCGAGGCGTTGCCGCTGGTGATCGCGCCGTTGATCGTCACATTGCCCGTTCCATTGATCGTAAAGTTTTTCTGGCCAGTATTTTGGTTGGTCAACAGCGAGCCGAACACCAAGGTGTTGCCGGCACCGTTGACGACCAAAACGCCGGAGTTATTCACATTTTGACCGATCACACTGCCCATGGTCAGAGTGGTGCCCGTGCCATTGAGGTTGATGGTACGCCATTGGGTGGCGCTATTGGAACTGGGGAGATTGAGTGTCGTGGTGCCTGAGCCAAAGTTCAAATTGCTCGTGGAGGTCGAGAGCGCGTTGAAGAAGGAGTAGCTATCGGTCGCTCCACCCGTAGGAAATGTCACCGCGTTATTCGTGAGTAATGTCTTCGCCGCTCCGCTGGTGTTGTCGATGGTTGTGCCGGGGCTGATGTTGAGCGTTCCGGTGCCGATCGCCGAGTTGGACGAGCTGGTGCCCGCGTTGTTGATGTTGAGCGTGCCCGCACTGAGCGTCGTGGCTCCTGTGTAGGTATTGGCACCGGCTAGCGTCCAGGTGCCGGTACCGGACTTGGTGAGCGTGCCCGTGCCGGTGCCGATGACGCCGGTGACGGAATTGCCGGTGGCTGTGCCGCCGAGGGTCAGGTTTTGCGTTCCGCTGATCGAGGCCACGGATAGATTCGCCGTGGTCGGGTTGAGGGTTGCCGCGCCGCTCAGGGTGGTAGCGCCGAGGGGCAATGTGGAACCATTGGTGCCAGTGACGTTCAACGTCGAGCCTGCGATGGCCAAGGTGCCAAGCGTCACCGTGTTGCCGGTGTTCGCACCATTGTTCTGCACGTTGATCGTCGCGCCATTGGTGACACTGGTGATGTTGTTGCCGTAACTGATCGTGCCGTTGTTGCCTGCTCCGTTGTTGCGAAGGTCGAGGATTGCGCTGGCACCTCCCAAGGCAATGGACCCGGATCCCATGCCAGAGGGTTGGGTAACACGGAGCGTGCCGGCACTCACAGTCACAACTCCCAAGGCTCCGTTGGAGGTGACGCTGTTATCGCCCGACAGGGTCATGGTGCCGGTACCGACCTTGGTTAGGTTGATCGTATTGAGCGCCTGGTCGCTGAAGCGCTTGAATGAACCGGCGAAGACGGTATCTGCATTGGTGGCACCGACCGTTAGGGTTTTGGCGGTTGTGCTGGTGTTGGTCACCATTCCGGTGCCCGGCGCTGCGAGCGAACCGAAGGTGGCATCCTGACCGTTAAGATTGAGCCAGGCACCATTTTGCAGCGTTAGATCCAGCGGGCTGGCGCTGAAGCTCGCGACGTTGATTTGCAGAC
>JBAXOP010000569.1:0-2554 GCA_037133195.1 Verrucomicrobiota bacterium | reverse complement strand
GTGCCGCCGCGTAGCCAGGAGCAATTGCAATTGAGTGCCGACCAGCAGCAACA
The DNA here is from genome assembly GCA_037133195.1 of Verrucomicrobiota bacterium. Lineage (GTDB taxonomy): Bacteria > Verrucomicrobiota > Verrucomicrobiia > Verrucomicrobiales > Akkermansiaceae > Luteolibacter. The sequence goes on along the minus strand of JBAXOP010000569.1, from coordinate 2,501 downwards.
GGTGGCGGCCCTGGAAGCCGAAACTAAGGCGAAACTCGACAAGATTCTAACGCCTGAGCAACGCCAAAAGTTGCAGCAACTGCGCCCCTCGCAACGCCAAGGCGGTGGTGGCGGTGGTGGCGGTGGCAATCCCACTCCTCCAGTTAAAGCCTCCTCCGCAGATTCCCCCGCAGTCCCCGCTGCAGAACCCCAGCAAAATAATGCGAGTGCTCCCGCGGTGAGCCCCGCCGCAGCCACCAGCGGCTTCGTACTGAGCAGTCCGGAAGTGACTGATGGCGGCACGCTGCCGCAGGATTACACCGGGGATGGCAGCAGTGCGACGCTACCGCTGGCATGGAGCGGAGCGCCGGCTGGCACCAAGAGTTATGCCATCATCATGCACCACATTCCAGGTCCGGATGCCTCTCCCAAGTGGTATTGGGTCCTCTATGATATTCCCGCTTCCATCCACTGTATTCCTAAAAATGTCCAAGCACTCGGCAGCCTCGGCAATAACAGCGTCAACAACCAACCTGGATATGCCCCGCCGCATTCCAAGGGCCCAGGACCCAAAACCTATATCTATACCGTATATGCCTTGTCGGCACCGCCTCAACTCAAAGTGGCTCCCGCCAAGGTGAGCCGCGCTGTTTTGCTAGACGCCATTAAGGACCGTACCCTCGCTAGTGCCGAGTTGCATGTGGTTTACTCCCGCCCCGAGGGTGCCACCGACTCCGCAACCGAGCGCCCGCCGACTCCGGCAGCCGCCCCGCCCAAGACTGTCAGTTTAGCGCCTTCTGAGCGGAACACAGGCGTCTTGCCTGTGATGGAAGACAGCGCCTCTGGCCTGTCTGCGTATGAATCGACTGGCTTGAAGCCCGTCGTCCATGACAGGCAGGATGCCTATCCTCCGACTAAATTACCAGAATTGGCAACCCAGCCAACACCTCAAACCGACAAGCGCAAGGAAGCCGCCCCCCAGCGTGGCGGCAGTGGTGGCGGCCGAGTGGAAATGGCCGAGAACAAACTGCCGGTATCGCCCGTAGCCGGCCAAACCGTCGGGCTGTTTCTCAATACCCCCAAGGCGTTCAACGGTTATACCTTGATGGCACCCAAACATAACATGATCACCTATCTGCTGGATAACCAGGGCCGAATCGTCCACCAATGGAAGAGCGCCTACGAACCGGGCCAATCCGCCTATCTGTTGCCTAACGGCCACTTGCTGCGTGCCGGTATGCTCAAGGTGCAAGGCGGCACCGGCGGCGGCGAAGGTGGCCGTATCGAGGAGTACGATTGGGATGGTAAATTGGTCTGGGAATTTGATCATGCCACCCGCGAATACCAATTGCATCATGATATCAAGCCGCTGCCTAACGGCCATGTGCTCGCTCTGATGGTCGAGCGCAAGTCGCTTGAACAGGCAGTGGCCGCCGGGTTTGATGCCAGCCAACTGCGTGATGGTTACCTAGTTCCCGATGCGGTGGTTGAGATTGAGCCTATCTATCCGAAGGGTGGCAAGATTGTTTGGGAGTGGCACGTCTGGGATCACTTAAACCAGCACCAGGACCGCAATAAGCTGAATTACGGTGAGGCCGCCGCTCATCCAGAGTTGATAGACGTCAACTGCAATGGCCGAGGTTCTCCGGCGTTTTGGAACCACATGAACTCGATCGCTTACAATCCTAAGCTAGACCAGATCATGCTCAGTGCCCGCGGCTGCAACGAAATTTGGATCATCGATCACAGCACCACCACCCAACAGGCGGCCAGTCACAGCGGCGGTAAACAAGGTAAGGGCGGCGACCTGATCTACCGCTGGGGCAACCCCGCCGCCTATCAGCGCGGCGGATCCGCCGAGCGCCAGCTAATCCAACAACACGATGCAGAGTGGGTCCCCGACGGATCCCCGGGCGCCGGCCATATCACGATTTTTAACAATGGTTATGAGCGCGGTTGGTCGAGCCTCGAGGAAATCGTACCGCCAATGGATGCCGCCGGCCACTATGTGCTGGACCCCGGCAAGGCGTACGGACCGGATAAGCCGCTGTGGCATTACGAGGCGAAAAACCGCACGGATTTTTTCTCCTCGGAAATCTCCGGCGCCCACCGCCTGCCTAACGGAAATATGCTCATCTGCGCCGGAGTTATCGGCAATCTTTTTGAAGTCACCCCCGCCGGGGAAACCGTCTGGCAATATGTCAACCCGATGGTGCGCGGCGGCATCCTCGCCCAGGGCGAAATTCCCGGCAAGGATATGCGCGGCCATTTGTTCAACGCCGTGTTCAAGGTCCACCGCTACTCACCTAACGACCCCGGACTGGCCGGCCGCGACCTCACCCCCAAAGGCGTCATCGAATTGCCCGCCTCCCAAAAGGGAAAAACCGGCATGGACCAACTCAACGAGAAACCCCGCGACGCACAGCGCGAGCGCCCGGGTGGCCGCGGCCAGCAAGGCCAGCAAGGCCAGCAAGGTCAGCAAGGTCAGCAAGGTCAGCAAGGTCAGCAAGGTCAGCAAGGTC
>JBAXOP010000568.1:0-2554 GCA_037133195.1 Verrucomicrobiota bacterium | reverse complement strand
CTATAGAGCGTGGTGAGGCGGTTCGGAGTGCTAACAAGTTCGAGCCAGCTTCCGAAGCGGTTCGCGCCGTATTTGGTGTTGTTGCCGAGTGAATCCTTGGTGGTGTAGGTGATATTGTTCTTTTCATAACAATTCCAAATCCCCGCCGACCGGCCTCCCCTTGCAAAAGGGGAGGCCGGCGGTTTCAACCAATCTCGCCGACTGGGGGGCGAATCATTCGCCGGAGTGTGGGCATGGTCGTTTGTCGGCATAAATCGAAGCGCGACTTGCAAATGTAAGCGCGACTGTAAGGTTCGAGCATTCAAGTTGTGAAGGATGCCCCACACAGTCCGATCTGGATCATCCGTCCCACATCCGCCACGAAATGCACCAGTGGTTTGAAATGGCGCTCGCGCAGCAGCAGCATGTCCCGTGGGTGCAAATTTGCGGGTCTACAACGGAACAGCTGAATGCGTCCATGAAGGCGATCCACGAACGGCTGCGGCCATAGGGGGCGGAGGATTTCTTGCCATGATACGATTACTGGGCAGGTGCTCGGAGGTCTCCCGTCAGGTCATCACCGGGGTATTTCAATTTCTGGTGCATGGCACTCACTTGGGATTCCAAACCGTCAGGGATTTTGCTTAAAATGCGGTATGGCCATTGTTGGGACAGATCCAACCCCTCGGTGCTCGCCGGACGAATGGGCTGAGTTTCGTTCTATGGTATCCCATGGGATGCTCTTCGAAGTGATCGATTGGATTGAGGCTGGCAAGCCAACGCTGCGGCCGGAGGGAAAGACATCCTCCGCCTTTGAGACTGCCGTGCTGGCACCCAATCTGAGCATGACCCAAATCCTATGGGAGCGGGCTTGGCAAGAACGCCGGGAAGCGGTCAGCGCACTCGGGACGCTTGGCATCCAAAATGGCAGCAACGTTGTGCTGCGCTACCTGCTGGAGAATGGTTGCCCCGTCGACCACCTAACCGGATACGACCTCTGTCTGACCCACGACCTGGATCTCATCCGGGTTGGGATGCGTCGTGGTGTAAGCATCCGGGAGCCCGATGGATGGGCATCGGTCTTCATTCGCACCGGGAGCCGACCTCTGATTCGGTTTTACCTGGAGGAGCGCGACCGCATTCCGGGACTCGCGAAAGATGCTGTCTACGCCCTCTGCACCGCCATCAAGGAGAGCAGGTTGCGAGCAATTGCGTTGCTGCGCTGGGCCGGAGTGGACCCGTTGGGCAAAGCGCCGCGTTACGAAGATTGGGACGAGCCCGAAAGCGAATGGACAGGTTTCCCGGCCTTGAGCCTGTCGTATGCGGAAAAGCCAGAGGAAATTCTCAAACTGCTGAAGCTCAAACCCAGCGTGCGGCAATGGTTCGACCTGTTGCGCGACATGAGCTGCGGAAGTGCTGACCACATTGATGCCATCCTTGCACTGGTGAAAGATCCGATGGAAGTCATTAGACGGCACCCAGCCCGGTCCGAATGGCTTCTCAAAAGCGCCCTTCGGTCAATCTGCTGGGGCTGGTCGTGGCCTTCTGGCCGGGACGAGCGTCTTGCCGCCTTCTGTGTTCAACTCATAGAAGCGGGAGTCAGGCTGCGGTGGCGCGACTCATCTGAGCTCAACAGTTGTCGTCGCGACTTCTATCGATCAAGCCGGAGAGATCTGTGTCTCAGGATTTTGAAGCGAGCGGCCGAATTGGCAAACGACGACGCTAAGGAGGAACTCGTTCGTCTGGTGGACAAGCCAAGGATGCGGGAACTCGTGATCCAGCATCAGCGGGTGATCATGGTACTTCTGAGTTTGGAGGATCCGTCACCACCCTATGCCAATCATCGTCGATTCATCAGATCACGGACAACCGCCGCAGGCCAGCGCGATAGAACTTCCGACGAACAGCAGCGAATCCAACCGCACATGCCCGAATCGGTGGCTGGAAGAGTCCATCCCATCAGGGCGAGTCCCATGCCACATGAGGTCAAAAGATCAGGTGGTCATGTACTGAAGAGAGAGCAGATTCACGCCGAGATCTGGAAAGAGTCTGCAACTCGCGTCGCCGCACGCTATGGAATCTCGGGCTCAATGTTAGCACGGATTTGCACCAAACTTCGGATTCCACGCCCCGCCCGGGGCTATTGGGCAAGAGCCCAAACCTGGCGCAATAAACACATCCAGCCTCTCCCGGTATGGTCGAGCGAAGACTGCGACTATTGGGTGGTGAATCCAATCAACGTCAAAGCGCAAAGAATTTCGCGAAGCTGAATCCTGCATACCCGCATGGGTGATCTGCTCAGGTTGGCGCTGATGAATCGGATACGAGATCCACGTGATCTGCCCAAGCTCGTGACGAGCGCGAGGCAGGTTGGACTGCTGAGGGTTCTCCTCAAGCAGGCGATTCCTTATGGAAGCGAAGCAGAAAATCTGGCACCATTGGTGCCTGAAATTGAGGCGGTTCTTTCCGCGATCAAACAGCTTTCACTGCCCTGTGCGAAGCCCCATAAGACCGAGTCCGCCGAGTCCACCGAGTCCACCGAGTCCACCGAGTCCACCGAGTCCACCGAGTCCAC
>JBAXOP010000567.1:0-2601 GCA_037133195.1 Verrucomicrobiota bacterium | reverse complement strand
CCACAAGCTGCAACGCAGGCCCTTGGGGCGACTGGAATATGCTCGGGGCCGCCAAAATATCACACGCTGCGGCTGCCAATTACACGGCTTACCAACCGGTGTTCGCCCTTAACGGGCTCAACGCGGGTCACAAATACGATATCTATGTCGCCAGCTCGCATAACAACCAAAACAAGCCGGCGGATTGGCAGGTTGGGACCGTCGTGAAGAATCTGGCAAACACCTCGGGTGAATCCACGAACTGGGTCGAAGGGAAAAATTTTGTCCACTTCACCAACCTGATCCCCCTGGCTAACGGAACCATCACCGTGAAAGCCAAGGGCAATGGCGAATACGACGGGATCAACCTGAACGCCTTCCAAGTCCAGGACATGGGTGCCCGGGGATCGAATCCGGAGGCGATTTTCTATGCCTTCAGTTTCCCCGGTTCCTCCGGCGTTAGCGCGACGACTATCAGCGGAACCGACATTTCCGTGACCCTGTACACCGGTGCTGATGTGACAGCCCTTCGGCCCACCTTCACGACGTCCGCCGGAGCGAGCGTCACGGCGGCAGGCACGACGGTGGTTTCCGGCGATGCGCGGAACTTCACCAGCCCGGTCCATTATATCGTCACCTCCGAGGACACCATCACCACCACGGACTATACCGTGACGGTCAATTTCATCCGCAATAGCGGGCATGTGAATGTGAACATAGATAACACGCTCAGGACCGGTCTGTACGGCCCGGCCCCCTTCAGCGGCCTCGGCAAGGTATGGAATCATACAATCAACGTAAAAACTGGCAGCGCCTTGCTGGACGAAGACGGCATCCCAACGAGCATCGGCTTCAACTGCAGTAGCAGTGACGGCCCGGGCGCGTGGGGAAGTCCATCCCTCTCGTTGCTCAAGGGTGGGGTGTATGTGGGTAATGGAGGATCGCGGAACATGGTGATCAGCGGTCTCGTCGCCGGCAAGACATATAACCTCTATATCGCCAGCTATTATGCTGATGGCTCCAAGAGCATGGGATCGTTTACAACGGCCAACACAACCACCACCGCGTTACCCCAGCTTTGTAACAATGGCAGCGACCCCGGCTCAACGTGGGGCCTGGGAATCAATTATGTGCTTTTCCAAAACGTGGTACCCGACGTGAGCAATAACATCACCGTCACCTATACCGGCAGCGGTAATTACGCAATGATCAGTGGCTTCCAGTTGCTGGACACCGGGATCAAGAGTCCTAATTGCGACATGCTGACTTACGGCCCCGGTGCCACCATCTCGGGGACCAACATCACCTGGATCGCGCCCTATGGGACGAACTTGGCCGCCTCAGCGCCCGCCTTCACGACGTCCGGCTTGGCCACGGTCACGGTTAACGGCACTCCGGTGGTTTCCGGTGCCCCGAAGGACTTGAGCGGCGGCCCGGTGCATTACATCGTCACCGCCGAGGATGGGAGCCACTCCACCGATTATACGGTGACGGCCACCGTGGCGATACCCCCAGTCGCCACCGGATTGACCTGCTGGTATGATGCGGGCGGTGGAGTTACGGTCGGTGCCGGTGCGGTTCAGAGTTGGAGCGATCTGTCGGGCAATGGACGTATCGCCACCCAAGGCGGCGGTACGGTGACGCTGGTCCCGGGCGACGTCAATGCCCGTCCGGCCGTGCATCTGAGGAGCGGCGGATTTATGAACGCAACGACAGTGCCATTTACTTCGATCGTTAAGGAACAATACGTCGTGGTGCGTTCGCCAAACGCCACCTGGACCGGCGCTGGCTCATTCTTCGGCCGCAAATCCGATGTCTTTCTCTCGGTGCGGGCATCAAGCTACAATATGGTCGGCGGAAATGATGGCTTCTGGCAGGATCACTTCCCAACCGCTGTTTTTAAAAATGGCACGTCCGTATTGTCAAATAACGTGAGTGGCTGCGCTTTCCATCTTACGCCCATCACCAATTACATGATCCTCAAGATTGTCGTCGATGACCTGGGCGTGAGTAATATCGGAACCTATCCGTATTATCAGATCGGGAAGAACGAAGGCACAGGTACCATGGACTTTGATGTGGCCGAAATCATCGGGTACAACAACAGTGGCGGTACTCTATCAGCTGCGGACAGTAACACGGTGACCGCCTATCTTGCACAGAAATACGGGGTGGCCGTCGCCATTCCCACCAGTCTGAGTAATTTGACTGCGAGCCAGAGCATCGGTGCCGGCACATCCAGAGTGACCTTGAGCGGCACGGTGAGTGCTCCCGGTCCGGTCTATCCGGCGGCCGGAGAACTCGTGGCGATCACGATCAACGGGGTGACGCAAAATGCTACCGTGAGTGGCACCTCGGGGTATTTCTCGGTTGCGTTCCCAACCGCGTCCATTCCAGTGAATGTCACGCCCTATACGATCAAGTATAGCTATGCAGGCAACTCGACCCAACTCGGGGTGGCCCCGGATAATACCAGCACGGCATTGACGGTGACCGAAGCCATTGCCGGCTATGCCACTTGGGCGGGCCAATATGCGGGCGGCCAAGCGGCCAATCTGGATTCCAATAATGACGGAGTGCAAAACGGTATCGCCTACTTCATGAATGAGACGGGCCGAGCCA
>JBAXOP010000566.1:0-2611 GCA_037133195.1 Verrucomicrobiota bacterium | reverse complement strand
TCGACACCAAGGACGCTGGCACCGGCAAGACAGTGACCTCGACCTCGACCCTCACCGGCGCACAAGTGGGCGATTACACCCTCACCCAAGCGACCGGACTGACCGGCACCATCACGCCTGCGGCTCTGACAGTCACTGCGGACAATCAAAGCAAAACCTATGGCCAGACGCTGGCCTTTGGCAGCGGTGCCACGCGTTTCACCAGCAGCGGCCTGCTAAATGGGGAAACAATCGAGTCAGTGACCCTGGCGTGCGTTGGCGGCGATGCTGCGGCAGGGGTTGCCGCCTATCCGATCACGCCAAGTGCGGCCACTGGCGGCACGTTCAACGCGGGCAACTATTCAATCAGCTATATGCCGGGCACGCTCACGGTCTACGCGACTAACCAAACGATTATCAAGGCCGCCACCGGCACCGACCTCACGGCTGGCGCAAGCTGGGGTGGCAGTGTTCCGGGTTCCAGCGATTTGGCCGGCTGGGCTAGCACCTCGCTGGGCTCGGGCCTGATATTGTGCGGTTCCGGTTAGTGTGGTGGCAGTGGCGTCACGGGTGCCTTGTCGGCCATCGGCGTCACCGGGGCCGGTCCGCTCACACTCGGAGCGGGTGGCATTGATATGTCGGTCGCCACCGTCAATCTGACCTTGGGACCGCCGATTGCGCTGGGTGTCAACCAAACATGGAATGTGACCTCGGGCATGACCTTGGCCGCCTCGGGAATCATCAGCGGCACAGGCATCAGCCTAGCCAAAGCCGGCGCGGGCACACTGACCCTCAGCGGTTCGGCGGTCAACACGTTCACCGGCGGGCTGGCCGTCAATGGCGGCACGCTGCTGGAGAATTTCTCGAATCTGAGCACGCCGACGAACCTGATCAACACCGGCAACGTGCTCACGCTGGCCGGCGGCGCGCTGAGCCTCACCGGCAAGGCCAGTGCGGTAACGTCTCAATCCTTCGCATCGACCACTCTGAATAGCGGTGGCTCGGTGGTCACCCTGACGCAAAACGGTGCCACCAGTCTTACCGCCGCGCTTGGGGGCATCACCCGCAACGCCGGTAGCACCCTGAATTTCAGCGTGGTGCCCAGTCCCAGTGGCGTCATCGCCACCACCTCCAACACTAACGAGACCAGCGGTATCCTGGGTCCGTGGGCCAGCGTCGGCACCACGACGAGCCTGCAATACGGCACCGTCAACAGCAGCAAGGTGATCAGTTACACTGGCGCGACGACGACGCTCCAGGCGGCCAACTTGTCGGATGTAACCAGCGCATCGGTGAACTATGCGTTCGGTGCCACCGTCACGCCGACCCTGACGGGGAACATTTCCGGCAACACCCTCCGCTTTACCGGTGGTACTGCCGGCACCTTGGCCAACGGCGGCTTTACCACGACGCTCAACGGACTCATGAATGCCGGGAGCGCCAGCCTGACGGTCTCAGGCGCAGGCAACCTGGTGATCGGCGCGAACAAAGAGCTGGTAATCATTGCCAACGGGCAAGGCACCACTATCAGTTCCTCCAGCGCCCCTTTTACCAAAATCGTGGATAACGGTGCCGGTGCGTCCTCCCTGGTGTATAGCGGTGCCGGCAGCACGCTCACCCTCAACTGTGCGACGAACGCCTACAGCGGCGGCACGGTCATCAATTCCGGCTCGGTGAGCACCGCCGCCACCGGCAACACCACCGACACTTACTTTGGAACCGGGCTGGTAACCATCAACCCGGGAGCCACGCTGTCGTTGAACAGGACCTACCTTGCGAACAACCTGACGCTGAACAATGCAACGGTTACGTCAGGCAATTCTTTCTCCTCCACACTGGCAGCCGGCTCCACCATCACCCTCAAGGGGATTACGACGTTCAATATATCCGGCGGCCTGTCTATCGCCAGCAATATGACCGGATCGGGCGGCTTGATCAAAACCAGCTCAACAGTTGCTTTGCCCGTTATCGGCACTAACAATTACACCGGGCCCACCACTATCAACCAGGGCGGCCTGACGTTTATGCCCCAAGCACTTTACGGCGGGACCCCGGCCAATTGGACCCCGGCAAATATCACCGTCGCCAGCGCGGCGGCGCTGGGCCTGTACTTCTCCGATTCTGGAACCCTCAACGGATATGCCGACTTTAGCAGTGCTCAGGTTAACACATTGGTGGGCAACCTCACCACGGCGATCTATAACAACGGACTGAAAGCGGGCTCGCTTATCGCATTTGACGAGAGCCACGGCAACGGGACCTATAGCGGCACCATTGCAGACTCGACGGGAGTCGGCGGCGGATCAATCGGAGTGAATAAGCTCGGTGGTAATACACTGACATTGAGCGGCAATAACACGTTCTCAGGACCGGTGACCATCGGTCCCAACGGCACTTCCGGCGGGACGCTGAGGGTGTATTCACTTAACAGCGTCAACAGCGGCACGCCCCCCCTTGCCAATAGTAGCTTGGGCCGTCCCACCACCGTGACCAATGGCACCATCACCTGCGGCAATAGCAGTAGCAACGGGGGCGTCGGCCTGCACTATCTGGGCACGGGCGAGACCACCGACCGGGTGCTCGCCTTGAACGCCGGCGTCAGTGGTGGAGCAACTGCCTTGACGCTCGATCA
>JBAXOP010000565.1:0-2612 GCA_037133195.1 Verrucomicrobiota bacterium | reverse complement strand
TGTTCATCTGCGGCCCCGACGTCATCCGCGCCGCCACCGGCCAAACCGCCTCGCTTGACCAATTCGCCAGCGCCGACGCCCACGCCCAGGTCAGCGGCAATATCCATCTCATCGCCGAGGATGATACCCACGCCATCGCCCTGTGCAAACGCCTGTTGGACTACCTGCCATCCAACAATCTGAGCAATCCGCCGCATCGGATGAACGAGCAGATCGAAATTGTCGAGGATCTGCAAATGCACGAAATCATCCCGGCCGATCAAAAGGCCCCCCTCGATATGCAACAAGTCATCGCCCGGATCATGGATCCCGGCAGTTGGTTCGAAATCATGCCTGATTTCGCCCCCAATATCCTCGTCGGCTTCGCTAGGCTCGAAGGCCTCGTCATCGGCATCATCGCCAGCCAACCCACCGTCAAAGCCGGTTGCATCGATATCGACGCATCCGACAAAGCCGCACGCTTCATCCGCGTGTGCAATATCTACTCAATTCCGATCCTCTCAATGGTCGATGTGCCCGGCTTCATGCCCGGCCTGGCCCAGGAACGCGGTGGCATCATCCGCCATGGTGCCAAGATGCTTTTTGCGTGGGCCTCTGGCACCGTGCCGAAGATCACCCTCATCTGCCGCAAAGCATACGGCGGGGCGTATCTGGCGATGTGCCCCACGGATCTGGGAGCGGACTTTGTGTTTGCATGGCCCACCGCGGAAATCGCCGTGATGGGTGCCCAGGGTGCCATGAAAGTGCTTTACAAAAAGGAACTCGAAGAAGCCGCCGATCCTAAAGCCCTCGAACAAGAATTGCGTAAAGCCTATAGCGAAAAATTCTCTTCGCCCTATCAGGCCGCCAGCAATGGCATGATCACCGATGTGATCGATCCTGCCGTCACCCGCTCCACCTTGGCGCTGGCGTTCCGCGGCATTATGAATAAACACGAAAGCCGCCCACCAAAAAAACACGGCAACATCCCACTCTAACACCACATGCACCTCCTCTCTTTGTTTGCCGCAGCCATCGCTGTCACGTTCGCCGGCATGTTCGATGGCTTGGCCCTCTTCGTCGGCAAGCTCGTCATCATCGCCTCGCTCATCTGGAGCGGTTTCTGCTTGCTCTCCTATCTGATCAAGCGCTCCGCCCCACCTGCCGTCGTGCCGGCCACCGTGCCGACTCACGCCGCCACGCCTGCGCCTGCGGCGGTGCCAACGCCAACGCCAGTGGCGGCGGCGGTTAGTGCCAACGCCGAGGCAGGCATTCCGGCAGCGATTATCGCGGTGATAGCCGCCGCCGTTCAAACCATGCTCGACGAGAAACACAAAATCATCTCGATCAAGCCCCAAGATTCCTCTTGGGAAAAAGCCGGGCGCCAAGCCGTTCTATCATCTCACCGCATCCGCTGAATTTACTAACCAACCGACCCATCCTCCCCATGCCCATTAAACATCTCCGCATCACCGTCGAAGGCACGTCCTACGATGTCACCGTCGAACGTTACGACGCTCCAGACGCCGGCCCCGCACCCGCCCAGGTCCAGGCCCAACCCTTGGGTTCCGCCGCCGCGACTCCCGTCGCTAGGCCGACTGCGGCCCCCAAAGCTGCCACCGCCCCGGGCGATGTCCTCAGCCCCCTTGCCGGTATTGTCAAGGCGGTGGATACCCAGCTCGGTGCCACAGTCAAAGCAGGCGACGCACTCATGACCCTGGAAGCGATGAAAATGTACACCGCGATCAACGCCCCCACCGATGGCACCGTTACCGCCATTCACGTGAGCCCGGGAGACGCGGTGGACGAAGGTCAACCACTCTACACTCTGGCCTAACGCCTCTCCGCTGGCGCCCCAGCCCTACTCCTAGCGAGGCTGCGCCTCAGACCCAAGACGCAAGACTTGAAGACACAAGAAGAAAACTTGACCTAACGACAACATCTTTGGCTTTTCAAGAACTCCAGGTTGGCGCTGGGTCGCGTCTTTTTCAGACATTAGTATGGTCCGCGACTTGTCGCTTGCCAGTTTCCCGGAGAATTTCATAGCGTACCCGCCGCCACCCATCTAACCACCGGCAATCACCACACTCATCCCCCTATATCTTCTCCACTCGTTATGAAACGCACCTACCCCATGCTCACTGCCGAGGAAGCCGCCGCCCTCGTCCAACACGACGAAGTCATTGGCTTCAGCGGCTTCACTCCCGCCGGCGCCGCCAAAGTCATCCCCACTGCCATCGCCGCTAAAGCCCGCGTCGAACACGATGCCGGCCGCCCCTTCAAAGTTGGCGTCATCACTGGCGCGTCTACCGGCCCCTCACTGGACGGCGAACTGGCCAAGGCCGATGCCATCAAATTCCGTACACCGTATCAGTCTAACAAGGATCTGCGCGACAGCATCAACGCCGGCAAGACGCATTTCTTCGACATGCACCTGTCGCTGTTGCCGCAATACGTCCGCTACGGTTTCCTCGGCGATCTCGACTGGGCCATCGTCGAAGCCGCCGATGTCTCGGTGGACGGTAAAATCCTGCTGACCACCAGCGTCGGCGCGGCCCCCACGTTCCTGTCCCAGGCGAAGCGCATTCTCATCGAAGTCAACAGCCGCCATCCCAAGGAACTGCTGGGCTTCC
>JBAXOP010000564.1:0-2622 GCA_037133195.1 Verrucomicrobiota bacterium | reverse complement strand
CCTTGAGAATGTCCGGCCCTTCCTGGGTCTTGCCGTCGCGGACCTGGGTCATCACTTCGGTAACCCGCTTGAGATACTCCGCGTCACTGATGCGTTGGGCGCGGTAGTCGTCGATGGCCTGTTTCAGCAGCACCGAAAACTTACGATAGAAGAATGGATCCTCCTCCATCTTCTCGGTGATCGTCTTCTTGGTGCGGTTGGCGATGATGTCGGCCTTGGCGCGGTCGCTGCGGGCCTTGTCCACCTGCTCCTGAAATGCCTCACGCTCGAAGATGTTCACCGGTTCGACGATCTGAATTACCTCGTCCGCTTGGACATAGGTGTTGAGCATCTTTTGGATCTGCTTTTCGTAGTCGCGGTAGTCAATCTCCTCGGCATAGCGGATTTTCACGCTGGCCCGGAGTTTCTGGAAAAATACGGCATCGTGTTTGTAGCGCTCCACTTTGTCCTGCTGCGTCTCGTTGATCCAATGGATGCTGGAGAGCGCCATCTTCAACACGCGGCAGAGGGAGGAGAGCCGGGTGTAGAAATCATCGCGCACATCCTTGTTCTCCAAGGCCAGTTCGAAGGACTCTTCGTCCTTCTTGTTCGAAACCGCCTTGAACAAATCCCACAGTCCATCGTGTAAGGAAGGCAGGCGTTTGATTTCCTCAGAAACATTGGCCAGTGTTCCTTCGATGTCCTCTGCGTCAAATTTGCCACCCAGCGAGCTGTAGAGTTCCAGTGCATCGTGCAGGTGGCCGACCACGCCATAGTAGTCGATCACGTAACCAAAATCCTTGCCGGGATGGAGACGGTTCACCCGGGCGATGGCTTGCAACAGCGAGTGTTCCTTCAGACTACGGGCGATGTAGAGCACGACGTTGCGCGGGGCATCGAAGCCGGTCAGCAGCTTGTCCACCACAATGATGATCTCCGGGTCGTCGCCGTTCTTGAACGAATTGATGATTTGCCGGATATATTCCTTCTCCGTGCCATACTTGGACATCATCAATTTCCAGAAGAGTTCAACACTCTCGTCCTTCTCCGGTTGTTGGTGCTCCTCGGGATTTTCAATTTCCCCCGGACCGGAAATCACGACCTCGCTCGTCACCTTGCCGAATTGATCAAGGAACGCCTTGATCATCAGCGCTTCTTTTTTTCCTGGCGCAGTGAGTTGTCCTTTGAAACCGGTGCCCTTCCACTGTTTGGAGAAATGCTGGGAAACATCCCAAGCGATCAGATAGAGGCGGCTTTGCAGGCGATTCAACTCGTCCCGGGCGGCGAATTTTCGCTTGAGGTCAGCTTTCTGCTCGGGGGTCAGTCCATCACACATCGCCTCGAACATCGGGTCGATGGCTTTCTGGTTCACCTCCTGCAGGACATGCCGGCCTTCGTAGAGCAAGGGCACGACGGCCTTGTCCTCAACGGCATCGCGAATGGTGTAGGCGGGTTCGATGAATCCGCCGAATTTCTCGGCGGTGCTCTTTTCCTTCCGCATCAGCGGCGTGCCGGTGAAGCCGATGAAGCAGGCCTTGGGCAGCGCCTTTTGCATCTGGATGTTCGCCTCGCCGTATTGGCTGCGGTGGCTCTCGTCCACGAGGACGAAAAGATTCTCGTCCTCGATCCGGAACTGCCTCGCATCCTTCGCCGCCGCGCCGAATTTCTGGAGCAGTGTAGTCATCACCGCCACATGGGGATCACGCAGCATCTCGATCAAATGCGCTCCGGTCTTTGCCTGCTGCGGTTCCTTGCCGCATTGGTGGAAAGTTTTCCAAATCTGTTCATCGAGGTCGATCCGGTCGGTGACGATCAACACACGGGCGTGCGGGATACCCTCGTCGAGAGCCAGTGCCTTGCCTAACAAAACCATCGCCAGCGATTTTCCCGATCCCTGCGTCTGCCAAATGACGCCACCCTTGCGGGCCCCTTGGGGATCATACTGGCGAACGCGCTCCAGTGTGCTGCGAATGGCGAAGTACTGCTGGTAGCGGGCGATCTTCTTCACCGCGCCGCCCTCGTCGTAGAGGATGAATTGCCGCGCCAGTTCGATGAGGCGCTCGGGCCGGCACAGCGACCAAAGCAGAAAATCCTGCCCGGTCGGTTCCCGTTCATGCATCGCCAGTTCCTCGAAGGACTCCCGGGCAAAGGCGAAGACGCCCTTGAACAACTTCGCGTGCTCTTCCGGGCGCACCGTACTGTTGACCGCCGTGCGCACGGCATCGCGAACGTCGTGCAACTCCCGCCACTTCGCCCAGAATTTCGGCGGCGTGCCGGTGGTGCCGTAGCTGCCATCATTCTTGTTCAGCGCCATCACGATTTGGGCATAGACGAAAAGCTGGGGGATCTCGTCTTCCTGCCAATTGCGCACATTCTGGTGAATAGCCTGCTCCAAGGAATTTTTATCCTCCGGTCGCTTGCACTCGATGATGATGAACGGAATGCCGTTTACGAAACAGACGATGTCCGGCCGCCGCGTCTCGTGGCTGCCGCTGCGCTCAACTTCGAATTCTGCGGTGATGTGAAAGACGTTGTTCCATGGGTTTTCCCAATCCATGTAGCGGAGCGTGAAACCTTTCGTTTCGCCGTCAATGGTCTGATCCATGCTCTTGCCGAGAGTCAGCAAATCATAGACTTTCTCGC
>JBAXOP010000563.1:0-2636 GCA_037133195.1 Verrucomicrobiota bacterium | reverse complement strand
GGGCTTTCGGATTTGGAGCGGCAGGGGCTGATCCAAGCCTTCGAGTTCACTCATGAGCTGGCGTGGAACACGTTTAAGGATTTCCTCAGCGCCCGCGGTTCGTCGGCGAAACTCTACGGATCGAGGGATGCCACCCGTGCGGCCTTTGCTGCTGAGTTGATCGAGGACGGCGAAGCATGGATGAAGATGATCGAGCATCGCAACGAATCGTCCCACACCTACAATGACGACGTAGCCGGCAAGATTATGGCGGCGGTGCAGACGCTTTATGTTCCGGCGTTTGAAGCCTTTGAGCGGCGGTTTCTGGTTCTGGAAAAGGAGGAGTTGGCATGAACACCGGCCTGACAGCGACCACCGTGGAGCGCATTCAGCAAGTGCTGGCGCATTATCCCGAAGTGGAAACGGGGGTGCTCTTCGGTTCGCGTGCCAAGGGAACTCATCGGCCCGGCTCGGACATTGATCTGACGCTTTGTGGCAGCGGCCTTGATCACACACTGTTGACCCGGATCGCCGCCGAACTGGATGATCTGTTGCTGCCATACCAGATAGACCTGTCGCTTTTCGTGGCCATAACCCATCCCGCGTTGCTCGATCACATCCGGCGCGTCGGCGTGCCCTTGTATGAACGCAGTCCCGCGGGGCAGGTGACCGGCTGCAATCCATGGTTGAACCCCGTGGGCTTTCCATTAGCGTGAAGTCCACTCCAATTTGGTCTTTCTGATTCCAGGGTGACAGATAAAAAGTAGAGAATCGTAAACCTCACCTCGCTCGGCTCGGCTCGGATAGCGGCATCAGCCGCGCCACCGCCGAGGCGTGGCTGTCGGTGCTCCAAGCAGGATTGCTGGTCTTTCTTGCCCGCCCTCACTTCAGCAAGGTCTCGAAACGCCTCATTGCCCGCAAGGCGGCGACGAGTCGCCGCACTCCTGAGAATCAGCGCGACTCCGCCATCACCAGCACGTCGGCGAAGGGGAGGTCTGCTAACAAACCAAAGGCCGCGTGCCGGGTGAGCCTCGCTCGAGTCCCTGCCGGGCTGCTCAAGCCGCACAGGAAACGTGCCAATTGGCGCGATGTCGCCAGTGCGGCGTGTTGTTCGCTCGTCAGGGCCGCCAACGCACGCCATTCGTCGTCGCTGGGCCGGCGTGCCGGGGCACGCTTGATGGCTTGCGGCGGCAGACCTCGGCAGCGGTCGCAGTGGCCGCAGGGCGCAACCAGGGTTTCGCCGAAATGTTTGGTTAGATAGGCGGTCAGGCAGCCACGGTGAGCAGCCATCCCGAGCACCTGGCGCAAGCGTTGGAGGTCGGCCTGCTCGCGGGAAGCGAACACGGCGGACAATTTGGCGGCGATGGCGGGCATGTCGGTGGGCGCTTGTTTCATCCGATACCCCAGGCGCAAGCCGGAAGGTTCCAGCAAAATGTCCCCGGCGGCGGCTAACTCACCCAGCGCAGCTACAATTTTCTCGCGCGCCAGCCCCCAGTCAGCCGCTAATTGCGCCGGCTCATAGATCAGCCAACCCCGCCCAGGCCGCCCCGCCTCTAATAATTTTTGTAAAAACCGCCGTTCCGGAGCCGCCCGACCGGCGAGCACCTCGTCGATGGTGCGCCGCAATTTGGCGCGGTAAGTGGCGTGAAAACTCCCCGTGGCCTCAATGAGACGGTCGATTTCCAGATAGGTCAGCACCGTGGCGACTCCTCCTGGCCGGATGTCGCAAGTAACGGATAGATCGTAGCTGGACACATCGAAGGTGGGACCGCGGCGCAGCACCCGGTCGAGCAGATTGCCCAGCGCGCCGGGCGTTGGGGTGTCGCCGTAAATGAAATTTTCCAACACCGTCAGGTCGGCGGCGCAGGCGAGCAACTCGCACACCGCGGGTTGGCCATCGCGGCCGGCCCGACCTATCTCCTGGGTGTGATTTTCCAGGCTCTTGGGCAAATTGTAATGGATCACCCCGCGGATGTCCGCCTTGTCGATGCCCATGCCAAAGGCGATGGTGGCCACCATAATGCGGATTTCGCCAGCCATGAACGCACGCTGCGCCTCGGATCGGAAATCGTCGGGTAGCCCGGCATGATAGGCTTGCGCCGAGTGGCCGTGGCGGGCCAGCAAGGTGGCCACTTCCTCGGCCGTTTCCTGGCGCGTCACGTACACAATTGCCGAACCCTCCAGTGCCGCGATTTTTTCCAATAAAATCGTCTGGCGTTGGGCGCTGCTACAAGGCGTGACGCGCAATTCCAGGTTGGGTCGGTGGAAACTAAGTTGCACGTGATCGGCGGCGGCGATGCGGAACTTGCGGCGGATGTCGCGTGCCACCCGTGGAGTGGCAGTGGCGGTGAGGGCGAGTACGCGGCGGATTTTCAGGTGGCGGCAAAATTGGGCGAGTTTCAGGTACTCGGGACGGAAGTTGTGTCCCCATTCTGAGATACAATGGGCCTCGTCGATGGCAGCCAGTGAGATGGGCAAGTCTTTCAAGCGTTGGCGAAACCGCTCGTTGGCCAGCCGCTCCGGCGCCACATACAGCAACTTCAGTTCGCCGTTGGCGAGCCGGGTGTACACCTGCGCCAAGGTGCCGGCATCGAGCGTGGAATCGACTCGTGCAGCGGCAATTCCCTTGGCCGTGAGGGCGGCAACCTGATCCTTCT
>JBAXOP010000562.1:0-2643 GCA_037133195.1 Verrucomicrobiota bacterium | reverse complement strand
ACTTCCGACAAAACCACGCTGGCCGATATGCTCAAGAAAATCACCGACCGCTATGCTTCATCTACCCGCATCTGAAGCGCCAGTGACCGCCGACACCTTTCGCTTTGAGTTGGATCGCGAGAAACTCAAAGCCACCCGCCGCCACGAAGGCCAGTATTTGCTTCGCAGCAACCTAACAGGAGAAAACCCCGCCGAACTGTGGCGCAACTATATCAACCTCGTGCGCATCGAAGAAAGCTTCCGCACATTCAAGGGGGACCTCGGGCTACGTCCGGTCTTTCACCAGCTTGATAAACGCATCGAAGCCCACGTCTTCATCAGCTTTCTCGCCTACTGCCTGCACGTCACCCTTGAGCAGTACAACAAGAAGGTGGCCACTGGCTTGAGTTCCCGCAGCGTGCTGGAGCGGATGAGTGAGATTCAGATGCTCGATGTGACCATCCCTGCCACCGACGGCCGCGAACTGCGCATGAAGCGCTACACCAAGCCCGAAAAGGTTCACCAGCTACTGCTCGACCCACTCGGCTTCACCCTGCCCGCCCAGCCCCCGCCCGAAATCAGAAATCCAATGCCTGTGGTGGAGACCTTTTGAAAAAATGAACGCAATCTCAACGATTTGGAGCAGAAAAGCGCACTAACAGCGAAAGTCGGGCTAGCGTCACCATTCCGCCCTCGCCCATGACAAATGCCCGCCGAGGAGCGAAGTTCTCTTGCGGGATGAAGTCGGTCACGCTCTTGCCCACCAGCGAGGCAAGCCGTCCAATATGCGTGACGGACTCGGCGGCACATGCGAGCCAGAGCGCCGCGCGACTGCCGATTCTTTACTATTTATCTGTCACCCTGTAATGAATCAGGTGACATGGGATATGAATCAGGTGGATCTAACGCAAAAAGTGTTTGTGGAGCGCAACGGGCGTCTTGCTTGCTTCTCATTGGACTGTTAGAGCAAGACGCACCCCGATGGCGTAGTACGTGAAGGACTGGTTGTTGCGGATGCGAAACGCGGCGCGGCACTGGTACGCGCTGTTGTACCAACCGCCGCCCCGTGCCCCGATTCCGCCCAATGAAGAACCCATCGGATCGACCACGGCGGTGGCAGGATAATCCCCATGGAAGTCCGCACACCATTCCCACACGTTGCCATGCATGTCATACAAACCCCACGCGTTCGGCTTGTTTTCTCCAACCGGGTGTGTCGTGTTATTGGCGTTGCCACCATACCACGCGTATTCGGCCAGAACTCCCTCGCCGTCACCGTAGCAATAGTCGCCGGCAGCGCCGGCCCGGCAGGCGTATTCCCACTCGGCTTCAGTCGGCAACCGGAACGTCTGGCCCGGCACTTTCTCCTGCAACTTCGCCATGAAACTCTGGCAATCAGTATAACTCACCATCTCGACCGGATTCTTCACGCCTTTGAAATTGCTGGGATTGGTGCCCATGACTTTTTCCCATTGTTCCTGCGTGACCTCGTATTTGGCGAGGTAGAACGGCTTGGTGAGCGTGACCTTGTGGGCCGGTTGCTCGTTCTTGTTGGTGTTACTGTCCGATCCCATGGTGAACGAGCCGGGGCGGATCAGCACGAAGTCCATCGTCACGCCGCCAAGATCAATGGTCAGATTTTTCTGCGGCCCCGGAACCGCAGCGGGAGCAACCTTAACGTCCGTGGTGCCAAGCACCGTGATCGCGCCGAGAAATTTCCACTGTTCCCAGCCGTGGCTGAGTTTGTTGCGACACCACAGCCGCATGTAGCGACTGCCGAGATCAGGGATGAAAACCTGGAAATTTCCATCGTTACCCGTCTGGCTCTTTTCAGGGGTGCCATCGATTTTTGTCACCACAGTTCCTTCAGTTCCTTCGACTGTTGCGTGCCCGGTAATCCCAAAACGACTGGTCACACCATTTCCATATTCTTCCACCCATGTGCCGTTGTCCAACAGTTTCCAATTGCGTTTGCCTGGTGATGGCTCAAATTGATAGTCAAACCAGAAGTGCTTCGGACAAAGCGGAGAGTTGATCGGGGGCAACTCGCTTGGCACATCTTGCGGCGGGGCAGGCTCAAGAGCCTTTGCCATGGGCACCATTGAGACCGGCTGGGGTGGTCTTTCCGGAGATGGTGAATCAAACTGCAGCCCATGCATTCGATACACAATCATTGATGCCACAAGCGTTAGCACAACAAGTCCGTAACAAGACAGCGGGAAAAGCCCGACAACCTTGTCCCGGACCGTGGCACCCCGCCATTTCACAAAGGTCAGCACAGCTAAGGTGAGCGCGAAAAAAACTGAGATCGGTACCAACCCCAATATGGAAATTAAGGCTCCGGCGGCGTGTGCCCCCCCGTGCGCCGTCCAGTAGAGCGCGCCTCCGTACAGGAGCGGGATCACGCTCGCGCACAACAGCAACCACTGCGCAATACGATTCGGAGGAGAACTGTGACCTGTGGCACCCATACTATTGAATTGCTAGGAATTTGCTTTTGAGGTGAGGGCCGTTGCAGGAGACGGAGGCCGGACCGAAGGGCGGGTATACTATTTATCTGTCACCCTGTAATGGAAGGAGGAAAATTCTAAATCTTAAATTCTAAATTTCTAAACGAAGATGAAGATGAAGACCAAGAATCGTCCGCTCCGTCCTCTGCTCTTC
>JBAXOP010000561.1:0-2644 GCA_037133195.1 Verrucomicrobiota bacterium | reverse complement strand
GGTGTGTTGTAGCGGCGCTCTGTGAGCGCCGATGTGAATGAAATGGCGATTGTCGAATATGTGGATTCATTGGCGGTTCATAGGCAGCGGCGGTCATAGACACGCCGCTACAATACGACAGATATTCTTGCGCGAGTCCTAAGCGTCACGCCCTCATTTCCCATCGGTTTTGATAACCCCTTTGCCCTTGATGAACTTGGGAGAGGTTGCTGCGCTGTAGGTGCCGGCAGGTTGGAGCTTGCCATCAAGGGTGAGCTTGCCGAGGCGCATCTCACCGGTGAAGTTCAGCTCCAGCATCGCACCGTCAGCCACCGTGACTTCCGTCTTGTCGCTCAGGCCATGCGCATTCGTCAACGCCAGCGTGCCCATCGTCACCGTCGTCGGGCCGGTGTAGGTGTTTTTGCCGGAGAGCGTCCAGGTGCCGCTGCCGGATTTGGTCAGCGCGGTGGTTGCATTGCCCTTGCGGTCATAGACGTTGTCGATATTGAAGGCGAGTTCGCCGGTACCGGCGCTGGAGCCAGCCAGGATGACGGTTTTATTCCAGGCAAAGCCTGACATCACGAATGGGCTGGTGAATTTGAGCAAGCCGCTGCCGGATTGATCGAGGGTGAGGTTATCGCCATCGCCAGGCATGTTGAGGTTGCGATCGGTGGTCTCGCCCTTGCCGGTATAAAGCAGGGTGCTGCCGCCACTGATCATGATCTCGGCATCGGCGTCGGTTTTCGGCGCACCCAAGCTGCTGCTGGCTTTGCCCTTCACCACACTGTTGAACGAATCGACGCTGAGGGTACCACCGGTGACGATGGTCCTGCCGGTGTAGGTGTTAGCACCAGAGAGCTTGAGCGTGCCAGCGCCGCTTTTCCTGATCATGATACTTCCGCCGCCCGCACCTTTGGAATCCATGATCGTACTGGCAAGCTCCTGCACCGTCGTGGCCTTGCCAGTATCCATCCCGAAGGTGGCACCGGCCATCAGACCGTTTTTATTGACGCCGGTGGCGATGTTTTTAAGCATGGTTCCGGCCTGCGCAGCGGTGAATTCGCCCGGGCCACCGACGTGCAACAGCAGTTCGCCTGCCGCCCCATTGACGGTGATATTGGCCGGCGTCCAGCGAGTGGCATCATTGTTGTAGAGCGATGACACGACTTCCAAAACTCCCGCATCCACCTTGGTGGCTCCGGTATAGGTGTTGGGCCCGGTCAGCTTGAGCGTCCCGCTCTTTAATCCCTGTCCGACAACCTGCGCGGTCAAGGTGATGCCGCCTGCACCACTGATGCCACTTGCCTTGTTATTGAACTCCAAGCGTTCGTTCGTGTCGATCTTGGTATCCGCATTCAACTTCACCGGACCGCTCCAGCAAGCCTCGCCACCACCGGAAAAAACTCCACCGTTAGAAGTGAGTGCGTTGGTCACCGGGACGCCGCCGAAACTGATGACCCCGCCTTTATTGACCGTGACTGGACCCGCGCCAATCCCCTTCGGATTGACGGCCAGACAACCGTCATTGATGGTAGTGCCGCCACTGTAGGTATTGGTCGCATTGCTGATATAAGCCGTGTGTGGGCCGTTCTTGATCAAACCACCTTTGCCGGAGATGGCACCCGGAATGAATACCCGCGTGTCATCGGTCTCAAGTCCGTCGATGGTAAAATCAGCATCGAGCCGCAGCGGCGCTTTGATCGTCACCTCCGCGCGATTCTGGCTGTTCATGCAGGGCAAGGCCCCATGTGATTTGCTCTTGGCAAATACCAGCGTGCCTTTGGATGTCAGCGTCAGGGCCGAACTGCCAATATTGAGCTGGTTCAGCACGAAATCATCCGCCGCTTCACGAGTCACTTCGTAATTGCCACCCGCATAAAAATTCAGGATGGCATCTGAATTGCCGCCTGGGGCAGGTGCTGCGGCCGTGCCCAGATTCGTCTTCCATTGCGCGGCGTCATCAAGCTTGCCGGGCTTATTCGATGCCCAGGTATAGTACATGGGTGACGGGGTCTTGACCACCTGCACGGTGTATTCTTGGGTCGATTTGTCCTGGGCGGTGATGGTGTAAGTCTGCGGCTTGGTGAAATCCCTGGCCGTGCCCGAGGGCGGATTCGAAGTGGCAAAACGCGCCAGGTCAAAGGTCGGAGCGAGCTTCGTCACATCGGTGGACTCGGGAACAAACAGCGTGAGCGTGGTACCATTGACTGCAGCATAGACGGAATCCGGCAAGCGCAAACGCCAGATGAATTTGCACGTCCACGGGGCCGTGAGTTCAACGGGAAAAGTAAAGCCCCGGCTCGGACGCTTCCTGCGGACAAACGGCTTGTCGCCCTTGACCAACAGCTCAGGACCGGGATTGGCGAGCTTCTCCTGGGTGGGCGGCAGTTTCGCCGCTTTGGCCGTATCGATGTACTTGGCCAGGTCGCGCATGGCGATGACATTGTAATGGTTATCCTTGCAGTAATCGACCATGTCTTCGAACAGATCCGGATCGGTTGAAATGGCGGCATGCTCCGCATCCGGCGTACCGTGGAATGTGAGCACCACCACCCGGCCGGCCGTGGCCTGTTGGACCGCACTGATGAAGCCCTCGATGGTCATGCCGATGCCGCCCACGGCAAACGACGGGACGTCCAGCGGGTGGTCCACGGCGGGCCGATAG
>JBAXOP010000560.1:0-2653 GCA_037133195.1 Verrucomicrobiota bacterium | reverse complement strand
TTGTTCGCGCTCTTTCGCGATCCTGCGCGTTTCTCGATCCCCGTGTCTCCTGTGTTATGGGGCGCGGCAGTGGGCAACAATACCATCTGGAGCACCCTGAAGTTCGGTTCGCTCACAGCCAATGCTGAAACGGAGTTCCAGAACAATCTTGATTTGATAGGTGGAACCCGGACTATCGACGTAGCGACGGGACTCGGCGGTGACTTCGCCACCCTTTCCGGTGTTATCCGCACCTCGACCGGCACGGGGAATGTGACCAAGACAGGCAACGGCACCCTCAAGCTGAGCAACACCAACACCTACAACGGCACTACCGCCGTGAACGCCGGCACCTTGCTGGTCAACGGCACCAACAGCGGCACGGGTTTGATCACCGTGGCCTCGGGTGCCACGCTGGGCGGCAGCGGCAGTATCGGCGGCGCGGCAACTTTTAGCACGGGTGCGAAGGCCGTGTTCACGCTCACGCGCGACCCGGTCACGGGGGCGAATACCACCCCGCTGAACGTCACCGGCGTAATGACCTACAACTCGACCGTGGTGCATATCAATGCGCCTCTGAAACTGCCCTCGGGTACCTACACGCTGGCCACTTCCAGTGCGACACCGGCGGGCACCGTCGCGCCCACTCCGGTGTTGGACAGTGGGACCTACGCGGACGGAGTCTCCTCAGCCGTTGTCTCATTGTCCGGCAACAATCTGATTTTGACGGTGACCGGTTTATCGGAGAATCCCACAGCGCTGGCGATTTCCTCTATCAATAGCGGAACATCGCCGACCGTCGGCTTGCCCTTCAGCGTGGTGGTGCAAGCGGTTGACGCCAATGGATTGGTCCGCAAAGTGACGCAGGATACGACGGTGACGCTAAGCCTCACCACGGGAACTTCAGGCTCGTTGGGCGGTAACCTTGTCGGCACCATCACGGGTGGATCAAGTTCCACAACCATCAGCGGAGTGATGTATTACACGGCGGAAAGCGGAGTGGTTATCACCGCCACGGCGATCAGCGGCGATTCCCTTACGGTGGCCAACAGCGCGGCTGTCACCGTGATACCCGACACGACGCCGACCGCGCTCACGGTATCCGGTTTCCCGTCATCGCAAACAGCGGGGACGGCGGGCAGTGTGACGGTCATGGCCAAAACCCCCAGTGGCAACGTCGCCACCAGTTATGTGGGCACGGTGCATTTCACCAGTAATGACGGCCAGGCGGTCTTGCCCCCGAATTACACGTTCGTTGCCGGGGACAACGGCGTCCACACGTTCACGGCCGAAGTGACGCTTAAAACCGCAGGTTCGAGTTTAAATATCACGGCCACCGACACGGTGACTGCTTCCATGACCGGAACCGAGTCGTCCATCACCGTGGTGCCGGCTGCGGCGACCACCCTGACATTGTCCGGTTTCCCGAGTCCGCATGCGATGGGAGTGGCGGGCAGTGTGACGGTTGCGCTCAAGGATGCTTATAACAATGCGGCCACCAACTACACCGGGACGATTCGCTTCACCAGCACCGATAGCTTGGCAAACCTGCCGGGCGACTTCACCTTCGGCAGTGGCGATCTAGGTACGCATACCTTCAGCAACGAAGTGACGCTAAACACGCAGGGCAGCAACCAGTCCATCACAGCCACCGACACGTTGACATCCGGCTTGGCCGGCACACAATCCGGCATCACCGTGTGGGTGCCGCCCACCAACTTCACTTGGGCGACGACAAGCGGCAATTGGAGCGTAGCCGCCAACTGGGCTCCGTATGAGAGCATTCCCTTTGCGCCCATCGCCGCAGGTGAATCTAATTACATTCTCAACTTCGGCAGCGGCACATACACCGCCACCAACAACCTGAGCAGCGGCTTCCTCGTCAATCAGCTCAACTTCAGCGGAGCCGTGACGCTCGGCGGAACCAATGCCATCGACCTGACGGCCAATGGTGCCACCCTGCCGACGATCAATCAGAATTCGAGTGGCTCGGTCATGGTATTGAACCCGCTCACTTTGGCGGCCGACCTGACGGTTGGAGGAACCGGCACTGGGGGTATCGACCTTCACAGCCCAATCTCCGGCCCGGGGGCGCTCATCGTGGCTAGCCCGGCCGTTGTCGCCCTCTCCGGTATCAATAGCTATGGTGCCACCATCGTCAATAGCAACCGAACCCTCCAAATGGGTGCCCAGTCGGCAACCTTTGGTACGGGCACGGTGACCGCGCATAGCGGTGCCACGCTCGCTCTGAACGGCTCCGGCAACGTCACCAACACGCTCTTGCTCGACACCGCGAAGGTGACTAACGGCAATAGCTACTCAGCCAATCTCAACGGCCCGCTGACCCTGACGGGCATTTCCACCTTCGATCTTTCTACCACGGGAAATATGGCCATCGGCGGAATCATCGACGGTACGGGTGGCTTGACGAAACTCGGTGCCTCAGGTAGCCCGTTGAGCCTCAACGCCGCCAACACCTACTCCGGTGCCACCGTCATCACCGCAGGGTCCCTCAAACTCGGTGCAGAAGGGTCTATCAACAACAGCAGCGACATCTCTATTGTCGCTGGTGCCACCTTCGATGTGTCCGCCAAATTATCGACCTATGTCTGGAGTGCTTCTAGTACCATGTAACACTTAATATTTCGCATTGCAAAGCTTCTGAAAATCGCTA
>JBAXOP010000559.1:0-2656 GCA_037133195.1 Verrucomicrobiota bacterium | reverse complement strand
CGGGCCGAACGGGAGAGAAATTGGCAAATCGCTGGCCACGTGCTCACGGCCCCCCGGTTCGAGGAGCCGAGAAGAATCCACTCCGAAATTGAGGCGCCGTAGAAATTCAGATTCATCGACCTGGCGAGCTCTCGGGCGATGTGGGTTTTACCAGATCCCGAGGGACCGGTAATGAAGACCGCGGGACGGATTCGGATCGGCAGGTCAGCGAGATTGCTGTAGATGCACGCACGGGCTAGGGCCGATAAGCGGTCAAATGCGTCACGCTGGTGGGGTAGAATGAATGGCTCGGTGTCAGATTTTTCGTCGGGTGTCATGTAGGGGTTTTGTTGTTGTTAGGTGGTTCTCCTTGGCCGCGATCAGGCAAAGCAGTTCGGAGATTCCAGTCTGCTCCAAGGGCTCCGTCTTGAGCCCATGCAGACATTAGAAAGATTTCACCTTAAAGACCTGAGTCCCGGAAACGGGACTCAGGGAAAAGGTACGAATCGAGATTTGCGAAGGGTAAGACAAAATATTTCCTCGGGCGGCGAATAAAACCACCGCCCGCCGTGACAGCCCGGCTTCGGCACCTCGTCGCTCCGGCTCCCTCAGCGCCGGAGCCGGGCTGCGCGACGCGGGTTGCCGGGCCGCTGCAACAGGGAGGCAAGCTCTTAGAGAAAAGTCGGCCACGCTGGGCCGCAGCGAGGATGGGTCCGCGCCAGCACGTCGGAGGTGCGGATTTGCGTGGGCGACTCACCGGCGGTGGCCGTCCCCGCTGCGGGCCGCTCAGAGCGGGCGAGTGCGGCGCTGAGTTGGTCCAGCGCGCTGCGCACCTGCTTGAATCCGCTCTGGGGCCAGCAGCAGGGACACGCCCATCCAGCGGGCCATCTGGTTGGTTTCGTCGCGCCAGCGGCACACCCTACCGATGGTGCCGCGTGTATTGCCCATCACAATTTCTACGTGGTTAGAGCTCAAAAAAACGTCACGTTGAGTCGATGGTAGGTCATGTTGTATATGATTGCGGATTTAATCAGTTTTTTCGCGTCTCGGCGGTCCACAGCGGCCATGCTGCTTTCCGGGTAACGGGCTCCGGCGGTGCTGCCCGCTGGTGCCTTGGAAAGGGACTTATTACCTGGATGGTATTATTTTATTAAATACCAGCTTCTGGGATGACTTCACAACGGCACCCTAAATGAATCTGGTATTTTTCTTGAATAATACCAGATTTGAGGATGAGCTTATAACGACACACTAAAATAAGCCGGTATTTTACTAGGAAAATACCGGTCATCGCGCCATACTGATGCCATGAAGAAACGTAAATTAGACGCGCATGCGGAACAAATTCGGATGATGCTCAGTGACGGTGCCAGCAACAGCCAGATTCAGCAGGCTTTGATGGCCATGAAGGTAGAAGTCTCGCTTGAGACCGTGCGGACGTGGGTAATTTCCAATCCCGAGGCCGCCAGATTGAAAAAGCGAGGCAAGGGGAGGCCGAAATCCGACTATGCACCTCTTTTCAACTTTTTGCCTGAGGATCCTGCGGCGCTCGGATGGGCGATTGGGTGCCCTTCAATTTTCCGGGTGTTCTTGGACAGCGGGGTGAACGATCTGGAACTCCGCATGGCGACAATCGCTCAGGCGATCATGAGAATTGGAATTCCGGTCGATCAAGATCTGCCGCTCTTGCAGTGGACGATCCCTGCACGCGTGCTCACGAAACTCCATGACCTCGAAATCTGCTTCATGGCCTTCCTGCTCTCTGGCCTCCTCCTGCCGCCGATTGGCAACAGGGACGAAAGTCTGTTTGTCGATTGCTTGCAAGACCTGACTCTATATGCCAGCGTGCTGAAGGCAAGAATCAAGAAAGGTGGAGACATGACGGTCGGCGAACTTTTCATCGCCATCCGGGGTTGCACAGATGAGTGTCCGCCGTCATAGGCTACCATGTGGGCCGCCTGCAATCCTCTGGCATCCGATGACGGGGAACCGGGCGACTGCCCCTATGAGGTCTGCATTGCCTGACGGATGGTCGCCCCTCACACGAGGGGCGGCACCGACTACCAGACGCTGTCCAGCGACAATTAGAAAAAACTTTGGCGACAATTATGACGCACCGTCATGAAATGTCCTTCGTGGCGGATCACCCGAACATCGTTGGAGGACCCTCTATAGTGGCGGATTCCTCCGGTCTATGCGAGAAGGGGGGGCTGCATGCCGGGATTTTTCATGGTGAAAATACAGGTGGATGGATTTGCAATCGCGATTTTTGCTCGATTCGGGGTGTCGGGGCAAAGCCATGACGCAGAGGAGAACCGCTGACGAGCGGGGAGCGGCACGCTCCGGCCTGCGCCTTCGGAGCAGCCCCCGGAGGGTCGGCAGATTGTCGGTCGAAAGCATCATTTCTCTTAACCGGATTTGATCCGGTCGGGGGTGTCGGGGGTGACCCCTGACGCAGGAGGAACCCGCAAAGCGGGAGGCGGCACGCCTGGCACTGCGCCTGGAGCAGCCCTCGGAGAGCTAGACATCATATCGCGCCCCCCTACTCTGTTAGGTGGGCTGCGCGATATGTGGTCTAGTCCGTCCTGTCGCATAGCAGGCGGAAGTTTGGAGGGAATTCGGGGAGGGAATTCGGGGAGGGAATTCGGGGAGGGAATTCGGGGAGGGAATTCGGGGA
>JBAXOP010000558.1:0-2671 GCA_037133195.1 Verrucomicrobiota bacterium | reverse complement strand
TACACCCACACACGCTTTCCAAGCGTGCTCATTAGACCACTCTGACACCTGTCCTGAAAACGTCGCGCGGGGAACTTAGGAGCCGCCGCGCACTTTGGCAATGACGATTTTGCGGTTTTAGTCAGACCGACGGGTTGGGGGTAGAGGCATCCCGCCAGGAGACTTCCTTGGCTTTTGCCCAAAGTTCCTCCAGGGCGTAATAATCGCGCATTTCCTGATGCATCACGTGAACCATCACGTCGATGTAATCCAATACGACCCAGCGGGTGTCCGCCTTGCCCTCGGTATTGGCCGGGCGCTGGCCGTGCCACTGCTCGACTAAACCGGAGACATCGCGCAAAATGGCGCGCAGGTGAGGCATGGAGGAACCGGCGCAAACGACCATGAAGTCGGTCAGGCTGGAAACGCCACGCAAGTCCCAGACGCGAATATTTTCCGCTTGGATTTCATCGGCTGCTTTCGCGCATGCCTGTGCCAGTAGTGCTCCTTGGATCGCCATAAGTTTCCCTCGCGGGGTGGCCACTGTAATCGGCACAGCCACCAGAGCAACAAAATTTATCCTGTGGCTAGGCACGTCCTGTCTGGACATGCCGGGGTTGGTCAGACAAAGTGCGCGGACAAAATGCGAATTGCAGATAGCTTTCTAGGCCGACAGGTGCCAATTGGCACGCTGTTTGTGGAGGGGATGCGGGGGACGCCTCAGCCGCCGCCGCCTCTGGCGAGCCTAGGCAACCCAATTGCTTGGTCATGAAGTTGCTGCGAAATCTCACCAAGGCGCTGCAGAATACGCAGAAGTTTTTTTCTGCCGAGCACGTCCGCCTGCTACCTTTCGTCGGCACGTTGCAACGCTACAATGCGACGAAATTCCTGCATGATGCGCGGGCGGCGGCCAACGTGACGATGTTGGCGTTGCCGCAAGCCATAGCGCACGCGACCATCGCCGGGTTACCCATTGTTTACGGCATCCTATGCTCGGTGATAGCGGCGATTGTGGCACCTTTGTTCGCGGGCTCGCGCTACACGATTCTGGGCACCACCAATGCCACCGCCTTCATGCTATTCAGCTTTTTTTCGGTTAATCCGGCACTCAGCGGGCGTGCCAGCGAGTTGGTGATGTTGCTGACCCTGTTGGTCGGGCTCATTGCGGTGGCCGGGGCGATGTTGCGGGTGGCGGATTTGCTGCAATACGTGTCGCGCAGTGTGCTGGTGGGGTACATCGCCGGCGCGGCGACACTGATCATGACCAACCAGCTTGTCCCGATGCTGGGCGTGGACAAGTTCGTCGATACCCATGCCGTCACCAGCTTCGCGGGCTTGCTCATTGCCTTGGTCAAGGCGATTCCCCACGCAGATTGGGTCGCCATGGTCATTGGCGGAACGACGCTGGCCGGGTACGCTGCGATGCGCAAATGGCGGCCCAAGTGGCCGGCTTTCGCGTTGTCGGTGGTATTGTCATCGGTGTTGTTCGGTCCGCTCATACGCTTTGGTATTCCGCCCTTCGCCCATGCGGAAACTTTTATCACCTTTGGTTTCGCCGATCTCACGCCCAAATTACCGCGGCTATTTCACCAGGGGGTTTTCGACGACATATCGACGTTGTTCGGGGTGGCGCTGGCCATAGCATTTCTCGCATCGCTGGAAAATACCCTCATGTCCAAAACCCTCGCCGCTCGCACCGAGGAGCGGGCCGACGTCAATCAGGACATGTTCAGTGTCGGCATGGCCAATCTGGCCAGCGCGCTGGCTGGCGGCATGCCTGCCTCCGGATCGCTCAACCGCTCGATGCTCAATCATGAATCCGGTGCTTTCACCCGCTTCGCCTCGATGTTCTGCGGGGTTTACACCCTGATTTTCGCGCTGTTGATCGCGGCGTCTGTGGGCTGGGGCGTGCCGCTGATTGACTATCTGCCGCGGGCGGGCCTCGCCGCGCTCATCATCGGCCAGTCATGCTCGTTGTTTAACGCCCGCCACATCAAAATCTGCCTGCGCTCGACCGGCGACGATGCAAGCGTGCTAGTCATCACCTTCCTCGCTACTTTGCTGGCACCACTGCATGTGGCGATTTTCGTCGGGGTGGCCATTTCCATCACCTTGTTTCTGCGCAAGGCCAGTCGGCCCTATCTTATTGAATATGAATTCAACGAAGTGGGAGAGCTACGTGAAATGGGCGAAAAGCGGCAACGTCCGATTCCGTCCATCTCGATTGTCCACGTCGAGGGGGATTTATTTTTCGGGGCGGCCGAGTTATTTCGCACGCAAATTCAGCGCACCATCACCGATCCGCGGCTCAAGGTGATCATTTTGCGGCTGAAAAATGCCCGCCATCTGGACGCCACCAGCGCGATGGCCCTGGAAGATCTGATCTTGTTCATGCGGGAAAAACATCTCCACCTGCTAGTTTCCGGTGCCACCCACGAGGTCTATCGCGTACTAAAAAAATCCGGCATCCTCGATACCCTCCAAGCCGGCTGCGACCGCGAAGCCGGCCAAAGCAATCTGTTCCTCAACTCCCCCAGCAATCCCAATCTGTCCACCCGCGACGCCCTTAAACGTGCCCAGCAACTCCTTGGCACCGATCAGGCCGATATCCGCATCTTCTTCGATCCCAGCCAACGCTAGCGCATGCTTTCGTTACAGAAGGCTCCGGGCAGGATGCCCGGGCCACGTGGCG
>JBAXOP010000557.1:0-2677 GCA_037133195.1 Verrucomicrobiota bacterium | reverse complement strand
ATAGACCTGAAGGCCGCCGGTGCCGCCCGACTGCGAGCCGGGACTGTAAGTGGTAGATGTAGACGCGGTGCCCCCGGCGGGAGTGGATACGATGGGCAGAATAGGCATGTCGGGGCTGGAACCGCCACCGCCACGCAGAGCGGTAGAGCCGGCATGATTGAAGACATAGTCGGCACCGAAGGTTTTGGAATCATCGAGGGTGAGTTGCCCGATGACGGTGGAGATCATGACTTGGTCGGCCTTTACATCGACCTGATCGAGGAGGCGTTCGATGATTTCGAGGCCGGAGGGCGGGCCTTGGACGACGATGGAGTTAGTGATATTATCGGCGACGAGGAGGGTGCGGCCGACGAGGCGGGATTCCGGAGCGCTGGTGGCATTGGGATTACCGAGGGAAGCGCCACTGCCGCCCATGGTGCCGCTGGACCCGCCCATACCGCCAAAGGAGGAATTGCCGCCGCCGAAGGATGAGTTGTTATTGGTGGAGGAGGTGCGGCTGCTGCCATTGCTACCGGTGCTGCCGGTGCGGCTGCCTGTGTTGGAGCCGGTGTTGGAGCCGCTGCGGTTGTTGCTGCGATTGGCACTGCCAGCGGCACCACCGACGGCACCACCACCACCGCTGTCACCGGTGCTGGTGAATGCGCGGTTGAGGGCGTCGGAGGCGATGGGGAGGAAATCGGAGACAGTGAGGAATTTTAGTTTGCGGCGGAGGAACGTTTTTTCGCTGGTTTCGATATCGAACTCGCGGATGAGACCTTCGACGAAAAGCAGATCGACCGGGCGGCCCATGCCGAAGATCCGGTTGGTGCGCGGCTCCGGGATGATTTGCACGGGCGTATCGGTGCTGGTGGCAGCACCGGCGTTCAGGGCGGCGGCATTTTGTGGCGGGGCACCGGGAGCGACCGGGGCGGCAGGGGTGCCGGCGCGCTGCACGGCGGCGGTTTTTTGAGCTTGCTGCTGGGTATTGAGCAAATCATTGAGAGTGCCGGCCAACTCGGTGACATCGGCAAATTTGACGGAAATGAAGCGGGTGCTGGTGACATCGGCTGGCTTGTCGATTTCCTCCTTAAGTTTAATGAGCCTGCGGATGAGTGAGGTATTTTCGGTGATGACGACCGAGCCATTAAGTGGAGCGATGGACCCGTAGGTGCCGAATTGACCGATAATCTGGGTAAATGCCTGAGCGGCTGTCTCGGGTTTGAGGTGTTTGAAGGTCATCACATAGGAAATGACGCCTTCGCCCTCCGGCAACTGGTCGTTTTCATTGAAAACATTGTACGCAAGCCCAGGCAGCCGGGTGGATACAGTCAGGAAATCCAGGTTTGGGTCCTTATCATCGGGCATGAAGACGAAGTTTTCGATACCGGCGGCTTTTCTGAGGAGTTCGGCGGCCTGGGAGTATGTGAGGGGATCTTCGGCGCTGGCATCCTGGACGAAGGAGAATTCTGCGGCAGCAGCGGCGGCGGAAACGATGACGCGGCGGCCGGTGTATTTGCGGTAAAGGACGGCCAACTCCGATCCCTTGAGCGACGCTTGTTCAATCGGCTCAACGATTTTCGTGTCGCCCAGCGGCACATTCGGGTCGCGCACGGGCTTGCGCGACGGCACCAACGGGCCGGCCGGTGCGGCTGGCAGCGCCCCGGGCACCTTGCCCGGGCCTCCGCTCGGCGTTTTGGTGGCTCCTGCGGGGCCGGGTTTGGTGGTACCCGAGGGGCCGGGTTTGGTGGGCGCGGATGGCACGGCGGGCACGGATGGCACGGCGGGTATCGGAGGCGCGGTTGGCGCGGGGACAGCGGGGGCCGGGGTGGCGGGCGTACCTGGAGGTTGTGGGGCCTGGGCGGCGGCGAAAGTGAGGCTCAAAACCAGGAATGCA
This sequence comes from Verrucomicrobiota bacterium, assembly GCA_037133195.1. Lineage (GTDB taxonomy): Bacteria > Verrucomicrobiota > Verrucomicrobiia > Verrucomicrobiales > Akkermansiaceae > Luteolibacter. Next base: position 804 of record JBAXOP010000557.1, on the reverse strand, counting down.
AAATAGCGGAGGACAGGCATGGGGGAGGAGGAATTAGGAATTGGAAGTGACGAAATGGGAGGGATAGGTGTTAGCGGCCGGAAGGGCGCTGGTAACCGCCGCCGGAGTGGCCGCCGGAACTGCTGCTGGAGCGGCCGCTGGAGCTACCGCCGAAGCGACTGCCGGGTTGGGTGCCGGTGGTGGGAGGAGGGACGACGCGTGGTCTGATTAATGGGGCGGCAGTGGGGGTGGGGACCTGCGGCGGCACGGGTTGGACCGGTTGGCCGGGAACCGGCGGTGTACCGGGTTTTTTAGGTGCTACTTTAGCGACGGATGGCTTGGGAACACTGAGTTTTTCGTCAAAGGTGACGCTTCCGGTGATCGTCCCCTTGGAGAGATAGACGACGGTGCCGAGCGCTTTGTCGGGGTCGCGCTCAATCCGTAGAACCTTATATTCGGATGGCTGGTCGGTATCGATGGGAGGTACCGCCTCAGCCGGATTTTTCTTATTGATGAGGGTGATCAGATAGCCGCCGGCGATGGGAGCGACGCCTTTGAGAGCCAGATCATCAAAGGGATTGACGACTGGGCCGTCATCCGGGGGTTTAGGCGGAGCGGTGAAGGGGGATTTGGTCCACAACTCAGTGTAGCGGGAGAGCGGGGCCTTTTTCGGTAATTCGGCGGCTTGCAAGCCGGTGACCGCGAGAAAAAGCAGCAACAGAGAGGGGCGGATGATCGGGTGCATGGCGAAAGTAGGTGGAAATAATGAACTAGCGAGGCTGCGCCTCAGACCCAAGACCCAAGACTTGAAGACACAAGAGAAGA
>JBAXOP010000556.1:0-2687 GCA_037133195.1 Verrucomicrobiota bacterium | reverse complement strand
GCATTGGCCCATGCGAGGCGAATGAACCCGCGCCAAGCGCCGCCACATTCTCGCAACATGGGCCTCCGGGCAGGATGCCCGGACCACGTGGTGCGGGCATCTTGCCCGCATTGGCCCATGCGAGGCGAATGAACCCGCGCCAAGCGCCGCCACATTCTCGCATCATGGGCCTGCGCGCTGACGCATTCAGCGTGACTGTTCGAGCATACGCAAGAGCGGCAATTCGGCCCTGGCGCGCAGGGATTCCTCCATTTCGACGCGGGGCTGCAGGTTAGCCAGGCAGTCGCGGAGTTTTTGCAAGGTATTGAGCTTCATGTAGCGGCAATCGGCACAGGCACACAGATCGGTGGGGCCGGCGATGAGGTTTTTGCCGGGGCATTCCTTGCGCAGACGGTGGAGCATGCCACTCTCCGTGACGACAATGATGTCTTTAACCGGAGCCGCCCTGCAATAAGCGATCATTTTCTCGGTGGAGCATACCTCATCGGCGAGGAGCCGCACCGCGTGGGTGCATTCCGGATGGGCAACTACCATGGCCGTTGGATAGACGGCCTTGATGCGGTTGATTGAGTCGCGGGTAAACTCGACGTGGACATAGCATGAGCCTTGCCACAGATCCATCTTGCGGCCCGTTTGCTCCATCACCCACGCCCCCAGATTCGCGTCAGGCACAAACAGTATCGGTCGCTCCAGCGGTGCCTGAGAAACAATTTTCACCGCATTGCCGGATGTGCAAATCACATCACTGAGCGCCTTGACCGCCCCGGAACAATTGATGTAGGCAATGACGTAATAGTTCTTTGCGGCATTGGCTGTTAGATATGCCTCCAAGTCTGGGGCCGGGCAGGCAGCTTCGAGCGAGCAACCGGCATCACGATCCGGCAGCACGACGATTTTACCGGGGTTGACGATTTTGGCGGTTTCGGCCATGAAGTGGACGCCACAGAAGACGATCACATCCGCCGTGGTGGCCTTGGCATGATAGGCCAAGCCGAGCGAGTCGCCGACGAAATCAGCGATGTCCTGGATCTCACCTATTTGATAGTTATGAGCCAGGATGACGGCGTTGCGGGCGTGCTTGAGGGCGAGGATTTCTTGTGTTAGGTCCATGGGGGAGAGACGCGAGACTACAAGACGCAAGAAAAGAGGAAAAGAGGAAAAGAGGAAAAGTTCACAGTTCCAGAACTCGGTGGAAAATGATTTGGCACATTTTGATGTTCAGAAGATCAAAATGTCATCGAAACGCGGAGGCGCGGAGTTAGCAGAGTAAACTGCAGGGTTTTTTGCGCTGCCCCTAAGCCTTAGGCATGATTAGGCGCGGATGTCAGTAGGGAGCGACGACTTTACTGTCGTCCTGATGCGCCCTATCTTGAGGAGGCCATGACGCCCCGGTGCCACCTCCAGCAATAATCTCCGCCCACACCGCGCCGTCACGGTTTTATTTTCCTCTGTAGGATGAACGCCTCAAAAAACGCCGCGGCGTGGCAGACGGCGGATGTTTCGATAAACTCGTCCACCGTGTGGGCTTGATCAATGGAACCCGGCCCGAGGCAAATGCTTGGCACTCCGCCGGCAGATAGATGGGCGGCATCCGAAAACCACGGAGCCCCAGCCAAGTGGGTGGCCGGGTCCACCGCCAGCAACGCCTGCACTAACGGATGGGAGGCGGAGGTTTCCATGGGAGGATTCTCATGCATCTGAATAATCTCCACAGGCAGCGCGTGATTCTCCAGCATTTCCCGCAGCAGACGCAACCCTCCGCCGGCGGCAGCCAGCGCAGGGGTGATGCGCATATCGAGTTCGGCTTGCGCCAAATCTGGAACTATGTTAGGGCGCGACCCGCCGCGGATCACTCCCACGTTAAGGGTGGCGCAGCCGAGCACCGGATGGGTGAAAGCGGCCAGCGCATGGCCCAGATGGTAGTCGAGCGTATCGAGCGAGCGGGTGAGTTTGAGGATGGCATTATCGCCGCGCTCCGGTTGCGAACTGTGCGCCGCCTTGCCGGTGGCCTGCAGCGTGGCCCACAACGAACCTTTGGTGACATGCACCACCTGCATCGAGGTCGGCTCCCCTACCACCGCAAACGAGTACTCCCCAGCATGCCGTCCGACAAAATCCTTAGAGCCCCACTGGCCCGATTCCTCGCCCATGAACGCTACGAAATCCACTGCCACCGGCAATTTGGCCAGCACACTGCGGCATTCCCGCAGTGCCCATAGCATCGCCGCCATCGGTCCTTTGGTATCCGAGGCCCCGCGCCCCCACACCTTGCCGTCGCGCAGTTCGCCGCTGAAAGCATCGATGGTCATGCCGCCTACGCCGACGGTGTCGAGATGCGGTCCCAATAATATTCGTGGCCGCCCGTCCACCGGGGCAAATCTGGCAAGCAGATTCGGGCGATGAGGCATCACCTCCTCGAGCAGTACTTCGGCTCCTAGCGCCTCGAGCCAGCCACCGAGGAAATGCGCGATTTCCTCCTCGCCGGACTCTGCGGTGCCCGGCGCGTTGTCCGGATTGACCGAAGCAATCCGCACCAGATGTTGCAGTAGGGAGATGACATCAGCAGGCATGGCCGCAGCCTGCCGCAACCCGCCGCCAAGGGCAAGCGGAAAGGACCAAGACAAGACAGAAGGGGTGCCGGACAAAAAAGTTAAAATCGGCGGCAAGCCGCTATTTTTTTGCTCTTG
>JBAXOP010000555.1:0-2691 GCA_037133195.1 Verrucomicrobiota bacterium | reverse complement strand
TCCAGTCGAAATTGCTTCCCGGCGAGCAATGCCTGGTCGTGCGTTGCCTCAATGGCGTGCCGGTGGTGGGGGCACCGCTGCGGGGTGGGTCCACTTTGTCCGACGTGTTCCTTTTCCTGGAGGCCACCACGGACGTGACGAGCGGGACGTTGTCCATGCCCCTCGCGATGTCAGAATTATCTACATGATGGTCGCTGCTGCCCCCAACGCGCTGACGAGGGAGGCGCGGGAGTTGCCTGCTACAGCCAAGGTGGGTGCGCGATGAGACGTTTGAAGAAATCATGCGGCAGTTGCGGCAAGGCAAATGCAGACATTTTGGCGCACCCCGCGACTTTATGGGCTTTTTCTTGCTTTTGAGCTTTTTCCCCTTTTTTCCCCCTTTTTATTGACAGTGCGGCGAAAATGAACCATATAGATGTCGAGGCGTTTACCCGCCCATAGAGACGATGCATGGTTGAGCCTGCCCATCAGATCCCGATATTCAAACCGGGCAATTTTGTTAGGCGGCAAGCGTGCTATCGCACTTCCCAAATAAAGCCCCCCGGAATTCGGGGGGCTTTTTGTTGAAAGGGTTGAGAGGGGCGGGCCGATTGGACGTTTTTCATGGGCTTCTGGAAGAAGATCGCTGCACCGACAGGCCATCGCCAACGTCCTCATCCGTCGTCGGCAACGCGTTTCTGCTGAATGAAGGCATCCTCAAGATTCTGTATTCGGCCGCGCTGGGGACCGGCCTCTTTGCGAAGATCGGAATTTCGTATTCGGATTTCCTCGTCCCGTCTGTCGACACGGTTGAAACGGTCTGTGGTCTGCTACTGATCTTCGGCCTGTTGAGGGCGGCGGTGCGAATGGCGCATGAAACGGGCGGTTTGAAAAGCGCATGGCAAAAACGAGGTGCCGGAGCATGTTGGGTGTGGCGGTTGTGTTAGCTTTCGTGTCGGTCTTTCATGCGGTAGCTTGGGCCTTCGATCACGGCAACCTCACCGTGGTGGAGAAGCCGGTCGAGGACGGCGGAGGTGATGGTGGAGTCGCCGTTGAAGATGGAGGGCCACTGCTTGAAGGCTTTGTTGGTGGTGAGCACGATGGAACCGCGTTCGTAGCGGGCGCTGATGACCTGAAAGAGAAGGTCCGCCCCGTGCTGGTCGATCGGCAGGTAGCCGACCTCATCAAGGACGACGAGTGACGGAGTGGTATATCTTCGCAACTCGGTTTTGAGGGTGCCTTTGAGTTGTGCGGCGCTGAGCGTGTTAACCACGTCGATGGCATTGGCGAAGAGAACGCTTATGCCCTGCTGGCAGGCTGCGTGACCAAGCGCGGTGGCGAGATGGGTTTTGCCGAGGCCGACGGTGCCCAGGAAGATGACGTTGGCTTTATCGTGGACGAACTGGAGCCGGAAGAGATCCTGGATTTGAAGGCGATTGATTTTTTTGGGCCAGTCCCAGCGAAAGGTGTCGAGGGTTTTGATGACGGGGAAGCGTGCCGCTTGGATGCGCCTGGCGACAGCGCGGTCGGCACGCAAGGCGGCTTCGCCTTCGATGAGTTGGGCGAGGTAGCCGAAGTGGGTGATTGAGTTTTTCGCGGCTGCTGCGGCCAGGGGTTGGCAGTGCTCTTTGATGAAGGGCAGGCGCAAGGTTTCGAGATGTGAGTCAAGGGTGGTGGGGTCGGTTTTCATGGTTTGTTATTTCAGGTCGTAGAGGGTGAGGTCGGCGAACGGGAGTTCGATGTCGAGGAGGTCGGCGCGGCGTGTCAGATGCAGGGGGCCGGGCTGCGGGGTGTGGCGTTCGCGCTGTTGCAGGATGTTTTCGATGTATTGGCTGGAGAACGCCTGGCTTGCGATGGCGTCCTCCATGGCAAGGCGGACTTTATCGGGGCCGTAGATGTCGGTCAGGGCGACGATCTTGTTGACGTGGACGCGGACTTGCAGGCTACGGGCTGTGAGTTGCTGGTGATAGTATTCGGCCTGCGGACTGATGTTGTAGAAGGTCATCAACCACTTGGCGTCCTTGGCACGGCGGCGCTGGTCGAGGATCTCCTTGACGTGGTCGGGGTTTTCGAAGTCGCGGTGGCGCTCGTAGCAGCGCGGATGGGAGGCGACGAGGTTGTGGGAGTGATAGAGGCAAATGCGCTCGGCGAACGCCACGAGAGTGAGGCGTTGTGAAGCATAGGCGGCAGGCACTGAGTAGCGGTTGGTGTCCAGCACGACGCGACAGCGGTTGGTGACCCTGACGGTGCGCGTGACCGAGGTGTCGGCTGCCACGGCGGGCAACGGGCGGAGGGCCGGATTCTCTATCAGGAAGAGTTCAACGGGCGGTTTGCGCGTTGCGCGGTGGTCGCGCACGTTGGCGATGGTGTCCATCCACTGGCGGGCCGCCGTATTGACGCCGCCAAGGCTGTTGGGAAGATCGAGTCCGGCGAGGAAGTTTTTCTTCACATACCCGACGCCGCTTTCGACGCGGCCTTTTTCGTTGGCCTTGCGCACGTTGCAGGCGCGGGGTTCGAAGCCGTAATGGGCGGCGAAGTCCAGATAGCGGGGATGGAAGACGGCCCGTTCGCCGATAGGATGTTTGAGCACACCGGTTTTGAGGTTGTCGATAAGGATGACGCCGGGCGTGGCGCCGAAAAACTCCAGCGCGTTGCGATGGCAGGCGAGGAAGTGTTCCATGGCCTCGCCGCAGGTGAACTCCACGTAGGCCA
>JBAXOP010000554.1:0-2696 GCA_037133195.1 Verrucomicrobiota bacterium | reverse complement strand
ACGGCGACGAGAAGCTGTTCCACTGGATGGGTTGGTCGAATTCCAGGGAGATTTGGTTTTGAGTACTGTTCGTGTAGTAGGCCCGCTGGAGGTTGGGCGCGGTAACTGCGGCAGGCGGGACGACGCCGTAGAAATCACGGTCGATCACCGGAGCCACGAGATTGGCGATATTCTGATAGCCTGGGGCTGTGTAATGGCAGCCAAGGTAGCCGAAGGAGGAATCAATGCCCAAAGTCGAGAGGATGCTCATGTGCGAGTACAGCCGCGGCAGGTTGCGCTGGACTTCACGCAATTGGTCGCCCTTGGGTCCCATTCCACAGGGCTTCGGCTGCATTTGGAAGATGAGGAATTTCTGGATATTCGGGTAGTCCTGCCTCCACGCCGCCGACATATCCACAAAATATTGCTGATAGGATTTGTAATCCCAATCACCGGTGGGGTCCGCTGCACCGCTGTTATTTTCCCCCTGATGCCAGAAAATGCCGCGAATGCCATAGGTCAGTTTGGCGTTGATCACGCGGTTGAGCAGGGTGGCATAGATCGAATACAGGCCGCCCGCCAAGGTATGGTCCGCCGAATTCGCCTGGTGTTGGTCGATGCGGGTGCCGCCCACCGCGCCGTTGATGATGCAGATCGGCATGTTGCGGGAGGACTGCAGGTAATCGGCCAGGTCGTATCCCCAATAACCGATCAGAAAATCCGAACCGTTGCGCACCGCATTGCCCCAGGCGGCGGTGGTTCGGCCATAGGTGCGGATCCAGGTGCTGCTGGTGCCGTCCGCCGGCAAACTGTCGATGGCCAGCGCGTTGGACTGGCCTTCGAGGATATAGGCATCGCCGCAGACGAGGTTGGTCACGGTGGCGGTGGGCGTATCCGTCCCGGCGGTGGTGGTGCCGAACTCCAAGCGGTAAATTACCTTGCCGGCGGCGATTGGCACGGTGAAAGCATATTTTCCCGCCACGGGTGTTAGGCGGAGGGTTGAGCCGTATTGCGCCTCGCTTCCCGCGTCGGGTGTGGCAAAGACCTTCAAATAGACCGGAGTCGTCCCGCCGCCACCCGTGCCATCATCATTGTAATAGATCGTGCCCAGGTTAGTGTTCGGGTCTCGGGCGATGAACTGGTTGTTGACCGCTTTTTCGTTGGCCCCGGGCGTGCGCTGTAGCCATGCATCACTCGCGGGCTCCTGTACGGTGATGGTGACATTGTTAGAAATCAAGGCACCGCCGTTATCGAGCACCAGGGTGACGGTCATGGGTCCGTTGCCTTGAGAGCGGGTCAGCGTCAGCACGCCGGACACGCTGGGCGTGCCTGCGGTGATCGTTCTGGCCACGGCCACGCCCGCCACGCTCCAATTATAATTCAGGCTGGCGACCTCGGCCGCCTGCAAGGCCGCCAAGTTGGAAATGACCGGTGTGACGGTCATCGTCTGTCGGCCATCCCACTGGCTGGTTGAGGCATTCAGGGAGAACACCGGGTCGGGAATGGTATCGATAACTGTGATGGGGATGTCAACCGTCTGGTTGCCAGTCGGATAGACTCCCTTGAAGCGGATGACCAACGATTGGTTGCCGGTGACCCGACCGGGACTCACCGTGTAAGTGAATTGATCTGTGGCAAGCACGGTTTCCACGCCGTTCTGCACGAGACACCAATAGACCTTCTGGGCGCCACCGGCCTGGCCACTCAGGGTGGTGGGTGTTCCTTCGTTCATGGTCAGCGCCGACGGCGTGGCGGAGAAGGTCGAACCGGTCTGGACCAGGTTGCCCACCAACGTTTGCTGGGGCTTCTGGTTTGCATATTCCATTTTCACCCAATCGGCGGAACGCGCGACGCTGGAGATGCGTGCTTCATCGACGTCGGCGTCGCCGCTTGCCGCGGTGAGCGTCATGGCTTGGGGATTTGTGATGGATAGGGAACCGCCTGACGCCGTGGCGTCAAGAGCGCCATTGATATATAGTTTCCCGGTTCCATTGGAGTTGGAATAAACGACATGATACCATTGTTGCGCGGCAAGTGCCGTGGATCCGGAAACCGTCGCAGGTCCCCGGCAGGTGAGAGGAGCTGGCAAAACCGTTGGACTGCCCCAGAAGCCAATCTGCATGTTCCAGGTGCTCCAGCCATACGCATTCTTGTTGCCCCAGGCGAGCGGCATGGTCCATCCGCTGCTGATTGACCTTGCCCGGATCCAGACTTCGCCGGTCGAGGTTGGGTTGGTGCCTGATGGGAAATTTGTGATGCTGGTGGCGTTGATGTCACCGATTTTCAGATTCATCGCCGCGCTGCCGATGATCCCCGTGGTCGGGGTGGCTCCGCCATTGACAGGCGAGGTGGAACCGGTTGAATCCACCCCATTGCCGTTCAAATGCATGACACTGCAATATCCGTTCGTTGAATTGAAAACAGCTTGCCCGCTCGACTCGCTGGCGGCATCGGCCTTGCCCCAGTACATCTTGACTTCCTGCCGCGCATTGCCGGTGATATTGGGAATTTTCACCCACACGGCAGCCTGGCCGGTGACGCGATCCCACTGGTCGATCTCATAGGAAAGTCCAGCGCCCGCTGCGGTGGAGAAACGGATATCATGACCGTCGGTGGCGGCCTGGCCGAATGGAAAACTGCTAGAGTGGAATCTGACGAGAAGCGGAAAATTCGTTTCCGAGGTCGATGCTGGCAGATTCGCCCCGGTCGTATCGGTC
>JBAXOP010000553.1:0-2700 GCA_037133195.1 Verrucomicrobiota bacterium | reverse complement strand
AGTGAGATGAGCGTTCGTCCCAGCTCACCCCATTCCGCCAGGCTGAGGTCGCCGAGGAATTCAATTCCGGTGGCGGTGACTATGTATTTGAGATTGGGATTGGGATTGGGATTCACAATGGCTGGCAGGTTCATGGCTGTCGGGTTCATGGCTTGTCCTTTCGGTTTCGTTTGGGTATCCATGTTCCCCTTTTTCCCGCTAATGAAATGTCCGGACAACCTAAGAATTTGCTTGGACGGCTAATCGGACTGACGAGCGGGATGACGACCGGGATGGGGTCGCATCGCAGCACATTCACATTCAATGAATTGCGAAGAATCAGCGGCACCCGGAGATGCCCGAATTTTGTTCCTGGCACCGGGAAAATCGGATGGATTTCGCAAAAACGACCATTCCGAAACCCGGTTGAAGGGGTTTTCCAGATCGTTTTGAGGTTTCTTCGCGCGTCGAAGCCGCACGGGCGTTTTCCTAATCAAGGATCGCCAGCAATGATCGGCAGGTTGGGACTGGCGACAGCGGGCAGCGGCGCGCGGATCCGGCGGGTTGCCTCCAATCCATCCATCACCGGCATCTGCATATCCATGAGCACCAGATCGTAGGGCTGGGCTGCGAGTGCCTGGAGCGCTTCCCCGCCGGTGGCCACCGCGTCAGCACGCAGGCCCAGCACCATCAGGATGCTCAGAGCCACCCGCCGGCAGGTGAGGTCCAGCACGTGTTCTTTGTCGACCTCCGCCATCATTGGCGGACTTGCGGCAGACAAACTTGCGTCATCACTTTCCTGCACCGGAAACAAGCGGGTACTCGCCATCCTCGCCGACGCCGTGCCAGCCGAGCGTGCCGAAGGCCTGCAGGATCGACGCGACGGGCTCGCCATCCTCCTCCCCCTCGCCGTGTTCAATGGTGGCGGCAGTACAGTGGCCGCCGGTGCATTCGATGCAGATGACGCTGCGGCAGCCGTAAAGATGGATCCAGTCCCCCCACACCTTGCTTTCATGGGTCGGTTTGAAGTGCGCCTTGCGGAGGGCTTCGAGAATTTCGGCGACCGTGCTCGGATCTTGCGAACGGGGGATGACAAGCTGGGTTTCCATGGTGGGGTTCGGGAGTCGCTGTGTGGCTGGCACCTCAGAAGTGTCAGGATCAGGGCGGACGTGTCGAGGCGGGATTGTGAAAACTTGGCCGCCAAGACGCTTGCGAAAAAACAATCGCTTGTTACGCCACTTCCCGTTTGACCTCGTGTCGCGCCCCGCGCGGTCGGCTCAAGCGGCAGCTAATCGAAGTGGATGTGGTCATTTCTAGCATCAACGTCAGCGCCCTGGACGCGGACCTCCTCGACAAGGGAGCTGTCGGCATTACCGGCTGCATGGATCAGTTTCTTGTCGATATGGATTTGGTCGGCAGTTGTAAGCATGATGCGGCGGGCGATCATCGTTTTGACGCCTGGCTGATGCCGTGCTGCTCGACGGCTACAACGTGGAGGAAACATTTCCCCGACTGGCTCGATCAAATTTCGATACGTGGCTGGTTCGCGTGCGCACCTTTGATACCTTGCCGAATGCTCTTTGCGTCCGGGTGAATCTCCCACTTTCCGCCGACTCCGCCGGTCGCAATGGAGCGGTTGTGGAAGTCCCTAGCATTTTTGGTGTTCAAGTCTCCCCCGACCTGACTGAGCTTGCCGGCATTCAGCTTCATGGCCGAACCGGCGTCCATAGATCCCCCAACGGATTCGAGGATGGGCGCGTGGATTTCCTTGGCTAAACGTGCGTACACGGATCCCCCCACGGATTGAAGGTTGCGAGCTCTAAAATCTCCGGCCGACTGGGCGATTAGGTCCCTCCCCACCGATTGCAGGCTGGGAACGTGGAATTCTTCGGTTGCCTCGGCTATAAGGTCGCCCCCGACCGATTTCAGGATGGGAACGTGGAATTCCTCGGCTGCGTCGGCGCGTAGGTCCCCCCCCACCGATTGCAGGTTGGGCGCATTGAATTCGAGGGCGGATAGAGCGTCTATGTCCCACTCCACGAATTGCAGATTGGGAATTTGGAATTTCGTTGCAAAGGTGGCGACCAAGCTACCCTCAACGGATTGCAGCTTGGGCGCGAGGAATTCTTGGGCTGTTTGGGCGCATAGACTCCCCCCCACCGATTGCAGGTTGGGAATATGGAACGCCATTGCGCCGTTAACGACCATCCGTTCCCCTACGGATACGAGCACCGGTGCAATCAATGTCAGGGCTTCAGGCACCAGGATTTGGCCCTTCACATGGTGATACGGAATTTCCACTTTCCCTTCCGTATCATCTGCGAACGAGCACAGGAGCGTCCTTTCTCCGGCCGGGTTTGTGCTCTCTAATCTTGTTAGCGGAATGATGGTTCCAGCGAGTTTGAAGATGATGGCTTCTTCCACCTCCTCAGTCGAAATGACGGGGATCCACCTTCCATGCTGGTCGTAGCGGGTAAGCAGAATGTCCTGAATCTTCCCCGTCGACTTGTAGTCCGCAAATGCGTCTCGAACGAGTTCTTCCCAGGTTGGTGTTCTTTCGATAGTCATGGTGATGATTTTTAAGGATAATGCTTTCGGGTTTCTAGTGCCGTTGGGCGCTCCGATTTCAAAAGCGGAGACTTCTGCAGACAGACAGTTGTGTGGGCGTTCGGTTTTTCGCTAATCTGATAGAACGCCGAAGGGCCGGCTAACGGGGAGACA
>JBAXOP010000552.1:0-2700 GCA_037133195.1 Verrucomicrobiota bacterium | reverse complement strand
GCTTTGCGCCGTCACCGCGATAGGCGTTATCAGGACATCCTCCGCCTGCACGCTTCCAGCCAGCATCACCACCCCCGCCACCGCGGAGTGGGTGAGGTGCGTCAGAAAGTTTCCGGTTTTTTTGATGGGACTGAGTAGCTTCATTGATTTTTTGTTGTTAGAAGATGGTTGTGAAGGTTCATCCGGATAAGAGGAGGTGACCTGGGCCGTGAGTCCCACGATATTCATTGTTCGATTGTTGGTGGTCATCATTTGGATCAGTTGGTGCTTTATGGTAAATTCATTCTCAAGCTGCTTGCTGGTGGAAATTCGCTTCGGGAGTTGGTGTGTGTTGGCGAGCGCATTCTCATTGTAGCGGCGCTCTGCGAGCGTCGATGCGATTGGAGCGTTTTTATCCCACCAGTGCGGGGCTGCCGTTGCGCACCAACAGCCCCGCTGGGATCCGGAGAAAAACCAATAACTCCGGAAAGGGGATTGGGAAGAGGTTGTCTGTTGTCTGTGGAGCTTGCGCTGAGGCGCTTTAGCTCTTTGCCGCAATCACGGACAACCGATCACCGACAACGGACAACTCTTCCTCTTCTCTTCCTCCTCACTTCTGCGTCACCACCAGGCGGGCGAAGAGACGGCCGCCGGAAGATGTGGGCAGGATGTAGGAGATGGTGGCGGGTGGGCCGGCGACCTCTTCTACACCCGTGGTGGGAGCGTGCCACAGATCGTTGACACCGAGGTCGGCGGAGATTTCGATGGCGTATGTGACATCATTGTTAGAGACTGCTGCGGGGCGTTTGGCGAAGCTCAGCACGTTGCCTGTTAGAGCGCCTGGCGACGCGTTGGTATGGTCCGTCTTGAGACCATCGATGGCGTAGATGAGCAAGTTACTGAGGCCGTCGGGACCCACAAAGTCAGCGCCGCCTACGAGGGGCGGTGTTTGTGCGGCCGCCCAAGTAGTGAAGTTGGAGACGGGCGGCGCAATCGACCCATTATCCACGATCTGGAAACCGCAGAGTGCACTCCAGTCATGGGAGATCTGCTCTTGGATTGTGATCTCCCCGCTGGCATTGGGAATGCAGTCGCTCAGCAGCGCATAATTCTTGCCGCTCACCCAGTCATTATTTGTGGCTGGTTTTGTCGAGATATATGCGCTTTGCGCCAGGTACTTAAACGTCGCCTGCCACTCCCCGGGATCGACCATGACAATATTGTACGAGTGGTTGGCTGCGAGGCCGCTGAATGTGAGGATGTCGACAAAGCTGTTCAGAATACCGGAATCCCCCGCAACAGAGCCCAAGCCCAGGCCGGCCGGATAACTGGCCAATTTGTTGCCGCCCAGCAGGGAACCCCAATTCACGCCGGTGGCGCGGGGACGCAAGACCGCCGAGACACTGATACCGGAAGCGGTACCATCGGATTTCATCAGGTTGCTCACGGCGGCTGACCCATTCCCGCCATCGTTCCAGGTGGTGCCGGTGTAGGCCAAGGGCGCGGCTTGACTGGCGGTACCTGCTTGCTGCCAGTAGTAGGTCCCGTCCATCGTATTCATATACGCCAGGTTGATCGTCACCGGGGCGTCGGGCTTTACAATGACCGTCACAAGATAGTCCTTGGTGCTGCTGTCCGCACCGGTCACGATGTAATGCACCGTGCTGGAGAAGTTCTGACTGCTTCCGGAAGCCGGAGAACAGGATGTCCCGTTATGCGTGTATGTGGGCGCAAGCGCCGTCACGGGCGTGCCATACGGGACGGCCAGGGTGATGTTGGTCCCGTCAATCGTGGCGGCCCCTAATGTGGGGAAGGTGAAGGTCAGCATATCCTTTGTTGCAGGAGCCACGGTGACCGTCACGGTATAATCCGCGGTGGTGCTGTCCCCAGCGGTTACGATGTAATGCACCGGGCTGGAGAAGTTCTGGCTGCTTCCGGAAGCCGGAGAACAGGATGCCCCGTTATGCGTGTAGGTGGGCGAAAGCGCGGTCACGTTCGTGCCATACGGGACGGTCATTGTGATATTGGTCCCGTCAATCGTGGCGGCACCTAACGAGGGGAAGGTGAAGGTCAGCATGTCCTTCGTTGATGGCAAAGCCCCGTTTTCCACAATCTGGAATCCACAGAGCGTGCTCCAGGCACCGGGGATCGTCTCTTGAATCGTGATCTCCCCGTTGGCATTAGGAATGCAGTTGGTCAGCAGCGCATAATTCTTGCCGCTCACCCAGTCATTTATGGATAGGCTTGTCGAGATCGCCGCGCTTTGCGACAGGTACTTAAACGTCACCGGCGACTCCCAGGGATCGACCAGGACAATATTGTACGAGTGGTTGGCTGCGAGGCCGCTGAACGTGAGGATATCCACAAAACCACTCTTAATGGCGGAGTCATTCGCAAACATCGATCCCAGCACCAGACCGGTCGGATAACTGGCCAATTTGTTGCCGCCCAAATGGGATCCAAAATCCACGCCGGTGGCGCGGGGACGCAAGACCGCAGAGACACTGATGCCGGAGGCTGTACCATCGGATTTTTTCAGGTTGCTCACGGCAGCCGACCCGTTCCCGCCGTCGTTCCAGTTGGTGCCTTTATAGGCCAAAGGCGCGGCTTGGCTGGCGGAACCTGCTTGTAGCCAGGAGTAGGTCCCGTCCATCGTATTCATATATGCCAGGTTGATCATCACCGGGTCGTCGGGCTTTACAATGACCGTCACGGTGTAGT
>JBAXOP010000551.1:0-2701 GCA_037133195.1 Verrucomicrobiota bacterium | reverse complement strand
CTACCGGGCACTCGGAGGCTCCTTTACTCCCAGTCAACAAACCGGCAACGAGGGAAGTGACAGCGGTATCCGCTGCCAACTCCTCAATTCCGTGGACAGCAGCGAGCTGGAGCGACTGATCCACGACAGCCACTACTGCCTTCAGGAAAAGCATGACGGCCGCCGCCTCATAGTCCGCAAGCAGGGCAATGATGTTATCGGCATTAACCGCCGCGGACTCGTCGTGGCCATCCCGGAACCCATCCGCGAGGCTGTGGCCCAAATCCCGTTTGATGTCCTGATCGATGGCGAGGCTGTGGGCGAAACCCTCCATGCCTTCGACCTGCTGGAAGTCAAAGGCAACGATTTGCGCCAGCGCCGTTATATCGACCGCCATTCGGGCTTGCTGATGGTCATTCCGCCCAACCTGCCAGCCCTCCGCTGGGTAAGCACCGCGGTGGACCCCGACGACAAGCTGGAGACCTTTGAAGAACTCCGCCAAGGCAACCGCGAAGGTGTGGTCTTCAAAAATGTAAATGCCCCCTACAGCCCGGGCCGCCCCAACTCGGGTGGCTCGCAGTTGAAGTACAAGTTCGTCGAGAGCGCGTCCTTCGTCGTCACCGCCCGCAATGCCAAGCGCAGTGTTGCGCTCGGCCTCTATGATGACGACAAGCTGGTGCCCGCAGGAAACGTCACCATCTCGCCCAACCATGCGGTCCCGGCGGTAGGTGAGGTCGTGGAATGTTCGTACCTTTATGCGTTCTTGCAAAGCGGCTCCATCTACCAGCCCGTCTATATCGGCAAGCGTTGCGACATCCCGGCATCCGAATGCACCACCGACCAGCTCAAATACAAGGGCAGCGACGTGGTAGCAGCCTGAGGCAGGTCATTCCCCGCAACATCCGCAACCCTTTCGGCAAGGCACCGCAGCGGCAAGCCCGGTCGCACGACACGCGCAGCGCGACCGGGGCAACACGGGCCGCCATGGAAACTTTTTCCCCATGTGGGGAATCCATGGCGGCCCACATTTTTGAAAAATTAAATCCAAAGCAATAAATCCGAACCAAACAACCAACAAACCGAACATCATGAAAACAACCATCAAGGACAACATCCTGCACATTGAAATCCCGCTGCACACGCCGCGTCCGTCCGCCTCCGGCAAGACGCTCACGGTCGCCAGCACCAACGGCAACCAGCCCACCGAAGTCAAAATCAACGACCTGCCTGTCATCGTCGGCCTCAACGCCTATATCAAGCCCGAGAGGTAAAGCTGAAAACCGAAACGCTGAAATGAGCCAGAGGATGGAGCCTAACCGCCCGTCCTCTGGCTTCTCTGATTTTCAGACCTTAGAAATTCAGACTTCTGACATCTCTCATCAATTCAAAATTTATGACCACTATCCCCGTCTCCGCCATCATCGCCGCCCGCAAGCTCCTTACCCGGATCCACTTCGAGCGACTCAAGTTGCCGGTTCTCACCCATGTACTCGCCACCATCGATGCAGCCGGGCTCACCCTGGCCGTCACCGATCTCGACCACTGGCTGGAAACCCGACTGCCTGCCTCCATCGACCGCACCCTACCCGACATCCCGCGTTCCCTCATCCCCGCCACGGCTCTCGCAGCCGCAGCACGGGGCGACAAGGGCAGCAGCGTGCAATTCGAGTGCCCGGCCACAGCCGATCCAGAAAAGCCCGTCCTCAAGCTCACCGTCGCCTGTGGCAAGATGCCGGTCGAATCTGTTATCAACCCGACGAAGGAAAAGCTCCGCACGTCCAATTCCGCTCGGGTCCGCACACGTTCATCGCGAGAGTCATCGAGGGCAGCTATCCGAATTACCGGCAGGTGATCCCGCGCGAGTTTGTGGCAGACGTCACCATCCCGGAAACCCATCGGCCCGCGCTCATCTCGTGGCTGCGGTCGTTGGAAGGCAAGAATGGCAAAGGGAACGGCAAGGCTACCGTGCGGCTCACCTGGAACAAACCCGGCTGCCTGACGTTGACGCTCCGGGACTCCGATCAAACGGGTGCCACCATCCACGTCCCCGTCAGCATATCGGGGGAAAGTCAGCCGCCGGTAATTGCGTTTGCGCCGGGGTATCTGGCATCCGCCCTTGCCATCGGCTCCACCTTGCGCTTCATCGACGGGCTGAACCCCGGCATGGCGGTGGATCCCGCCTCCGGCAACTTCTGCGTGCTCATGCCGTGCAGGTGTGTCGCGGAGGAAGCGCCGGAAGTCGGGGTTGGGCATGAGCAGACCGCGCAAGTCGCGGCCCCGGCCATGGCTGCGTGAAACCAACGAACCCAAAATCATGAATCGTAAGTCCTACAAGCTCTGATGGCGAAATCATGACGGCCCCGACCTCCCGCCAGTCCCATCAAGGATTGGCGGGAGGAAGTGAGGGTGGGAGAAATCCCGGTTGCCCTTTTTTAGCTAGGACACGCCTACCCGTGAACACGTCACCCAAACCCGGCTGCAAGCACTGCTGAATCCGCCAGGACCTCTCCGCCCGCCCATTCAAAATCCGCTGCTCAATGATTTCAAAAAATCCCGCGCAACTTGTCGCGTGACACACCCCCGCTATTGTGCTAGGCCACTCCCAGCCTTCCTCTACCCAACCTGGTTTTCGAGATTCTCCCCCCGATCCGACCAGGGGCGGTAGCATCCCGGATGGTGCGGGCCGAGGTAATGGGAGTCCAACCGCAGATGCCGCATCTTA
>JBAXOP010000550.1:0-2706 GCA_037133195.1 Verrucomicrobiota bacterium | reverse complement strand
AAAAATACGCAAAAATTGAAAACTTGTCATGTCGCCTAATCAGGCGACACGGAGACGGGGAGGAAGCATTGAATCCGAAATGAGTTGGGGGTCGGGAAGGAGTGTCGACTTTCAGGTCGACATGACGTGGGAGCGCTCCTTTCGAGGAGCGTCGCCAACGTGCGGTTTGGTTAGAATGCGGAATCGTCGTGGTCATGGGTCAGAGGCGCCGGGCAACATGCCCGGGCCACGATCCCCTTCGCGGCTTCGCGTGAGACATTTCAATCTCCCGAGTCACATGAAGATTGACCGCCAAGACGCCGCCAAGGTTTTTCCGTTAGTGAATCCACCTTGGAGCCCTTGGCGGTGAGTTCCCATGTGACTGAG
Source organism: Verrucomicrobiota bacterium (assembly GCA_037133195.1). Lineage (GTDB taxonomy): Bacteria > Verrucomicrobiota > Verrucomicrobiia > Verrucomicrobiales > Akkermansiaceae > Luteolibacter. Next base: position 2,340 of record JBAXOP010000550.1, on the reverse strand, counting down.
GTCATCCGTTAGGGAGCGGCCATCACGACGATGCGCATGAAGAGTTTGGATACGCTCACGAAGTCCTCGCCCACCTTGATCGAGATCGGGAACGGGACGCTCACGGCTTCCATCGCTCCCTGGGTGGCCACTACGGCGGGCTCCAGGACCGCACCCGCTTCATACGTCAAATTGGCCGTGTCGGTGCCGGGGTGCCAGTCACCCAGGGTGCTGCTGAACTCCACGGTGTAGGTGAGCCCTGTGGAGTCGGTGCGCCGCCCGAAGACGGCACTGGCCACGCCGCCGGTGATTTGCACTGCGGGCGTCTGCCCAAGCGTGATGTGAGTGGCCTCTGTGACGGCGATGGCACCGGGGGTGGTGGTGCCAAACGCGTAGTGCTTGAGGGCTTCCGGCGTGTCAGTTAGAGAGTTCTCCGCGAGCCAGGCTTGATACGGATTGCTCAGGACGTAGGTCACAATGACGATGCCCTTCTGGCCGGAGGTTCCTGCGTTCACGCCACTGGGAAATTGCGCCATGCCGCCGCCACCGGCGTTGAGATACCCGGCACCACCCTGGCCTTGAACCAGAGCCACAGGATAGGGAGGAGATGCAAAAGTGGTTCCGCCTCCGCCGCCTGCATAAGTGACCGACGAGCCGCTGATTGAGTAGGCCAAACCAGCCCCCCCGTTGCCTCCGGTTTCAAAGGAGGAGTTGCTACCGACCGCGCCGGCACCACCGCCACCGCCGCCCGCTGAGCCGATCTGGGCATTCACGACAGAGCTAGCCCCGCCAGCATACCCCTGGCCTGCGGGCGAGGCGGCTCCTCCCAACTGGGAACTCCACCCACCAATGCCGCCGCCACCGCCGGAGCCGCCAGTAGCACCGGCCAACGTGCCAAAACTCCAGTTATTTCCGCCCGCGCCGCCGCCCGTGGCAACCACCGCGCCAAAGCTGGAATTGCCGCCATTGTTATAGCCGCCATAGGCCCCACCGGCACCGACCGTGACGGTGTAGGTCGTTCCAGGCGTCACCGAATAACTGTTAGCCGACGCGGGTGTTTCCGAGCCATAGTAGATCAACCCGCCCGCACCACCGCCACCCGCAGCGCCACCTCTTCCACCCGCACCCCCGCCGGCCACCACTAACAATTGAACGGCGGTGACGCCCGCCGGGGCGGTCCAGGTGCCGTTGGTGGTGAATGTCGAGATGAGCGGTGCCACGGTGACCGAGATGCCCGACTGCGTGGCGGTGAATGTGCCATCGCCGGCCGTGAGGGATTGGGTGCCGAGCGTGTTCAAGATCACGTCGCTGAAGTGATAGATCCCGGCGTCCGGTCCCGTGAAGACATGACTGGACGGCAAGATCGCCGCGCCATCACTGCTGGTCAGGCTGACCGTGCCGGTGTAACCCGTGGCCGTGTTGCCATAAACATCCTTGGCCGTGACCGTCACACTGGCCGATTGGCCCGCCGGTTGCGGACTCGGAAAACCGGAAACCGTTAGAGAGGTGGCCGTTCCCCCCGTGATGCTGGAAGTTGAGCTATCAGCTCCGGTTAGACCTGCGCCCGCCGCGCTCAACTGGTAGCCGGTGCCGGTCAAGTCGAGGCTCAGGCCGCTGAAGGTCGCCACGCCGTTGATCGCGTCCACCGTGGTGGTGCCGCTCAAGGTTCCGGTGCCAGTCCCGGACTTGATGGTTAGGGTGATGGGAGCGGAACTGTCCGTCACCGTGTTGCCGTAGGCATCCTGCACGGTCACCACCGGCTGGGTCGTCCAGGCCGATCCGGCCGTGCCGCCGCCGGGTTGGGTCGTGAATTCCAGCTTCGCCGCAGCGCCGACTGTGACGGTCTCCTGCTGCATGGCTGGGGTCAATCCACCGTAGGCTGCCGTGAGGGTCGGGGTTCCGGCTTTGGTGTCCGTATAGGTGAAGGTGGCGCTGCTTGATCCGTTAGGAATCGTTAGGGATGCGGGTGTAAAAGTCTTCGTGCCGCTTGAGTCGCTCGAAAGAGTCACGGTGATCGACGGATCGACCGCGAGCGGGTTGCCGCCCCCATCCTGCCGTTGCACGGTGATCATTGCCGAGGCCACTCCGGCCGTGGTGCTCACTGGCGTGGAAGTGAATATCAGTTGGGTCGCCAAGAGCGGGGCTGTTACATTTAGAAACACGCTGTCGCCAGTCACCGTGATGGTTCCGGTTGACCCAAAACCAATGGCGCTACCGGTGACAGCCGGATAGGTTCCGCTGCTGGTGATGTTGCCGCTGGCTTGTTTGACAAGGGTGTATTGGCCGATGCCCAAGGGCGAGGCGCTATTGACGGTGAAGGCGTTGCCGCTGAGCGAGAGTGTGCCTTGGGAAACATAGAGC